>NZ_QPJY01000001.1:660174-958330 GCF_003337735.1 Thioalbus denitrificans | reverse complement strand
GTTCCGTGTTCCGTGTTCCGTGTTCCGTGTTCCGTGTTCCGTGTTCCGTGTTCCGTGTTCCGTGTTCCGTGTTCCGTGTTCCGTGTTCCGTGTTCATCAGCATCGTAGGTGCAGATTCATCTGCACAGCAACGCCGGGAACCGACGCCCTGCCCGGCCGGATGCATCCGGCCCTGCGGAACGCCTCACCTCCTCACACCTCACCCTTCACCCACCCCCCAGATTCCGGTCGCTGGTCACCAGCGGCACGAAGGCCACGGCGAGGAGATCGCGGCTGTGGACACCGCCGTCGGCGTCCTTGGTGAGCAGCACCAGGTCCTGGCCCAGCCAGGAGACCCCCACGGGAATGATCATGCGCCCCCCGGGCGCCAGCTGCTCCACCAGCGCGGGGGGGATGGCGCGGGCGGCGGCGGTGACGATGATGGCATCGAACGGGGCCTTGTCCGGCCAGCCCAGCGCGCCGTCGGCGCAGCGGGTCCGGATGTTGCGGTAGCCGAGGCGGTCCAACCGCTCGCGGGCGGCCTCCACCAGCTCGGGAATGACCTCCACGCTGTAGACCTCCCGGGCCAGCTCGGCGAGCACCGCGCACTGGTAGCCGGAGCCCGTGCCCACCTCGAGGACGGTGTCCTCCGGCCCGAGGTCGAGCACCTCGGTCATCAGCGCCACGATGTAGGGCTGGGAGATGGTCTGGCCGTGGCCGATGGAGAGGGGGTGGTTGGCATAGGCCAGCTCCTCCATCCCCTCGGGCACGAAGGCCTCGCGCGGCACCCGGGCCAGGGCGGCGCGCACCGCCGGGCGAAGCCGGTCGCGGCCGGTGTAGCCGGTGGTGGCGGTCATCTCCCGGTCGATCTCGCGCAGCAGCTGTTCGCGCTCGACGCGGTAGTCGCTGTTCGGGGTCATGACGCGGGCCTCAGGTCCCCTCGCGCCAGGAGGAGAGGTAGTCGCGCTGCTCCTCGGTGAGGGTGTCGATGCCCATGTCCATGGCCGCGAGCTTGAGCTCGGCCACCTCGCGGTCGATGGCCTCCGGCACCCGGTGCACCCCGGGGGCGAGATCGCTGCCCCGCCGGGCCAGCCAGGCGACGCTGAGCGCCTGGTTGGAGAAGCTCATGTCCATCACCGCCGCCGGGTGGCCCTCGGCCGCGGCCAGGTTCACCAGCCGCCCTTCGCTGAGCACGCGGATGCGGCGCCCGTCGGAGAGGCGGAACTCCTCCACCGCGGGGCGCGGGCAGTGCCGCTCCACGGCCATCGCCGCCAGGGCCTCGAGGTTGAGCTCCACGTTGAAGTGGCCGGCGTTGGCGAGCACGCAGCCGTCCTTCATCACCTCGAAGTGGGAACGGTCGATGGCGTGCTTGTCGCCGGTGACGGTGACCATGAAGTCCGACTGGGCCGCGGCCAGGCGCAGCGGCATCACCCGGTAGCCGTCCATGGCCGCCTCCAGGGCCCGCAGGGGATCCACCTCGCAGACCACCACGTGGGCGCCGTGGCCGCGGGCGCGCAGGGCCAGGCCGCGCCCGCACCAGCCGTAGCCCACCACGGTGAAGGTGCGTCCCGCGAGCAGGATGTTGGTGGCGCGGATGACGCCGTCGAGCGCGCTCTGGCCGGTGCCGTAGCGGTTGTCGAACAGGTGCTTGGTCAGCGCGTCGTTGACCGCCACGATGGGATACCTGAGCGCCCCCTCCCGGGCCATGGCGCGCAGGCGGACGACGCCGGTGGTGGTCTCCTCGGTCCCGCCGACGACCCCCTCGAGCAGTTCCGGGCGCCCCTTGTGCAGCTCGGAGACGAGGTCGGCGCCGTCGTCCAAGGTCACCTGGGGACGATGGTCGAGGGCCGCGCCGATGTGGCGGTAGTAGGTGTCGGTGTCCTCGCCGCGGATGGCGTGCACGGGGATGCGGAAGTCGCGCACCAGGGCGGCGGCCACGTCGTCCTGGGTGCTCAGCGGATTGCTGGCGCAGAGCACCACCTCCGCCCCGCCCGCCTGCAGCACGCGGGCCAGGTTGGCCGTCTCGGTGGTGATGTGCAGGCAGCCGCTCACCCGCAGCCCCTCCAGCGGCCGCTCGGCCAGGAAGCGGTCGTGCAGCTGGCGCAGCACCGGCATCTCCGACCAGGCCCACTCGATGCGGTCGCGGCCGCCGTCGGCGAGGGACGGGTCGCGGATATCGGCGTTCACGGGACTGCGGGGGCTGTTGCCGGCCATGGGCCTCTCCTCGTCATTGGTCCGTCAGCGGGGGCGGATCTCCACCGGGACCAGGCTCAGCTTGCGCAGCACCTGGCGGGTGCGGCGGATGGGCCACCACAGGTAGAGGAAGATCTCGATGGGGCGCCACATGGCCACCCAGCCGCTGATGAGCAGACCCTCCTCGACGATGCCCGCCAGGGTGCCGTCGCCCAGGAACCCCACGAAGCGCCGGGCGCTGATGCACAGGAACAGGAAGCTCAACCCGATTGCCAGCGCGGTGCGCCCCTCGCGCAGGGTATTGCGCAGCTCGCGGGCCTTCACCTCGGCGCGGTAGGCGAAATAGTGGCGAAAGGCGTCGGGAGCGCTGCGGGCCGCTTCGCTCTCCGCCGCCGCCCCGGGCAGGTGGATGACCAGCTTGAGCGGCGCATCGAGGTGAAACTCGCGCGCCGCGCCGACGATGTACTGTTCCGCCTCGCTGTCCAGGTCCTTCTCCCGGAACGGCGCCGGATCCAGGGAGTTGAACAGCTGGCGCGCGTCGCTGATCTCCAGCTCGATGAGCCAGAACCCGTCTTCCCGGTGGTAGAGGGTGTCGATGGTGGCCATGCCGTGCCCGCCGCGTTCCCTGAACTGATTGTGGGTCGCGGAACGGCAGGCGGCAAGGCCGCCGGGGAGGTCAGTGCTGGGCGAAGTAGCGGCGCAGGTACTCGTCGAAGTCGATGTCGTCGGCCGCCTCGACGGCGCGCTGGTCGCTGATGGAGCCTGCCGCCAGCCCGGTGAACTCGCGGGTGCGATCGGCATCCTCCGGCAGGGCCATGAAATAGCGCTGGTGCTTGAGCGACATGCGCCGGGCGAAGGCGTGAAAGGTCTCGCCGTTCTCCCGCATCTCCCGCAGCATGCGCGCCGAGGGGGTCCGCTCCGGGTCCTCCACCTTCGCCTGCTGGAGGCGGAGGGCCTCCAGGTAGCCCGGACCCTTGACCTCGTCCAGCACCCGGCAGACCCCTTCCATGGCGCCGGTCACCTCGGCGGCCCAGGCCCTGAGGCTGACCATGGCCCCGTTGCGGCGCAGCTCCAGTCCCGGCTCGCGGCCGCGGTGGGCGGTGGTCATCTCGTTCCAGTCGATGTTCTCCCGCTCGACCGCGTCGATGGGGGGGCTGTCGGCCAGCAGGCAGAACAGCGTCAGCGCCTCGAGGAAATGGAGCTGCTCCTCGTTCACCCCCAGGGGATCGAAGGCGTTCACGTCCAGGGAGCGGAGCTCGAAGTAGGCCACCCCGCGGCGCGTCAGGGCGAGGGTCGGCTTCTCGTTGCCGATGGGCACCTGCTTGGGACGCACGGTGCTGTAGTACTCGTTCTCGATCTGGAGGATGTTGCCGTTGAGCTGGCGGTACTTGCCGTCCACCTTCACCCCGATGGCCTCGTATTCCGGGCAGGGGGTCTCGATGGCGCAGCGCAGGCTCTCCACGTAGGCGTCGAGGCTGTCGTAGTTGGCCTTGATGCCGCGCTTGTTCTCCTGGTTGTTCTGGTAGCCGATGTCCCCCATGCGCAGGGAGGTGGCCCAGGGCTCGTAGTAGGTGCCCGGGTCGAACTGCCGGAGCCGGTTGGGCTGGCCGCACAGGAAGGACTTGCACACCGCCGGGGAGGCGCCGAACAGGTACGGCACCAGCCAGCCGAGGCGCTGCAGGTTGCGCAGCAGGGCGAAGTAGCGGGTATCGATGAACTCCCGCAGCGGGACCCCGTCGCCCTCCAGGCCCTGCAGCCCGGCCCAGAACGCCTGCCCGAAGGAGTAGTTGAAGTGGATGCCCGCGATCACCTGCATCACCCGGCCGTAGCGGTAGCCGAGGCCGCGCCGGTAGACGGTCTTCATGGTGCCGGCGTTGGAGCTGCCGTAGCGGGCCAGGGGAATGCTCGACTCGCCGCGCACCACGCAGGGCATGCTGGTGGCCCACAGAATCTCCTCGCCGATGCGCGGATAGACGAAGCGCTGCACGTCGCGCAGAAAGCCCAGCGCCTCGGCGAAGGTGGCCATGGGCGGGGTAATCAGCTCCAGCAGCGGCTCGGCGTAGTCGGTGGTGATCCAGGGGTGGGTCAGCGGCGAACCCAGGGCGACCGGGTGGGGCGTCAACGCGAGGCTGCCCTCGCTGTTCACCCGCAGGCTCTCCTTCTCCAGGCCGATCCGGCTCTCTTTCAGCAGGGCGTGGATGCCGGAACCGGTGAGCCGGCCCAGCCGCTGTTGGATGGTTGCGTACAAGACGGAATGATTCCTCGGGACGTGGGCGCGCATTATAGCGCCGTCGCCCCTCCCGACCCAATGCCCCAGCGCCACGCTGGGAAATAATCCGCCGCCGGATGGGTTAAGCTGTTGTTATCCATCGCCTCGGACACGCCACCATGGGCCCGCCCCTGCTCCGCTCACTGCTGCTCCTCCTGATCCTGCTGGCCGCCCCGGGCGTCCGGGCCGAGGCCCTGGTCCTGCTGCCCGGCTACCTGGAGGACGGCGGCGCCTGGCGCGAGAGCGGGGTGACGGCGGAACTGGCCGCGGCGGGCTGGCGCGATGGCGGCAATCTGCTCCCCGCCCGGGGCGGCGTGCGCATCGCCGGGGGCGAGCGGATGGGCAACCGGCGCTTCTATACCGTGAGCCTGCCCACCGAGGCGCCCCTGCTGACCCAGCTGCAGGCGCTGGAACCGCTGCTGGCCTGGGTGCGCGCGCAGCACCGGGACGAGACCCTGGCCCTGGCCGGCCACTCCGCCGGAGGCGTGCTCGGCCGGCTCTACCTGGTGCGCCACCCGGAGGCCGGCATCGATGCCCTGGTGACCATCGCCAGCCCCCACCTGGGCACCGACACGGCGGAGCTGGGCCTGCTGGCCGGGCAGACGCCGCTGGCCTGGCTCGCCCCGTTCGTGGGCGGCGAGACCCTGAACCGCTCCCAGGGGCTCTACTACGACCTCTCCGGCACCCGGCCGGGAGGATTCCTCGACTGGCTCAATCACCAGCCCCACCCCGAGGCGCTCTACGTCTCCATCGTCCGGCGCCAGGACGGCCTGCTGGGCATCGGCGACGTGGTGGTCCCGCCCCGCAGCCAGGACATGAACCAGGTCCCGGCCCTGCACGGGCGCGCCCGCACCTGGACGGTGGACGGCCTGCATACCCTGGAGCGCGCGGACGGCAGGCGGATACTGGAGGCGCTGGCGCTGCTGTGGCGGACCTGAGATCCGTGTTCCGTGTTCCGTGTTCCGTGTTCCGTGTTCCGTGTTCCGTGTTCCGTGTTCATCAACATTGTTGGTGCAGACTCATCCGCACCAACATCAAGGCTTGGGGCACTCGCGGGCCGGAATCAATTCATGGCATTCCGCCAACGCCCACCAGACAGCCCCCTGCCCATCGTGCCCCGCGCAACATTCCCTCCTTGGCGTCCCTGGCGCCTTGGCGGTAAATCCGGGGCCGCCCGCGAACAGATGCGCCGCCGCCCCGATCAGTCCGTCCCGGTCGGCCTGAGCGCCTCGGGCTCCACGGCGCTCTCCGGCGGCGGCGCCGGGAGGTCCAGCTCCGGCTCCACCTCCGCCTCCGGCAGCAACTCCACCGCCTCGGGGGTGGTCCGCACCAGGGAGACGAATTCGCCCTGCGCCGCGGCCGGGATGGGCGCGCCGGTGCGCATGCGGTAGACGGCGAACAGCCCCAGCAGCCCCAGCACCCCCGCGATGGCGGCGAGCAGGCTGCGGGCGCCCAGCATTTCCATCAGCAGCCCCGCCCCCGCCGGACCCAGCGCCGCGCCCACCCCATAGATGAGCAGCAGCCCGCGGGTGGCCTCCAGCACCTCCGCATGGGAGACGTGGTCGTTCACGTGGGCCACGCTGAGGGAGTAGAGGGCGAAGGCGACGCCACCATAGAAGAAGCTGGCGACCAACAGCGCCACGGTGGAGACATCCACCAGGAACCAGCCGGCCAGGGACAGCCCCCCCGCCACGAAACAGAACAGGGTGAGCACGCTGCGGCGATCGAAGCGGTCGGACAGGTGTCCCACGGGCCACTGCAACAAGGCGCCGCCCAGGATGGTGGCGCTCATGTAGGCGGCGATGCCGGCCGCATCCAGCCCGATGCCCTGGGCGAACACCGCGCCCATGCCCCAGAAGGCGCTCAGCACGAAGCCGGTGACGAAGGCCCCGGCGACCCCCAGGGGCGAGACCCGGAACAGGTGGCCGATCCCCACCACGGCGGGCGTCTCCACCGGCTGCGGCTGCAGCACCCGGGTCAGGGCCACGGGAACCAGCCCCAGGGAGACCAGCATGGCGATGATCCCGAAGGGCATGAAGGCGGCCGGGTCGGCCACCAGGATCAGGTACTGGCCGCCCGCCATGGCCAGCAGGGTGGTCATCATGTAGACGGAGAGCATCTTGCCGCGCTTCTGGTTCGGGGCCAGCACATTGAGCCAGCTCTCGATGACGATGTAGAGCCCCACCAGGCAGGCGCCGCTGATGACCCGCAGGGCCGCCCAGACCAGCGGATGGACCCACAGCGCATGGGCGGTGACGCAGACGGAGGCGACCGCCGCCATGGCGGTGAAGGCGCGGATGTGGCCCACCCGGCGGATCAGCGAGGGGCAGGCCCAGGTGCCGAGGATGTAGCCGGCGAAGTAGGCCGACATCACCAGCCCGGTCACCTGCTCGGAGAAACCCTCGATCCCGGCGCGCACGCCCAGCAGGGTGCCGAGAAACCCCACCCCCACGAGCAGGGTGCCGATTCCGAGCAGCAGCGACGAGATGGAGGTGACGACCGTGATCACGTGGTGGGCTCCCCGAGCGTGCACCCAAGGATCGCAGACCCGGACCGTCATTGCACCCCCACCGCCCGGCGGCCCGGTCGCGGAAGCCGCCCGGCGGTGTTCTTCGCGGCGCCGGTGGTGCAGAATTCGACCCCATGACCACGGACGCACTGGAGATCCTCCGCACCACTTTCGGCTATCCCGCCTTCCGCGGCCTGCAGGCCGAGATCATCGACACCCTCGCCGCCGGCGGCGACGCCCTGGTGCTGATGCCCACCGGCGGCGGCAAGTCACTCTGCTACCAGGTCCCGGCGCTGCTGCGCCCGGGCACCGCCATCGTGGTCTCGCCCCTCATCGCCCTGATGCAGGACCAGGTGGCGGCGCTGGTCCAGAACGGGGTGAACGCCGCGGCGCTCAACTCCAGCCTGCCCGCCGCCGCGGCCCGGGCGCTGGAGGAGCGCTTCCTGGCCGGAGAGCTGGACCTGCTCTACGTGGCTCCGGAACGGCTGATGACGCCGCGCTTCCAGGAGCTGCTGGGGCGGGTGGAGATCGCGCTGTTCGCCATCGACGAGGCCCACTGCGTCTCCCAGTGGGGACACGACTTCCGCCCCGAGTACCTGCAGCTCTCGGTGCTCCACGAGCGCTTCCCCGCGGTGCCGCGCATCGCCCTGACCGCCACCGCCGACGAGCCCACCCGCCGCGACATCATCGAGCGGCTGGGCCTGGCGGAGGCGCGCCTGTTCATCAGCGGCTTCGACCGCCCCAACATCCGCTACCGCATCGTGCAGAAGCGCAACGCCCGGGATCAGCTGCTGCGCTTCCTGGAGGCCGAGCACCGGGGCGATGCGGGCATCGTCTACTGCCTCTCCCGCAAGCGGGTGGAGGAGACCGCCGCCTGGCTGCGCGAGCAGGGCCGGGACGCCCTGCCCTACCACGCCGGCCTCCCGGCCGAGACCCGCGCCGCCCACCAGGCGCGCTTCATCAACGAGGAGGGGGTGGTGATGGTGGCCACCATCGCCTTCGGGATGGGCATCGACAAGCCCAACGTGCGCTTCGTCGCCCACCTGGACCTGCCCCGCAGCGTGGAGGCCTACTACCAGGAGACCGGCCGCGCCGGCCGCGACGGGCTACCCGCCGACGCCTGGATGGCCTACGGCCTGCAGGATGTCATCACCCTGCGCCAGATCCTGGCCTCCTCCGAGGCCGACGACTTCCACAAGCGCATCGAGCGCCAGCGGCTGGAGGCGATGCTGGGGCTGTGCGAGCTCACCACCTGCCGCCGCCAGGCGCTGCTGCGCTACTTCGGCGAAACCCTCGCCGAGCCCTGCGGCAACTGCGACACCTGCCTGGAGCCGGTGGCCACCTGGGACGCCACCGAGGCGGCGCGCATGGCCCTCTCCTGCGTCTACCGCAGCGGCCAGCGCTTCGGCGTCAGCCACCTGGTGGACATCCTCACCGGCAAGGACAACGAGCGGGTGCGGGAATTCGGCCACCAGCGCCTCTCCACCTTCGGCATCGGCCGCGCGCTCTCCGCCACCCAGTGGCGCTCCGTGTTCCGCCAGCTGGTGGCGCGCGGGCTGCTGGCGGTGGACCCGGAGGGTTACGGCGGGCTGCGCCTCACCGAGGCCTGCCGGCCGCTGCTGCGCGGCGATGAGAACCTGGAGCTGCGCCGCGATCCAGAGCGCCAGAGCCGCAAGAGCGCGGCACGCCGCGGCCCGCGGTTCGTGGACGCCGAGAGCGAACGGCTGTGGGAGGCGCTGCGGGCCTGCCGACGACAGCTGGCCGAGGAGGAGGGCGTGCCCCCCTATGTCATCTTCCACGACGCCACCCTGATGGAGATGCTGGAGCGCCGCCCCCGCACCGGCGCCCAGCTGGCCCAGGTGACGGGGGTCGGGGCGCGCAAGCTCGAACGCTACGGCGATGCGTTCCTGGAGGTCATCCGCGTCCACGAGGATGGCGACGAGAATCGCGCCGATGCCGCCGCGGAGACCCTCTCCCTGTTCCGGCTCGGCTTCGACGTGGATGCCATCGCCACCCGCCGCGGCCTGCGTCCGGACACCGTCTACGCCCACCTGGCCGCGGCCATCGCCGCGGGCGAGGTGGCCCTGGATGAGGTGGTGGCGCTGGAACCGCCGGAGATGGCGATGGTGCAGGACACCCTGCTGGCCCACGGGGCCCCCGACAGCGCCCGACTGCGGGAGACCTACGACGCCCTCGACGGCGACTACCCCTACGGTATCCTGCGCTGCGTCCTGGCGGGGCTCGCCCAGACGGGCTGAAGCCGGCTTCGGCTCCCGTCACCACCGTGGTTCCGTTCAGCCGGCGTTCAGCCCGGCTGGCGCAATCTGGCCCCATCGGATTCCCCTGGAGGAGATGGAGCCATGAAACGGACACTCACGACCCTGCTGCTCACCCTGTCCCTGACCGCCGCGCCGGCCTTTGCGGACGACTACAGCGGACGCGCCGCGGTGGGCGGCGCCGTGGGCGGCGCCCTGGGCGCCTACCTGGGCGCGGAGATCGACGGCCGCACCGGCGCCATCGTCGGCGGCGGACTGGGGGCGGCGGCCGGCACGGCCATCGCCACCGACGGCTACCGCGAGCCGCGGCGCTACCGCACCTACCCCTACTACCGCTATGACGGGGATCGCTACTACCGCGATCGCTACTACTACGACGACGCCTACCGGTATCGTCACCGCCACCCCCATCACGGCCGGTTCTGCCCCCCCGGACAGGCGAAGAAGGGGCGCTGCTGGTAGCCGGTCGGTTCCGACCGCACTCATCGCCCCGCCCCGGTCCCGGGCTACCCGCTCACCGACACCCCGGGGCGGGGCAAATCCACTCCCGTCGATCCGCAGATCCCCCAGCAAGGGGATGGGAACCTTTGCGTTGCCTTGACGCCGCCTGTGATAGGAAAAACCGCGGCGCCGCCCTGACGGCGGCGTCGGAACCGGGAAACAACCCTCGACAAGGAGATTCACCATGCACAGGAAAATGACCCTGCTCGGCCTCTGCGCCGCGCTCGCCACCGCGGTGGCCGGCACCGCCGTCGCCGCCGACGGCCAGGCACTCTACACCTCCAAGGGCTGTGCCGCCTGCCACGGCGAAGCCGGGGGCGCGCCCATCATGCCCATCTACCCGAAGCTGAAAGGCCAGAACGAGCAGTACCTGCTCAACCAGATGAAGGACATCAAGAGCGGCGCGCGGGCCAACGGCATGACCGCCGCCATGAAACCCACCGTCGCCAACGTCAGCGACGAGGAGATGGCCGCCATCGCCGGCTACCTGGCCGGCGCCCAGTAACGCCGGGGCGTATGAAAACGGCCGGCGTCCCCACGCCGGCCCCTCCCCCGCACAGGTCCCTCCCGCCTCCTCCCGCGCCTGTCGGCGCCCGGCTCAGCCGCGCCCCGCCGGAGCGGTGAAATCGAGCTCCGGACCCACCGGGATCAGGCCGCGCGGATTGAGCTCCGGATGGCTGGTGTAATAGTGGCGCTTGATGTGATCCATGTTCACCGTCTCCGCCACTCCGGGCACCTGGTACAACTCGCGGGTCCAGTCCCACAGGTTCGGGTAGTCCACCAGCCGGCGCACATTGCACTTGAAGTGGGTGTGGTAGACCGCATCGAAACGCACCAGGGTGGTGAACAGGCGCCAGTCGGCCTCCGTGAGCGTCGCTCCCACGAGGTAGCGCTGGCGGGCGAGGCGCGCCTCCAGCCAGTCGAGCGCCTCGAACAGGCGTTTCACCGCCCGCTCATGGGCCGACTGGGTGGCGGCGAAACCGGCCCGGTAGACGCCGTTGTTCACCTCCGCGTAGACCCGCTCGTTGACCGCGTCGATGGCCGGGCGCAGCGGCTCCGGATAGAAATCCGGCCCGCTGGCGCCGCAGGCGTCGAAGGCGGCGTTGAGCATGCGGATGATTTCGGACGACTCGTTGTTGACGATGGTCTCCCGCTGCGTGTCCCACAATACGGGCACGGTGACGATCCCGCTGTAGCCCGGATCGGCCCGGGTATAGATCTCGTGCAGGTGACCCGTGCCATTGATCGCATCCGGCGTGGCGCCGGGATAGGCGCTGAAGGCCCAGCCCTCGGGCCCCATCCAGGGATGCACCACCGAGACGCCCACCGCCTTCTCCAACCCCTTGAGGCGGCGGAAGATGAGGGTACGGTGGGCCCAGGGACAGGCCAGCGACACGTACAGGTGATAGCGGCCGGGCTCGGCCCTGAACCCGCCCTGCCCCGAGGGGCCGGGTGACCCGTCCCGGGTCACCCAGTTGCGGAAGCGCGACTCCTGGCGCACGAACTCACCCGCTTCCCGCTCGGCATCCAGCCAGTCGGCTTGCATCTTTCCGTCAACCAGCAGGCTCATCAGCTACTCCGTCGGTTCGGTGAACGGCACGGGTGGTCGCAGACAATCAACCCGCCCGGCCGGCGCGGGCATCAAGGCTCCAGGCTCCGGGGCCGTGGGCGCTCACCAGCAGCAGGCCGCCGGCAATGGCCAGGTTCTTCATGAACATGATGCCCTGCATCTGGTCGGCGAAGTTGGTGTGGAAAATGGCGGCCGCGGCGAGGCTGAACAGGGCCAGGGTCAGTGCGGCCCAGCGCGCCTGCCAGCCGAGGATGAGGGCCAGCCCGCCGCCCACTTCCAGCAGGATCACCAGTGGCAGCAGGATGCCCGGCACGCCCATGGCCTCCATGTAGCCCTGGGTGCCGGCATATCCGGTGATCTTGGTAATCCCGGCAAGCAGGAAGATATGGGCCAGCAGCACGCGGCCGGCGAGGGTGGTGAGGTCTTTCATGGTCATTCTCCTGTCTGGCATCCCCTCTCCGGGGGGCTGTGGGACTCAGGCCGCTAGGGCGTTGCGGCCGCGGGCGAAGGTCACCGCCATTTCACCCACCCGGCGACCGAGCTCCCGGGCCGTCTCCAGGTCGGCCGGGGGCGGAACGGCATCGGCATCCTGGTCGGCGTTGGACTGGGCCATGGCCCCCAGGTAGCTCCCGACGCGGTTGAGATCGGTGGACCGGGCGGTACTGGTGTTGTTGCCGGGCGGCAGGCCGAGGGGAACCCAGATCATGCCGTGCTGGCCGGCGAACACCGCCATCTGGATCAGGGTGTTGAGCTTGTCTCCCGACCAGGAGGCGGAGTTGGTGAAACCGGCGGCCAGCTTGTCCTTCCAGCCCTGCCGTGACCAGGTCTTCGAGCTCTGGTCCATGAACTGCTTGAAGGGGGCGGAAACGGAGCCCATGTAGGTGGGCGAGCCGAAGATGATGGCATCGGCGGCCTCCAGCTCCCCCCAGCGGGCTTCCGCCTCTTCCACCGGCACCGGCACCGCCTCCACACCCGGGACACCCGCGGCGCCCGCCACGACGGACCGCGCCTGGCGGGCGGTATGGCCGTAACCACTGTGATACACCACTGCGACCTTGGTCATGGAACACCTCCTGTCCTAATGTTGATTCACGAAGTCGGAAAAAGTGGGACAGAAGCTATTCTGACTATATTTTTTCGATATAAAAGCGCATATTTTTGTGATTTATAATCTAGTTTTTAGATATGTAAGCCATGCCATCACCCAAAGTCACCCTGGACCAGTGGCGGACCCTCGCCGCCGTCGTCGATCACGGAGGATTCGCCCAGGCCGCCGAGCGGCTGCACCGCAGCCAGTCCTCCATCAGCTACACCGTCGCCAAGCTGCAGGAACAGCTGGGGATGCAGCTGCTGGTGACGGAGGGACGCCGGTCGCGGATCACCCCGGCCGGCACCCTGCTGCTGGAACGGGCCCGGGCACTGGTGGACGAGGCCGCGCGCCTGGAGCAGCTGGCCCACAACGTCGAGGCGGGCTGGGAGCCCGAGATCCGCCTGGTGGTGGATGCCGCCTTTCCCGGCGATGTGCTGATGCGTGGACTGCGGGCCTTCGCGCCGCGCAGCCGCGGCAGTCATGTCCGGCTGGAGGAGGTGATCCTGTCCGGCGCCGACGAGGCGCTGCAGGAGGGCCTGGCCGACCTGGCGATCGGCTCGAGGGTGCCGCCGGGATTCCTGGGGGATACCCTGCTGGAGATCGAGTTCGTGGCCGTGGCCCACCCCGATCACCCCCTGCACCTTCTCGGTCGCCCCCTGACCCAGACGGACCTCAAGCGCGAGCTCCAGGTGGTGATCCGCGACTCCGGCCAGCGCCAACCCCGCGACGTCGGCTGGCTGGGGCCGGAGCTCCGCTGGACGGTGACCCACTTCGACACGGCCCTCAGCGCCGTGCGCAACGGGCTGGGGTTCGGCTGGCTGCCCCGGCACCAGGTGGCAGCCCTGCTGGGCGGCGGCGACCTGCTGCCCCTGCCCCTGCGCCAGGGCGCGGTCTACAGGAGCCCCCTCTACCTGATTCCCGGCCACCCCGACCGGCCGGGCCCGGCCACCCTGGAGCTGGCGGACTGCCTGCGGGCGGCCTGTGCCGCCACGGATGCCCCTTGACCCGGATTCCCCCCGGCCGCCGGTTGTCGCGCGGGCACCCTTTCGTCCGCGCCGGCAGGATGGCGGGAACCGCGGGTCAGTAGTGGGGCGGCGGCGTCTCCTCGGCCTGGCTCGCCACCTCCGGCGGGGTCAGGGCCCGCAGCAGCCGCAGGGCCTCCTGCAGCTGCCGCTCAAGATGGCCGATACGCTGCTCCTGCTCCGCGACCACGGCATTGAGCTGGTCCAGGGTGTCCTCCTGGAACGCCAGGCGGGACTCGATGTCGACGATTCGGTTTTCCATGGGTTTGCGTGAATGCGTGAATGCGTGAATGCGTGAATGCGTGAATGCGTGAGTGCGTGGGTGCGTGGGTGCGTGGGTGCGTGGGTGCGTGGGTGCGTGGGCGCGCGGGTCACTGGTCACTGGTCACTGGTCACTGGTCACCGACTCGCGCCGTATCTCCCAGCAGCAGTGGATGCGGGGGTTGCGGGCGAAGTCCTCGGGGATGGTGGCGGCGCTGATATCGGTCGCCGCCAGACCCGCCAGCGCCGGCTCGTCGAGACGGAAGCGGCGGAAGTTGTTGGAGAAGATCAGCACGCCGTCGGGCTCCAGCAGCGCCGCCGCCTGGCGGATGAGGCCGACATGGTCGCGCTGCACGTCGAAGGTTCCCTCCATGCGCTTGGAGGTGGAGAAGGTGGGCGGATCGAGGAAGATGAGCCCGTAGCGGCGCCGCCGTCCCGGCGGATAGCCCGCCTCCCGCGCCAGCCATTCCAGGCAGTCGGCCTGGATGAACTCGTGCCCGCCGCCCGTGAAGCCGTTCAGTTCCAGGTTGCGCCGGGCCCAGTCCAGGTAGGTGTTGGAGAGATCGACGGTGGTGGTGGCCGTGGCCCCGCCCAGCGCCGCATGAACCGTGGCCGCGCCCGTATAGGCGAACAGGTTGAGGAAACGGCGGCCGGCCGCCAGCTCCCGCAGCCGGGCCCGGGTGATGCGGTGATCGAGAAACAGGCCGGTATCGAGGTAGTCGCGGAAGTTGACCAGCAGCCGCGCGGGTCCTTCCCGGACGGCGATGAACTCGCCGCTGTCGGCCTGCTTCTCGTACTGGGCCGCCCCCTTCTGCCGCTGCCGCCGCTTGAGAAACAGCCGCTCCGGGGGCAGCTCCAGCACCTGGGGAATCACCGCCAGGGCATCGCGCAGGCGCGCCTCCGCCCGCTCCGGGTCCACGGTGCGCGGCGGCGCGTACTCCTGCAGCACCACCCAGCGCCCCTCCTCCCCGTGGTAGAGATCCACGGCCAGGGCATATTCGGGCAGGTCGGCGTCGTAGAGCCGCCAGCAGTCCACCCCTTCCCGCCGCGCCCAGCGCCCCAGGTGGCGGAGGTTCTTGCGCAGCCGGTTGGCCAGCATCTCGGCTCCCGGCGTGAGGGGGCCCGGCGGCGGCAGGGGGAGCGGCGGCGCGGCGGCGGCGGGTTCCGGCAGCTGGTAGAGGAACAGCCGGCAGGGTATGGCGCCGTTGTTCAGGTCACGGGTGGACTCGGGGTCGAGGCGCAGGCGATGGACCAGCGCGGGATTGCCGGTGAAGACACCGGCGCGCCAGCCCCCGAAGCGGGTCTTCAGCACCCGCCCCAGCTCGCCGTAGAGGTGCGCCAGGCCCGCCTCCGCCCCGAGCCGCTCGCCGTAGGGCGGGTTCACCAGCACCAGGCCGGGGTCGCCGGGCGGCGGTTCGGTCCGGGCCAGCGGCCGGTGCAGGAACTCGATGCGCCCGGCCAGGCCGGCGCCGGCGGCGTTCTCCAGGGCCTGGGCCACGGCGGCGGGATCGGCATCGGCGCCGGTGATGGAGGGCAGGCGCTCCAGCCCGGCGTCGCGGCGCGCTTCCGCCTCCGCCCGCAGCGACTCCCAGGCCGCGGCCGCATGGCCGCGCCAGCCGAGGAAGCCGAAGTAGCCGCGGGTGAGGCCCGGGGCGCAGTCGGCCGCCATCAGGGCCGCCTCGATGGGCAGGGTCCCGGAGCCGCACATGGGATCGAAAAAGGACGCCCCCGCCGCGGCCCGTTCCGGCCAGCCGGCCAGCAGCAGCAGCGCCGCGGCCAGGTTCTCCTTCAGGGGCGCCTGCAGGCCGCTGACCCGGTAGCCGCGCCGATGCAGGCTCTCGCCGGAGAGATCGAGGCTGAGCCGCAGGCGATCACGGAACAGGTAGCCGTTGATGCGCACATCCGGGTGCGCGATATCCACCGACGGGCGCACCCCGGCGACCGCCCGGAACTGGTCCACGATGGCGTCCTTGACCTTCAGCGCGGCGAAGTGGCTGTGGGAGATGGCGGATGCGGCGGTGGTGAAATCCACCGCCAGGGTCCCCTCCGGATCCAGGTGGGCCGACCAGTCGATCTTCCGCACCCCGGCGTAGAGGCGGTCGGGGTCCGGGGCCGGGAACGCCCCCAGCAGGAGCAGCACCCGGCTTGCCAGGCGCGACCACAGGCACACCCGGTAGGCCAGTTCGATCCCGCCACGGAAGCCCACCCCGGCGTGCCCCGGCTGCACCGCCTCGGCACCCAGCCCGCGCAGTTCCTCCGCCAGCAGGGGCTCCAGGCCCCGGGGCACGGTGGCGAACAGTTCCAGGTCAGCAGTATGCATGGGTCGGGCCGGGTGATGGGAACGTGGAAGGGGCGCATTGTAACCGCAACCGGGCCGGGCCGCCCTCGAACGGGGAGGATATACCCCAATTTGGTGCAGTGCATTGATCCGGTATGGGAGACCGGGTAGGATGCCGCCCGAATCTGGACTCTGTCTAAATGACATTTCCGGCAACACCCGACGGAATCCGCGGGGAATTGCCGGGAAATCCCGGTTCCACCCGCAACGAATGCAACGGAGGTTATCAACGTGGGAGTTCTCGTCGGCCGCCAGGCCCCTGATTTCACCGCCCCCGCCGTCCTCGGTGACGGCAGCATCGTGGACAAGTACAACTTCGCCGAAGCCACCAAGGGCAAGTACGCCGTGGTCTTCTTCTATCCCCTGGACTTCACCTTCGTGTGCCCGTCGGAGCTCATCGCCTTCGATCACCGGCTGCAGGAGTTCAAGGATCGCAACGTGGAGGTGATCGGCGTCTCCATCGACTCCCACTTCACCCACAACGCCTGGCGCAACACCCCGGTGAACCAGGGCGGCATCGGCCCGGTGGGCTACACCCTGGTGGCCGACATGACCCACGGCATCTGCAAGGCCTTCGACGTGGAGACCCCCGACGGCGCGGTGGCCTTCCGCGGCTCCTTCCTCATCGACAAGGAGGGCATGGTGCGCCACCAGGTGGTGAACGATCTGCCGCTCGGCCGCAACGTGGACGAGATGCTGCGCATGGTCGACGCCCTGCAGTTCGTCGAGGAGCACGGCGAGGTCTGCCCCGCCGGCTGGCAGAAGGGCTCCAAGGGCATGACGGCCACCCCCGACGGCGTGGCCGACTACCTGGCCGAGAACGCCGACGCCCTGTAGGCGGCCGCGGCGCACTCGCGCAAAAAGGCCGGCCGGGGGTGACCCCGGCCGGCCTTTTTCATGCCAGTGCGAAAACCACCTGCCCGGTTACTCCAGCAGGTCTCCCGGCGTGGGCGGCAGGTGCGGCATGGTCTGGTCCGGGAACTTGCCGGTGAGCCCCTCCAGGAAGGCCACGATGTCCGCCGTGTCGGCGTCGCCGAGATCCTTGTTCAGCTGGGTCTTGGCCATCACCTTGACCGCCTCGGGCAGGCTCTTCACCGAACCGTTGTGGAAGTACGGCGCCGTGTAGGTGAGGTTGCGCAGCGTGGGCACCCGCCACATGTGCCTGTCGGCATCGTTCCCGGTGCTGGCGTAGCGCCCCGGGTCTTCCGTGAGCTTGTACTCGGCGTCGTAGCTGCTGCCGGGGAAGGTGGGGAACTTCATCAGGAACGGCTGCCCGGCGGGAAGTGCCGGGCCGTCGAAGTTGGCGCCGGAATGGCAGCTGGTGCAGCCGATCCTGTCGAAGGTCTCCATGCCCCGCACCTGCTGGGCGCTGAGTGCCTGCCGGTCGCCCTTCACGTAGCGGTCATAGGGGCTGTCGGGGGTGATCTGGGTGCGCTCGTAGGCGGCGATGGCCTTGGCCATGTTGTCGGCGTTGATGTTGTCGCCCGGGCCGAAGGCGGCGTCGAAGAAGGGCTTGTAGCCCTTGATCCGGGTAAGCCGGCTCACCGCGGCGTCCAGGTCGCTCATACCCATCTCGACGGGGTTGGTCACCGGACCCTTGGCCTGGTCCTCCAGGGTCGCGGCGCGGCCGTCCCAGAACTGGGCGGAGTGGAAGGCGCTGTTCCAGACGGTCGGCGCGTTGCGTCCGCCCAGCTGTCCATGCACGCCGACGGAGGTGGGCCGGTGGTCGTCGCCGCCCTCCATCACGTTGTGGCAGGAGAAGCAGGAGACGGTGCCGGTGGAGGAGACGCGGGGGTCGAAGTAGAGCATCTTCCCGAGTTCCACCTTCTCGGCGGTGGTGGGATTGTCGGCGGGGGCCGGCGCGGTGTCCGGCAGCGCCTGCCACTGGGCGGCCATGGCGGGGCCGCCGGCCAGGGCGAGCGCCACGGCCAGGGTTGTGAGGGTAACCTTCATCTTCCTTGCTCCTTGGTCATATCGTGTCATGCCATCCAGTGCAGACGCCCGGCAGGGATTCAGTCAGGTGGATGCCGGAGATGACCGGCAACGGGCAAACGGCGGGAGTGGACCTCCTGTCCGGCGGCTGCATCCTTGTGGAACCGGTCGGGGCCCGCCCAACAGCGCGGCATCGCCCCGGTACGACCGGTGGCACGACCTTAGCGCGACCCAGCTGAAACGAACCTTAACGGCCGATGACAGCCCCGTGACCCGACCCGGCCCCGCGGGGGAATCAGCCGGCGCCGGTGGCGGCCTCGAGCGCCTCCCAGCGGCCGTAGGCGTCGGTCAGCTCCGCCTCCAGGACCTCCAGGCGGGCGGTGGCGGCGGCGATATCCTCCGCGGGCCCCTGGTAGAAGCCGGGATCGGAGAGCCGCTCCAGCAGCTCCGCCTGCTCGCGCTCCAGCGCCTCGATATGCCCGGGCAGGGCCTCCAGCTCCCGCTGGTCCCGGTAGCTGAGCTTGGCCGGACGGCCGCGGGGTTTCTCGCGCGCCGGGGCCGGCGCTGGGGCCGGGACCGGCGCGGCCACCGCCGGGGCCGGACGCTGGCGCAGCCAGTCGCTGTAGCCGCCGACGTACTCGCCCACGCGACCCTGCCCCTCCAGCACCAGGGTGCTGGTCACCACGTGGTCGAGAAAGGCCCGGTCATGGCTCACCAGCAGCACGGTACCGGGATACTCCACCAGCCGGGACTCCAGCAGCTCCAGGGTCTCCATGTCGAGATCGTTGGTGGGCTCGTCCAGCACCAGCAGGTTGGCGGGGCGCAGGAACAGCCGCGCCAGCAGCAGCCGGCTGCGCTCCCCGCCGGAGAGCGCCTTGACCGGCGTGCGGGCCCGATCGGGCGTGAACAGGAACTCCTGCAGGTAGCTGAGCACGTGGCGGGCCTGGCCGTTGACGGTCACCTGGTCGCTGCCGTGCTCGAGGTTGTCCATCACCGTGCGCTCGCCGTCGAGCCGCGCCCGGAGCTGGTCGAAGTAGGCCACCTCCAGCCTGGTGCCATGGCGGATGCGGCCGCCGCGCGGCGCCAGGTCCCCCAGCAGCAGCCGCAGCAGCGTGGTCTTGCCGGCGCCGTTGGGGCCGATGATGCCCACCTTGTCGCCGCGCAGGATGGTGGTGGTCAGCTCGCGGATGATCGGGCGCTCGTCGTAGCCGAACTCCACCGCCTCGGCCTCCACTACCAGCCGCCCGGAGCGCTCCCCATCCTGGACCTGCAGCCGGACCCGGCCCTGCTGCTCGCGCCGGGCGAGACGCTCGCGCCGCATCTGCTCCAGGGCCCGCACCCGCCCCTCGTTGCGGGTGCGGCGGGCCTTGATGCCCTGCCGGATCCAGGCCTCCTCCTGGGCCAGCCGCTTGTCGAACCGGGCCTGCTCCTGGGCCTCGGCATCCAGCGCCGCCTGCTTGCCGCGCTGATAGGCATCGAAGCTGCCCGGCCAGCTGGTGATCCGGCCGCGGTCCAGTTCCACGATGCGGGTCGCGAGCCGCCCCAGGAAGGCCCGATCGTGGGTGATGAACAGCAGGGTGCCGGAGAAGCCGAGCAGGAACTCCTCCAGCCAGGCGATGGCGTCGATATCCAGGTGGTTGGTGGGCTCGTCGAGCAGCAGCAGATCGGGCTCCGAGACCAGCGCGCGGGCCAGCATCACCCGGCGCTTCAGCCCGCCGGAGAGGCCGGGGAAGTCGGCCTCCGCGTCCAGCGCCAGCCGCGACAGGACTGTCTCCACCCGCTGGGTGAGAGTCCAGCCGCCGGCGGCCTCGAGGTCGTGCTGGACGCGGGCGAGGGTTTCGAGCAGCGCCTCGCCGCCCTCCTCGGCCAGGCGATGGCTGAGGCGGTGGTAGCGCTGCACCAGCTCTCCCAGCCCCCCGAGACCCGCCGCCACCACGTCGAAGACCGTGCCCTCGACCGCCTCCGGCACATCCTGGCCCAGCCGCGCGACGCGCAGCCCCTGGCGCCGCACCATCTCGCCGGCGTCCGGCTCCAGCTCCCCCGCCAGCACCCGCAGCAGCGTGGTCTTGCCGCTGCCGTTGCGGCCCACCAGGCAGACCCGCTCGCCCGGGTCGATGGCCAGCTCGACGCCCTCCAGCAGGGGCGGGCCGCCGTAGCCCAGGGTCACGCCGCGCAACTGAATCAGCGCCATGGTTCCACCGTTCCTCGTTCCATTCGTCCAGTTCCCGTGATGGGGAGCGCATTATGCCTCAGAGTGCCGCCGGCCGGCTCTCCGCAAGCGTGGCCGGGTAGCGGCATGGCCTTCATCTCCCGCCGTAGCAGCGCCCGAGGATGCGCAGGGCGGCATGGATCTCCTGCAGACGTCCGGCCTCCCCGCCCCGATCGGGGTGGTGCCGCCCGGCCAGTTCCCGGTAGCGGCGCCGGATGGCCGGCCAGTCCGTCGGCTCGGCCAGGCCGAGCACCGCCAGGGCCGCGGTCCGCTCACCGCCGGCGAGCAGCCGCCGGCGGCTCCGGGCCAGCAGTTGCGCCACGCCCGCGCGGGTGGCGCGCTCGAGGTTGTCCGGCTCCAGGTAGAACTCCGCCAGGCTGTCGGCGGCCGTCAGCGCGGGCGCGCCGGGCCGGTAGTCCTCCAGGCGGATGCACAGCGGTTCGATGGACAGGTGAGCCGAACCCGCCCGCCACAGCCGCGCGCGCAGCCGGTAGAGGGCGTTGAAGAGCAGGAAGTGCACCCGGAACAGCGCCAGGGGATCAGCCAGCGGTCCCGGCGGCAGATGGCCGCATCCGGACGCACGCAACGCCCGCAGCAGGGCGTGTTCGGACAGCCCGTGCGGATGCGCCCGGAGCAACTCCGGCAGCCGTTCATCCAGGGCGCGGGACAGGGACATCGTGACGGACATGGACCGATTCTGGCACAGGGAGCCGCCCGGTGTGCGGTTCCGGCCGGCAGCCGGCCGGCCTCGAGGCTGCTAGAATGCCTGTCCCCTGGAATGCGTCACGGGAGCCGCCATGACACTGCCGGACATCGGAGAACTGGAAACGCTGGTGCGCCAGGCCGCCGCCGGGGAGATCATGCCCCGGTTCCGGCGCGTGAGCGCCGATCGCAAGGCCGACGGCAGCCTCCTCACCGAGGCGGACCTGGCCATGGACCAGCGCCTGCAGCGGGAACTGCAGGCACGCTGGCCGGATATCGCCTTTCTCAGCGAGGAGATGACCGCCGCCCGGCAGCAGGCGCTGCTCTCCCGCCCGGAACAACCGCTCTGGTGCCTGGACCCGCTGGACGGGACGAGCAACTTCGCCGCCGGAATTCCCTGCTTCGCCGTATCCCTGGCCCTGCTGGTGGACGGCGCTCCCGTATTGGGTATCATCTTCGACCCGGTGCGGGACGAGTGCTTCAGCGCCGTCCGCGGCGCCGGTGCCCGCCACGACGGCCGGCCCTGCCGCAACAGCGATGATGGACGCCCGCTGAAGGGCTCCATCGGCGTGGTGGACTTCAAGCGCCTGCGGCCGGAACTCGCGGCAGTCCTGGCCGCCCGTCCGCCCTACGCCTCCCAGCGCAACTTCGGATCCTGCGCCCTGGAGTGGGCCTGGCTGGCCACCGGCCGCGGCCATGTCCACCTCCACGGCGGCCAGAAGCTGTGGGACTACGCCGCCGGCAGCCTGATTCTCATCGAGGCTGGGGGCCAATGCGCCACCCTCGCCGGCGAACCCCTGTTCCGGCCCGCGCTCGAGCCCCGCTCCGTGGTCTCCGCCTGCTCCCCCGCCCTGTTCGCCCAATGGCAGGCGTGGCTGGCGGAGAACCGGGAAGGGATAGGGGGTAAGGGGTAAGGGGTAAGGGGATTGTCGCCTGGGCTAGTTGCCAGTTGCCAGTTGCCAGTATATCGACGGTTCACGCACTCACGCACTCACGCATTCACGCATTCACGCATTCACGCATTCACGCATTCACGCATTCACGCATTCACGCATTCACGCATTCAACCAACATGACCGACGAACTGACCTGCTGGGTATACCGTTCCAGCCGCAAGGACGAGATGTATCTCTACCTCGCCGACAAGGACGTTTTCGACCCGGTTCCGGAGGCCTTGCTCAAGGCCATGGGGCGGCTCGAGCTGGTGCTGGAGCTCACTCTTACGCCGGAGCGGAGCCTGGCCCGCGAGGACGTGAACCAGGTCCTCGCCAATCTCCGTGGCCAGGGCTTCCACCTGCAGATGCCGCCACGACTGACACCGGATCTCTACCACGGCGAGTGATGGCCGGGTCGAGTAATTGACTTTTTTAGGCTGGATCTTATCGATAAGTATATGCTAATATTCGGGCTGTTTAATCTTATAGTGAACAAAAACAGACACTTCCGAATATGGGCATCGCACGACGGATTGCACGACTGCTGACCGCCATGGTCCTGCTGCCGCTGCTGCTGGCTGATTGCAGCCATGCGCAGCCGGCGCTGGATCGCGTGGCGGCCCGTGGCGAGCTGCGGGTCATCACCCTGCAGAACGCGCCCGTCGCTTTCCAGACCGGTGACGACGGCCCCTCCGGCATGGACCTGGACCTGGTGCGCGGCTTTGCCGAGGCGCTGGGTGTCGAGGTGCGCTTCATCACCCCCGCCAGCTACGAGGAGATCCTGCCCCTGCTGCGCCGGGGCGAGGCCGACCTGGTGGCCGGCCTCATCGAGACGCCCAACCGCAAGGAGCAGTTGCGCTTCGGCCCGGTCTACCAGGAGCTCTCCTCGCAGGTCGTTTACCGCAACGGCGCCACGGAACCCACCCCGAAACTCGAAGGTCTCCGGGACGGCGCCCGCATCGGCGTGCTCAGCGGCAGCAGCCATGAAGAGCTGCTGGAGAGCCTGAGGCTGGTCAACCCGCAGATCAGCTGGGTCGCCTACCCGGGAACCGATCACCTGGCGCTGCTGGATCAGGTCGGCAACGGCAATCTCGACTATGCCGTCATCGATTCACGGCTGCTGGCCCAGGCCCTGCGCTTCTATCCCGAGCTGCGCGCGGGTCCGGTCCTCGACCAGCCGAGAAACAAGGCCTGGGCCTTCGCGCCAGGCGAGGAAGACAGCCTCCTGGAAGCGGCCGAAGCCTACTTCGGCGGAGTGCGGGACAACGGCCGGCTGGCCCAGCTCGAGGATCGCTACTACGGCCACCTGGAGCAACTCGACCCGTTCGAGACCCAGGTTTTCGTCAGCCGCCTGGAGGAGCGTCTCGATGCCTACCGCGGCCTGTTCGAACAGGCCGCCGAGGAGACCGGTATCGACTGGCGCCTGCTGGCGGCCATGGGCTACCAGGAATCCCATTGGGATCCGGATGCCGTCTCCCCGACCGGCGTGCGCGGCATCATGATGCTGACCCGGGGGACGGCAAAGCAGCTGGGCATCGATGATCGCACCGATCCGGAGAGCAGCATCCGCGGCGGCGCGCTCTATATCCGCATGGTGCGCGAGAAGATTCCCGAGCGCATACCGGAGCCCGACCGGACCTGGATGGCGCTGGCGGCCTACAACATCGGCTACGGCCACCTCGAGGACGCCCGCCGGCTGACCCAGAAACGGGGCGGCGACCCCGACCGCTGGATGGACGTCAAGAGCAACCTGCCGCTGTTGTCGAAGGAGAGCTGGTACAAGCAGACCCGCTACGGCTTTGCCCGCGGACAGGAGCCGGTGCGGTACGTGGAGAACATCCGCGGCTACTACGACCTGCTGGTCTGGCGCGAACAGCGCCCGGCAACCGAGGAGACCGGCAGGGACAGCTGGCTGGTGGCACTGCTGGGGTCCTGACCGGAACCGCGCCTCAGCGGTTTCCGGCATGATCCGCCCGCAGACCCAGCCATCCGTGGACCGCCAGGGTCGAGACGATGAGCAGGCCACCGACGAGGGTGATCAGCGCCGGCCGCTCTCCGACACCCAGCCAGACCCAGAGCGGTCCCAGCAGCGTCTCCACCAGTATCATCAGGCCCACTTCCGGAGCCGGAAGGTAGTCGGTTCCCCGGGTGATCAGCACCAGGGCCAGCGGCATCTGCACCAACCCCATCAGCGCCAGCACGGCATAGCTCCCCGCCCCCAGCTCCAGGGGGGCCGCGAACGGCAGGGACACAACGGCCATGACCAGTCCGCTCGCCCCCACCAGGGGAATGCGCGGCAGCCCCGGATGACGCCGCAGCAGGACCAGGATGGCGCCGAAATTGAGCGCCGCCGCCAGGGCGGCCAGGTCGCCCTCCAGCCCTCCCCCCCGCAGCGAACCGGCAAAGACCGCCACGGTGCCGGTCATGCAGATCACGATGGCGCCCCAGGTCCGCCCCACCACCGGCTCACCCAGGAACAGGCGGGTGAACAGCGCCGCGAACAGGGGCGCGGTGGAGAGGATCACCACCGTATTGGCCACCGTGGTATGCATGATGGCCAGCACGAACAGGCAGCCATTGATGCCCAGAAGCATCACCGCGGCCAGCGCCGGGCCGCGCAGCAACCGCCCCGCGCCCCTGCGCCGCTTGCCGAGCAATCCCCAGATCAGTCCCAGGGACAGCGCCATCAGGGCCCCGCGCCAGAACGCCACCTCCCAGGCCCCGGCCGCGGCCAGGCGGATGAGCAGGGCGTCGAAGCTGATCACCAGCACCCCCACCCCGACCACCAGCAGTCCGCGCCGGTGCAGGGCATGACTGTCCACCGCAGTTTCCATGCTCCGTTCCCCGTTCCGCACCGTCCCCTGGCCACTGCGGCCATGCCGATCAATCCCATTTGAGCCATTCCACTTGTCCGGTGCGTCATATGTTCAGTGCGCGCGGAATGTGCCAATGCCGAATGACCGCCACTCCGCCGGGCACCAGCCTGTCCGAATCCGCCACAGAATACAAAAAAAAGCCCGCATCAAACTTGACGATGCGGGCGAGGGGGTGGACGGTCTGTGGAGATACGCCGGCTACCCGGCCGGCGCGCTTTCAGTCGGGCAGCACCACCTTGTCGATGACGTGGATGACGCCGTTGCTGGCCAAGATGTCGGCCTGGACCACCCGGGCGTCGTCGATCATGACCCCGTCATCGCCCGCCATCACGCCCAGCGCCTGCCCCTGGGCGGTGCCGAGTTCGCGGCTCCCCATCACCTCTGCGGCCATCATCCGGCCGGGGACCACGTGGTAGGTGAGGACGGCCCGCAGTTTTTCCCTATCAGCGAGCAGCGCCTGCAGGTCCGCTTCGGGAATGGCGGCAAAGGCCTCATCGGTAGGCGCGAACACGGTGAACGGCCCCTCGCCGCGCAGCGTCTCCTCCAGCCCGGCGGCCTGTACCGCCGCTATCAGGGTGTTGAAACTGCCGGCGCCGGCGGCCACATCCACGATGTCCCGCGTCTCAGCACGGTATCCACCGGCGTTTGCGGTTGTCGCGGTGAGCACCACGACGCAGGTGAAGGCGGCAGCGAGCAGGGCGATCTTTTCTGCAAGACGTTTCATGATGTCATCCTCCAGGTCGGTATTACGGCAATCCAACCGTACTCCCGTACGGTCCGGGCGAGACGGCCACGGGCATGTCCACCTCGTTGAGGAATCTTGTACAACATCGATACATTTCTTGTCAATACTTGTACGACAAAATGTCAACGCCCTTTGATGGCCGCACAAACTGCTGCATACCCACGCCATCCGAAAGACAGGTGAAATTTACAATTAATTGTTATATATGATTTTTCATAATCAATGAGCCTGATGACAGACTCAGTCGACACCGCACGCCCCCAGTGGGTGCCAACGGTCAAAAACGATTAATATCTATGCATTTACGATACAATACAGACCTCACCAGACCCGGCCAGGAGCGCGTCATGATACTTCTGGCATTGATGTACAATATATGTACAATTTGAAACCATGAGTGGTCAGAGACAGAGAGCCATGAGCAACGCACCCGCGCCCCAGGACACCGAGGAATCCACCGAGGGACTGTTCCCGATCCGGACCGTCTCCAGCATCACGGGGGTGAATCCCGTCACCCTCCGCGCCTGGGAACGGCGCTATGGCCTGATCCGGCCGCACCGCACACCCAAGGGCCACCGCCTCTACAGCCAGGAGGACATCCAGCGCATCCAGCGGGTGCTGGAATTGCTGGACCAGGGCATATCCATCAGCCAGGCACGGCAGCTGGTGGAGCGGCCGGAGCCGGCGCCGCAGGCAGAGGCGGGCGACCCGTGGGAGAAGTATCGGCAACGGATACTGCAGGCGGTCGTTCGCTTCGACGAACAGGCCCTCGAACAGGCCTACAGCGAGGCGCTTTCCCTCTACCCCGAGGAGATGGTGACCCGGCGGCTGCTGCTGCCGCTGCTGGAAACCCTGGGCGAACGCTGGGCCAACCGCAGCGGCACCGTCGCCGAGGAACACTTCTTCGGCAGCTACCTGCGCAACAAGATCGGGGCGCGCTTCCACCACCAGTTCCGCCGGGGCGAGGGCCCGCGACTCATTGCCGCCTGCCTGCCCGGCGAACAGCACGAGGTGGGGCTGCTGCTGTTCTGCCTGGCGGCGGCGAACCACGGCTACCAGCCGGTTCTCCTGGGGGCGAACATGCCCCTCGATGAACTGCCCCTCGCGGCCCGCCGGGCCAATGCCGACGCCATCATCCTGTCGAGTTCCTACCAGCCCGCCGCCGAGACCCTGTCCCGGGAGCTGCAACGCATGGCCCGCAGCGCCGCCCTGCCCGTCTACATGGGCGGACGGGCCTCCATTCGCCATCGGGACGCCCTCACCCGCGCCGGCGTGACGCCGCTGGGCATCGATATCGGGCCGGCGCTGGCCCGCCTGGACAGCGATCTGCGCCAGGACGGCTGAATGCCCACGGACGCCGTCATCGTCTGGTTGCGACGGGACCTGCGCCTGGCGGACAACCCGGCGCTGTTCCACGCCGCGGCCACCGGGGCCCCCGTGCTGCCGGTCTACATCCACGCCCCGGAAGAGGAAGGGGACTGGACTACGGGCGCCGCCGGCCGCTGGTGGCTCCACCACAGCCTTGGCGCGCTCGCCGGCGCACTGCAGGAATGCGGTTCCGGACTCATCCTGCGCAGCGGCGAGAGCCTGGAAGCGCTCCTGGCGCTGGCCCGTGGAAGCGGCGCCCGGGCCGTGTACTGGAACCGCGCCCTGGAGCCCGCCCTCGGCGTGCGCGACAGCCGGGTACGGCACGCCCTGCAGGGCGAGGGCATCGAGGTACGCGAGTACCCGGCCGACCGCCTGTTCGCACCCGATGCCGTGCGTACCCGCGCGGGGGCCCCGTTCCGTGTCTTCACTCCCTTCTGGAAGGCCGCCCTGACCAGCGGCCCGGACCTGGAGCCCCTGCCGGCCCCGCCGATCCTCCCGCCCCTCCCCGGCAATCCCGCGACCCTGCCGCTGGAGGCCCTGGCGCTGCGGCCTGCCACCGCCTGGGACAGCGGCCTGCGGGCCGCCTGGCGGCCCGGCGAGGCCGGCGCCCGGACATGCCTGGGGGAAACCCTGGCGGAGGTGGCACCCGCCTATGCCAGGCTGCGCGACCGGCCCGACCGGAACGGCACCTCGCGCCTCTCGCCCCACCTGCACTTCGGCGAAGTGAGTCCGCGCCAGGTCGCCGCGGGACTGGAGGCGCTCCGGGCGGAGGCGCCGGCGGCCGCCCCCGGCGCGCAGGCCCTGCTCCGCCAGCTCGGCTGGCGGGAATTCGCCCTGCACCTGCTGCACCACTTCCCCGAGACCGGCGACAGTCCGCTGGATCGTCGCTATGACCGGTTCCCCTGGCGGGAGACCGGTCCGGCGCTGGACGCCTGGCAACGCGGGCGGACCGGCTTCCCGCTGGTGGACGCGGGGATGCGCGAACTGTGGACCAGCGGCTGGATGCACAACCGGGTGCGGATGGTGGCCGCCTCGCTGCTGACCAAGAACCTGCGCATCCACTGGCTGGAAGGGGCGCGCTGGTTCTGGGACACCCTGGTGGACGCGGACCTGGCCAACAACACCCTGGGCTGGCAGTGGACCGCCGGCTGCGGCGCCGACGCCGCCCCCTTCTTCAGGGTCATCAATCCGGTGCGGCAGTCGGAGCGTTTCGACCCCGAGGGCGCCTACATCCGCCACTGGGTGCCGGAGCTAGCGGCCCTGCCCAATCGCTGGCTGCACGCCCCCTGGACCGCCCCCGGGGCGGTGCTGCGGGAGCATGGGGTGGTCATCGGCCGCGACTACCCCGCCCCCATCGTCGATTTACGCGCCAGCCGCGAGGAGGCCCTCGCCGCCTGGCGCGCCACGGTGCAGAACGCGGGGAGATAGATAACGACAGAGAAGAAGATTAATAGACAGGATTTACAGGATTTTTCAGGATTGGCAGGATGGCGATTGCCCGTTGAAGGCGGTTCCAGGCCCGCCTGGACTGCGGCACCCCTGCTGCCCGAGCTCTCTCCCGGAAGGAGCGGCGGGGGAGATCCCCCGCCGCTCGCTCTCCACGCAGCGATTGATTGACGGACTCCGCTACAACCCCGTCTCCTGCCGGTACGCCACCAGTTCCTGGATGGTGAGCAGGGGGAATCCATGCTCGCCGGCGAAGCGCTCGATGGCCGGACCGCGCATCATGGTGCCGTCGGCATTCATGAGCTCGCAGAGCACGCCGGCGGGCCGGAGGCCGGCCAGTCGCGCCAGGTCCACCGCGCCTTCGGTGTGGCCGCGCCGCCCCAGCACACCCCGCGGGTGGGCGCGCAGCGGGAAGACGTGGCCCGGCTTGGCCAGATCCTCCGGCCCGCTGGCCTCGTGGATGGCCGCGCGGATGGTGGCGAGGCGATCGCGGGCGGAGACGCCCGTGGTCACCCCTTCCCGCGCCTCGATGGAGACGGTGAAGGCGGTTCCATAGCGGCTCTGGTTGCTCTCCACCATGGGCGGCAGGCCCAGCCGGCGGACCTGTCGCTCCTCCAGGCAGAGGCAGACGATGCCGCTGCACTCCCGGATGAGCAGGGCCATGGCCGACTCGGTCAGCATTTCCGCGGCGAAAATCAGATCCGCTTCGTTCTCGCGGTCGTGATCGTCCAGCAGCACCACCGCGCGGCCTTCGCGCAGGGCCTGCAGGGCGGACTCCACCGCCGCGAAAGGGGTTGCATCCGGGGACCGCGGCTGCGCCGCGGCATGTGACATGGGGATCATGAAACGCTCCTTGCAGTCGACTGTTTGCGAGAAACGTTTCAGGGCACGCAGGACAAACGGGCGCAACGGCCCGTCCGGCAGCGGACGGGCCGCCACCGGGTTCAGCGTCTTCTTCCATCCGGACTGTAACCGTCGGCTCCGGCATCTCACCGGATCTGCTGGACCCCGCGTCATGGCTGACACGGGCGCTCGCGGGCTCGGCCGCGGATTGCGGCCCTACCGCCGGTGGGGACTTCCACCCCGCCCTGAAGACGTAGTCACCGCGCCCGGCGGGCACGGCCCGGAGATCCTACCACAGCGGGCGATGCGCCGGAAAAGCGGGGTCATCCGGCGCACTGGATCAGCCTCAAGTCCGGCAGGCTGCCAGAACCCCGGGGCCAACATCCGGTCAATCCTGTGAATCCTGTCTATTCAGACGCTCAACCCGCCGCGGCCAGGGCCTGGTCGAGATCCCTGATGATGTCGTCGATGTGCTCGATGCCGATGGACAGGCGCACCATGTCCTCGGTCACCCCGGCACGGGCCAGTTCCTCCGGATTGAGCTGGCGATGGGTGGTGGTGGCCGGGTGGCAGGCCAGCGACTTCGCGTCGCCGATGTTCACCAGCCGCACCACCAGGTTGAGGGCGTCGATGAAGTCCGCGCCCGCGTCGCGGCCGCCCTTGATGCCGAAATTGATGATGCTGGATGCCCGCCCGCCCATGTATTTCTGCACCAGGGCGTGGTCGGGATGCTCCGGCAGTCCGGCGTAGTTGACCCACGCCACCTTCGGGTGCTCCTGCAGGTAGCGGGCCACCGCCAGGCTGTTCTCGCAGATGCGGTCCATGCGCACGTGCAGGGTCTCGATCCCCTGCAGAATCAGGAAGCTGTTGAAGGGCGACATGGCCGCGCCCATGTTGCGCAACGGCACCACCCGGGCCCGGCCGATGAAGGCCGCGGGGCCGAGCGCCTCGGTGTAGACCACGCCGTGGTAGGAGACATCGGGCTCGTTCAGGCGCCGGAAGCGATCCTTGTGATCGGCCCAGGGGAAGTTGCCCGAGTCGACGATGATCCCGCCGATGGAGTTGCCGTGACCGCCCATGTACTTGGTGAGCGCATGCACCACGATGTCGGCGCCGTGCTCGAAGGGACGGCACAGGTAGGGCGAAGGCACCGTGTTGTCCACGATGAGCGGCACCCCGTGGGCATGGGCAATCTCGGCCAGGCGGCCGAAATCCACCACGTTGCCGGAGGGATTGCCGATGGACTCGCAGAAAACCGCCTTGGTTTTCCCGTCGATCAGCTTCTCGATGCCGGCATGGTCGCGGTAGTCGGCGAAGCGCGCCTCGATGCCCAGCTGCGGCAGGGTATGGGCGAAGAGGTTGTAGGTGCCGCCGTAGAGCTGGGAGGTGGTGACGATGTTGTCCCCGTTCTCGGCAATGGTGAGGATCGCGTCGGTGATGGCCGCCATGCCGGAGGCCAGCGCCAGCGCGCCCACGCCGCCCTCCATCGCCGCCACCCGCTTCTCCAGCACGTCCGAGGTGGGATTCATGATGCGGGTGTAGATGTTGCCGGGGACCTTCAGGTCGAACAGGTCCGCGCCGTGCTGGGTGCTGTCGAAGGCGTAGGACGTGGTCTGATAGAGAGGCACGGCCACGGCCTTGGTGGTAGGCTCTGGCGTATAGCCACCATGGACGGCGAGGGTCTCCAGCTTCATGACAGTCGGCTCCTCCGGATATTGTGCCCCCTGAAGCCGGCCGGGACCCGGCGCACAGCCGCGGGGATTGGATTGTTGTGATACCCAGGCAGCGGGGCTGCGGGTGCCTGAGCATAACCCCGCCCCGGAAGAGCTGTCTAATAAGGAAGACCTTATATTACTGCGAGTTGCGTCAAGGAGACACGACAGTCCGGTTGCGCCCCCGGATCAATTCTGATATAGAAGCGGGCTTGAATTTTACGATTGGCCGTCAGGAGAACCTGCCAGATGCCGGCACAAGCCAAGAAAGGTCAGAAGAAGTCCGCCCTGAGCGGCTTCATGGGATTCACGCCCTACAAGGAAAAGAAGGGCGAGGAGTACATGAACGACAAGCAGCTCGCCCATTTCCGGGCCATCCTCGAGTCCTGGCGTCGCGAGCTGATGGAGGAGGTGGATCGGACCGTCCACCACATGCAGGACGAAGCGGCGAACTTCCCGGATCCGAACGATCGCGCCACCCAGGAGGAGGAGTTCAGCCTGGAGCTGCGCACCCGTGACCGCGAGCGCAAGCTGCTGAAGAAGATCGACGAGACGCTGAAGCACATCGAGGACGGTGACTACGGTTTCTGCGAGTCCTGCGGCGTGGAGATCGGCATCCGCCGCCTGGAGGCCCGCCCCACCGCCACCCTGTGCATCGACTGCAAGACCCTGGCGGAGATGCGCGAAAAGCAGATGGCCGGCTGAATCCGCCCGACCTCACGGCCCCGCCCATGGCGGGGCCGCCGGGGCTGACGGCCCCACGCCCCACCCTCCGCCGTTACCGCTGCGGAAGCCACGTCCGCCACTTCACGAGGCAGTTGCTGTGAATGTGATCGACGCCATCAAGGGACGCGCCTCGGTGCGCGCCTATCTCGACCGCCCCGTACCCCGGGACACCGTGGAGGCGATACTCGAGGCCGCGCGCTGGGCACCCTCGGGGGTCAACATGCAGCCCTGGCAGGTGGCGGTGCTCGGCGGAGAGTCACTCCGCCGTCTCGGCGACGCCTTCATCGCCGCGCGTGAGCGGGGCGAGAAGGAACATCTCGACTACGGCTACTATCCCGGGCAGTGGAGCGAGCCCTACAGGTCGCGCCGCTTCGCCTGCGGCATGGCGCTCTACTCGGCGCTGGGGATCGAGCGCGGCGACAGTGTCCGCCGCAGGCAGGCCTGGTATCGCAACTACCGCTTCTTCGACGCGCCCGTCGGCCTGATGTTCTTCATCCGCCGCGATCTCGCCACCGGTTCCTGGCTGGACTACGGCATGTTCCTCCAGAACGTGATGCTGGCGGCACGGGAGTTCGGACTGGAGACCTGCCCCGAGGCCTCCATGGCGGAGTTCCCCGACCTGGTGCGGGAGCAGCTGCAGATGCCGCCCGAGTGGCTGGTGGTGTGCGGCATCGCCCTCGGCTACCCGGACCGGGAGCACCCGGTCAACGGCTACCGGACCACCCGCGAACCGGTGGAGGGCTTCACCCGCTGGTATGACTGATGCCGGCGTCCACCATGGCCGCTTCGCCCCCTCCCCCACCGGTCCGCTCCATTTCGGCTCGCTGGTGGCGGCGCTGGGCAGCTTCCTGCAGGCCCGAGCACGGGAGGGGACCTGGCGGGTGCGCATGGAGGATATCGATCCGCCCCGGGAGGTGGCCGGGGCGGCGGACGGCATCCTGCGCACCCTCGAGGCCTTCGGGCTGGCCTGGGACGGCGAGGTGCTCTACCAGAGCCGGCGCGGCGAGGCCTACCGGGCCGCACTCGCCGACCTGGAGCGGGACGGGATGCTCTACGCCTGCCGCTGCTCGCGGCGTGAGCTCGCCCCCTACGGCGGACGCTACCCGGGATTCTGCCGCGGCCGCCGGCCATCGCCCCGGGGCCGGCAGGCCTGGCGCGTGCTCACCGATGCGGAACCGATCCGGTTCACCGACGCCATCCAGGGACCATGCACCCAGTCGCTCGCCGAGACGGGCGATTTCATCCTGCTGCGGCGGGACGGCTACTTCGCCTACCAGCTGGCGGTGGTGATCGACGATGCCCACCAGGGCATCACCGAGGTGGTGCGGGGTTCGGACCTGCTCGACTCCACGGCACGCCAGATCCATCTCCAGCGCCTGCTGGGATTCGCGACTCCCGGCTATGTACACCTCCCGGTCGCGGTCAACGCCGCCGGAGACAAGCTGAGCAAGCAGACCCGGGCACGGGCGCTGGATCCTGCGCGCCCCCTGCCGGACCTGATCGCGGCGCTCGCGTTCCTGGGCCAGGAGCCCCCGGCGGAGCTCGCCGACGGCACCCCCGGGGAAGTCGTCGCCTGGGCGGTCCGGCACTGGCGCCTGGACCGGGTCCCCCGCCGCCTGACACAGCCGGCGGCGGACCGCCCGCGGGACACCGGCTCCAGGCAGCCCTGACGATCACCGGAGCGGATGCGGCATCCGCCGCTTACCGGCTCACCGCCGCCTGCATCGCCTCGTCCAGGTTCCCCGCCAGGATCTCCACCAGCCCGGCATCGATGCGGTCCGCGGCAGCCATGCCGCGCATGATGCGGATTACTTCCCCGGGCGCCAGGGCCGCGCGGTAGGGGCGATTCTGGCACAGGGCCTGGAACACGTCGGCGACGGCGATGATGCGCGCCTCGATACCGATTTCCTCCGCCTGGCGGCGGAAGGGATAGCCATTGCCGCTGAGAGATTCGTGGTGCATCCCGGCCCATTCGGCGATGGTCTGCAGGCCATCCACCCGGCTCAGGATCCGGTAGCTGTCGTAGCTGTGGCGCTCGATGATCGCCCGCTCCTCCTCGTCCAGCGGGCCGGGCTTCTCCAGGATGGCGTCCGGAACCCGCAGCTTCCCCACGTCGTGCAACAGGCCGCCCAGTTCCAGCTGGTCACACACGGCGGCCGGCAGCGCCGTGTATTCACCCAGCAGCCGGGCCAGCCGCGCCACCCCGAAGGAGTGCTCCACGGTGAACCGGCTCTTGGCGTCGACGATGTTGGAGAAGATCGCCGCGAGGTTGCGCAGCTCGGGGAAAGAGATCCAGCAATGGCGGGCCCGCTGACGCTGCCTCCCGAACAGGTGGTACACCCTGTTCGCGGCCAGATCGGGCCAGAATTCCGCCGCCTCGGAGGCCTCGAGGAAGGCATCCACCAGCCTGGGCGCGAAATAACTCCCTTCAAGACCGGTGATGCGGTCCCGGATCGCTTCCCGCTGGGCTTGCTCGCTGTGGCCGCCGAGCTGCCCGGTGAGCGCGTCCACCCGGTCGACGAGGAAGATGCAGTTGGCCAGCAGCGCGGCTTCCTCATCCAGCGGCGAATCACCCAGCGTCTCCCAATGGGCATGGTGGTGGCGCACCAGCGGGGCCAGGGAGCGGTAGGGCGAGAAGCCGTCGAGCAGCGCCGCCCCCCGGTCGCAGTGATCCTGGATCCGTGCGGTCTCCAGGTTCTGGACCAGCTCCACATGCTGAACCGTGGAGGAGACCCCGCAATCGTGCAGCATGGCGGCATTGAAGAGCCGGTCGAGCGAGTCCGCGTCGAGACCGGCCCGGCGCCCGCATACCAGCGCCATGTACGCCACCCGCCGGCCGTGTCCGACATCGTCCACGCCGACCAGATCGAGGGTTTCGGTGAGGGCCTCGGTGACCTGACCGAGATTGATGGGAAAGGTTTTTGTGCGCGTGTCCACGTTCACGATGCGGGGTGCTGGTGGAACATTGGGCCGCCCCCGCTCCCTGGCGGGACCCTGATTTGTAAAAAATTGTGAAACGGAAGCGCCTCCGGTTCCTTGCTCCAGATCACGAAACGGCAAGCTTTATGTGCCTTATGTCAATAAACGCCGCGGTAGAGGACTCGGCCCAGCTTCAGTGGGTGGCCGCCGGAGCGGTGCGCCACCTGGGCCAGGAACAGCTCGCCGGCGGCGACCGCATCGCTGAGGGCGTTGTGGGCGGGATAACGGGGCAGGTTGTAATACTGGCGCAGCGTGGCCAGGCGCAGGCCGCCGGTGCTGACCGCCTGCCCGCGCTGGTTGAGCCAGCGCTGCTCCAGCGCCAGGGTATCCACCACCGGCGCGATGAAGCCACAGCCGTAGATCCTGCGGCAGGCGGCATCCAGGAAACCCATCTCGATGCGAGCGTAATGGGCCAGCAGCACACGCCCGCACAGAGCCTCCAGCACCCGGGGCAGGACCGCCTCCAGGGCCTCTCCGGTGGCGGAGCGGTCATCGAAGATGCGGTGCACCACCGCGCTCTCCTCGGGAATGGCGCGGGTGGGCCGCACCAGGCAATGCGCGCTCTCCGACAGCATCACGCTGAGGTGCCGCAGCGGCACGTAGCCGACGCTCAGGATCTCGTCCTGCTCGAGGTCGAGGCCGGTCGCCTCCAGGTCGATGGCGAGGTACTCCGCCTCGTGGCAGAACAGCTCCCGGGAGGGAAAGGGGCGCGCCAGATAGTCGGCCAACGGCCCCGGCGGCGCCCGTTTCAGCAGCCGCTGCCGCTGGTAGTCCGCGCCCCGCAGCCAGTCGAGGAGCTTCATGCCCGTGTTCCCGCCGCTGGCATCAGAACCGGCCCACCTGGTAGCGCTGCCCCAGGGAGGACTGCAGGGTCCGCACCACGGCAAAGGCGTCCTTCAGATGGTTGCGGTCGAAATTGGAGAGCTCTTCCGGGGAGAGGAAGTTGTCCGCCTGCTTGCCCTGCTTCACCAGGCGGGCCTGGTGGCGCAGGCGGATGTAGCTGATGAATTCCAGCGCATCCACGAGATCCCGGGCCCCCTGGACGCTCACCTCGCCGCGGCCGGCCACCGCGTCCAGGCGCTCCTGGGTGTTCACCGCGTCGACACCGGCCGCCAGGGCATAGACCCGGGCCAGGTCGATGATGGGTACGACCCCGTTGTGCTTGAGGTCCAGGGTGTGGTCGTGCTCGCCGCCGCGGATGAGGACGAAGTTGCGGAAAAAACCCAGCGGTGGCTGGAACTGCAGGACGTTGGCCGCCATGTAGGCGAGGAATATCCGGTTCTTGCTGGAAAGGTCGAGGATGTGCCGCTGCAGCTCGGAAAACAGTGACTGGTCGCCGTGCAGCGCCCGCAGGTCGAAGAAGATGCTGGAGTGCATCAGCGCCTTCGGCTCCGGGCTCTGGATCCAACCGGCGAAATAGCGCTTCCAGGCGGCGAGCGGCTGCCGCCACTGGGGGTTCACCGCCATGATGTCACCGGGACAGTAGATGTAGCCGCAGGCATCGAGGCCGTCGTTGACGAACCGCGCCAGCCGCTCGAAGTAGGCGCCATGCGCCTCCGGATCGTAGTCGTCGGAGAGCAGCAGGCCGTTGTCCTGGTCGGAGTGGGCGGTCTGCTCCATGCGCGCCAGTGAGCCGGCCGCGAGCCAGGCATAGGGCACCGGCGGCGGACCCAGCTGCTCCTCGGCCAGCTGCAGGAGGCGTACGGTGATGGCCTCTCCCACCGAGGAGATGATGCGACCGGCGCTGTGGGCGGTGGCATCCGCCTCCACCAGGTTCAGCAGCACCCGCGGCAGCTGGCGACTGGCCTCGGCAAGCTGCTCCACGTTCTTCTGCTTGTAGATGTCGCCCACCACGTAGACCGGCGAGGCGGAGCGGCGCTGGATGAGGTCGGTGACCGTGATCATGCCCGACACCCGCTCGCCGTCCACCACCGGCAGATGACGGATGTTGTGCCGGACCATGGCCAGCAACGCCTCGTAGGCATAGTCGCGGGTGCGCACCGTGAGCGGGTCGGGCGTCATGATGACGCTCAGCGGACTGTCACAGTGGACCCGGGCGGCCACGCAGCGGCTGCGCATGTCGCGATCGGTGACGATCCCCACCAGCTTCCCGTCGTCCACCACCAGGATGGAGGAGACCCGGTCCTCGGTCATCTTCTGGGCCGCCGCGCAGATGGTCTCCGTGGAGGGCAGACTCACCGGCTCCCGGGAGATCATGTCGGAGATGGGGATGGTGGTGAGATTGTAGGCGGCGCCCTCCTCCTGGCCCGCGCTCTGGACATGGAGCGCTTCGCGCAGGCGCTGGGCTCCCACCGGGGCGAAGTAGTAGGCAAAGGCCTGGTTCTGCTCGCGGAGCTGGAAGAATTCATCCCCGGGCAGGAGATAGAGCAGGGTGTCCTCGATGGCCACCGCGCCGTTCGTGGTACGCCCATCGCGCAGCAGGGAGCGCGCGCCGAAGGTATCGCCCTCCCCCAGTCGCGACAGCAGGTGATCCTCGGGGTCGCGGATCTCCACCGCGCCCGAGCGAACCAGGTACATGTAGCGATTCTCGGAATCGGGCTCGAAAATCCGGGTCCCCCGGCGCATGTAACGCAGCTCTAGCTTCTTCGGCAGCGTCTCCAGGGTATCCCCGGACAGCTGGTCGAAGGGGTGGTGCGCGGCAAGGAAATCGCGTATCTCGATAAGCTCGATGTCCATCGTGCGGGGTCCCCTGTAATCGTGCGCGCCGGTTGTTGGTGTTATTCCGTGGTCGCGGTATCCGCCCGGCCGCCGGTGGCCGCTGCCGGTATCCATGCGGGCAGCTTACCGCCCCCATTCCGGGCGCGCCAGACAGCACCCGGAGCAAAAGCCGGCCGGGGTGTGAAAAGTCGTCAAAAAAAAACCCCGCACCTTGCGGTGCGGGGTTTTTCCCTCACTGCCCGTAAACGGGCGCTTGGGGCTTAGTGGGAGCTGGCCTGGCCGGCGCCCTTGGGGATGCGGATATCCTCCACCAGGTGCTGGATGTGATCCGGCGGGGGAGCGGTCACCTTGGACACGGCGATGGCCACCGCGAAGTTGATGAGCGCACCCACCGCGCCGAAGGACTCCGGCTGGATGCCGAGGAACCAGTTCTCCTTGGTGTTGGCCATCATCTCGGTACCCGGGATGAAGAACCAGCCCTTGAACCAGAAGATGTAGATCAGCGTGGAGAGCAGGCCGGAGAGCATGCCCAGCACCGCGCCGCTGTTGTTAATCTTCTTGTTGAAGATACCCATCATCAGGGCCGGGAAGATGGAGGATGCGGCCAGACCGAAGGCCAGCGCCACCACCTGGGCCGCGAAGCCGGGCGGATGGATACCGAGATAGCCGGCCACCAGGATGGCACCGGCCATGGCGATACGCCCCGCCATCAGCTCGTTCTTCTCCGAGATGTTGGGCATGAACACGCCTTTCAGCAGGTCATGGGAGATGGCCGAGGAGATGGCCAGCAACAGGCCCGCCGCGGTGGAGAGCGCCGCGGCGAGGCCGCCGGCCGCCACCAGGGCGATGACCCAGTTGGGCAGCTTGGCGATCTCGGGGTTCGCGAGCACCATGATGTCGCGATCCACCTTGGTCATCTCGTTGCCCTTCCAGCCGAACGACTCCGCCTTGGCGGCGAAATCGGGGTTCTTGTCGTTGTAGTACTGGATGCGACCGTCGCCGTTCTTGTCTTCAAAGGCCAGCAGGCCGGTCTTCTCCCAGTTGCGCATCCACTGGGGACGCTGTTCCGCCACCACGTTGCCCTCGGCCGAGCCCACCTCGCCGGTCTGCACGGTGTGGACGAAGTTCAGGATGGCCATGGCGCCCACCGCGGGAGCGGTGGTGTAGAGCAGGGCGATGAAGACCAGGGCCCAGCCGGCGGAGGCGCGGGCGTCACGGACCTTCGGCACGGTGAAGAAGCGGATAATCACGTGCGGCAGGCCCGCGGTGCCGATCATCAGCGACAGGGTGAGCAGGAAGATGTTCAGGGTCTCGCCCTTCTGCGCCGTGTACTGGTTGAAGCCCAGCTCCACCAGCACCTGGTCGAGCTTGTCCAGCAGGTGCACGCCGCTGCCATCGGCCATGGCGCTGCCCAGCCCCAGCTGCGGGATGGGGTTGTCGGTCAGGTTCAGGGAGATGAAGATGGCCGGCACGGTGTAGGCGAAGATGAGCACCACGTACTGGGCGATCTGGGTGTAGGTGATGCCCTTCATACCGCCGAGCACGGCGTAGATGAACACGATGGCCATGCCCACGTAGACGCCCATCTCGAAGGGCACCTCGAGGAAGCGGCCGAAGGCCACGCCCACGCCCTTCATCTGGCCGATCACGTAGGTGATGGAGGCCACGATGAGGCAGATGACCGCCACGATACGCGCGGTCTGGGAGTAGAACCGCTCGCCGATGAACTCCGGCACCGTGAACTTGCCGAACTTGCGCAGGTAGGGCGCCAGCAGCATGGCCAGCAGCACGTAGCCGCCGGTCCAGCCCATCAGGTAGACGGAGGCGTCGTAGCCCATGAAGGCGATGAGGCCGGCCATGGAGATGAAGGAGGCGGCCGACATCCAGTCCGCCCCGGTGGCCATGCCGTTGGCGATCGGGTTCACACCCTTGCCCGCCACGTAGAACTCGCCGGTGGTGGCTGCGCGCGCCCAGATGGCGATGCCGATGTAGAGCGCAAACGTAGCGCCGACGACAATATATGTAAGTGTCTGCAGATCCATTGGGTTCGCCCCCTATCAGTCTTCGTGGACGTCAAACTCGCGATCGAGTCTGTTCATTCGCCAGGCATAGAAGAAAATCAGCACCACGAAGGTGTAGATGGAGCCCTGCTGGGCGAACCAGAAGCCGAGCTTGTAGCCGCCCAGCGAAATCGCGTTGAGGGGTTCCACCAGAAGGATGCCGAAACCATAGGAAACGACGAACCAAATCACCAGACAGATCGTCATCAGTCTGAGATTGGCTTTCCAGTAGCCAATTGCATCGTGTGTAGGTGCACTCATGCGCGTCCTCTCTCGATTGCTCGGGTTAATTGTTATGGAGTTCTCGTGTGCCGGACCTGGATGGCGCCCCGGTTCCGGGCACCCCAACCTCAATTCAGCCGGGACCGGCGCACACATGCCCGGGCAATCATGACCCATGCTGCAGACGCTGTAAACCTGTTGACGTAAACGTTAACGTAAATTTTTTATTCGGAATATGGCCATATAATCAACTTATAAGAGCACCATCAACACTGATAACGCCGCTCACCTGATCGATCCCTGACCGGCCATTGATATACCGCATTTCAGGGCCGATAGGCTCAAATCGCCTTGATTGAGTCATAAATCCAACTTTCAACCACGAACGGCGCCCCTCCGGAGCGGCTTAGCCCACATCTTTTGTCCGCCCATCCGCCGCCATGCCGACGGTGCCGGATTCCGGAATGACGGGTCGTGGCCGCAGCGACCGGCTCGGGACGGCGATTGCAACCGCCAGGGGCCGCAGCCGCGGCGCATTCCCGCCACTGGCCCCGCCATGGCGGGTGCCGGACCGGCATGGGCGGAAGCGCCCATGATGAGATCTGCGTCACACAGCGACGCCCGCCACCTACTACAATAGGCACCAATGACACCACGCCATGGACAGGGAGTCCGAACCGATGAAGCTGCTGCTGCTGCTCCTGCCGCTGGGATATGGAATCCTGGAACTCTGGCTCCACGCCACCCGCCCCAACCCCTCCACCGAATCGTCGCCGCTTCCTGCGCGCCGGCCTGCACCGGAAGCCGGCCGGGAAGGAACCGTGTACGGCGAGCCGGGGCTCCCCGGCTATCGGCACCCGCCCAGCAAGCAACGGCTGCTCACCGACGTCCAGGCGCTGGCCGCCCGCATGTCGGCGGCGCCGGCGCCGATGCACGGGGTCCAGCGCACACGCCTGCGCTACCGCTTCAAGCTGCTGGCGGCATTGCGCGACGGCCGACCGGAGCGGTGGATGGAGTACGAGGGTGATTGAGCCGCCCGGGGACGGTTCGGCGGCATGGGCCGCATCCCGAAGCGGTGGGGCGGCACGGCTCCAGAACGCACAACGCCCGGCACAAGGCCGGGCGTTGGCTTGAATCTGGCGCTCCCTAGGGGACTCGAACCCCTGTCTACGCCGTGAGAGGGCGGTATCCTGGACCACTAGACGAAGGGAGCAATTACACTGTTTGCACCTGCACAAGTGCGGGTGCGGTGGTATTATACGCAGCTCCAATCACGATACAAGCCATTCGAACCCTTTGAGCTCCGTCGAACCCACAGAAAATCACGCTGCCCCGCGCATCGTCCCCAGGCCCGATCACACCATCTCCCGGGCCGGCATCAGCCCGAATGCGGTCAAGGTCCTGTATCGGCTCAAGAACGCCGGCTACGCGGCCTACCTGGTGGGCGGCGGTGTCCGTGATCTGCTCCTCGGCCGCGAACCGAAGGACTTCGACATCGCCACCGATGCGCTGCCCGACGAGGTGCGCGCCCAGTTCCGCAACTGCCGCCTGGTGGGGCGGCGCTTCCGGCTCGCCCTGGTCCATTTCGGCCGGGAGATCGTCGAGGTGGCCACCTTCCGCGCCATCACCGCCCCGGACACCGGCGGCGAGGGCGAAGGCGAGGACGTGGATACAGACACGGACACGGACACGGACACGGACACGGACACGGACACGGACACGGAGGACGATTTCTCCCTGGACGAGGCCGGACGCATCGTGCGCGACAACGTCTACGGCACGCTGGAAGAGGATGCCTGGCGGCGCGATTTCACCGTCAACGCCCTCTACTACAATATCGCCGACTTCTCGGTGGTGGATTACACCGGCGGCATGGAGGACCTGCGCGAGGGCATCCTGCGGCTCATCGGCGACCCCGACCGCCGCTACCGCGAGGATCCGGTGCGCATGCTGCGCGCCGTGCGCTTCGCCACCAAGCTGGGCTTCCGCATCCACCCCGAGAGCGAGGCCCCCCTGCTGGAGCTGGGAAGCCTGCTCGAGGACATCCCGCCGGCGCGCCTGTTCGAGGAGGTGCAGAAGCTCTTCTTCGGCGGCTACGGACTGCAGACCTTCGAGCTGCTGCGCCACTACGGCCTGTTCCGCTACCTGTTTCCCCAGACCGAGGCCAGCCTGTCGCGGGAGGAGGATCACTTCCCCCGCACCCTGCTCACCCATGCCCTGGACAATACCGACGAGCGGGTACGCGCCGGGAAGCCGGTGACCCCGGCGTTCCTGCTCGCCGCCCTGCTCTGGGATCCCGTGCACCAGGCCGCCGCGGCCCTGATGGAGGAAGGCGAGAACGAGATCGCCGCCCTGCAGCAGGCCGCCGACGCGGTGGTGGCGCAGCAGATTACCCGGGTCGCGATACCGAAGCGCATCGCCCTGCCCATGCGCGAGATCTGGCACCTGCAGCCACGTCTGACCCGTACCAGCGGCAACCGCCCCATGCGGCTGCTGACCCACCCCCGCTTCCGCGCCGCCTACGACTTCCTGCTGCTGCGCGCCGCCGCCAACCCGGAGCTGGCCGAGCTGGCCGAGTGGTGGACCCGGTTCCAGGAAACGGACGAGGAACAGCGCCCGAGCCTGGTGACGCCCGGCGGCAACGACAAGCGCCGCCGGCGCCGCCGCCGGCGCCCGCGCAAGCCGGACGCCCAATGAGCCCTGCGGGCCGCCCCGCCACCCCGGCGCCGGTGACCGCGTTCATCGGGCTGGGCAGCAACCTCGAGGATCCGCCGGGACAGTTGCGGGCAGCGCTCCGCGAACTGGAGGGCTTGCCGGAAACCCGGCTGACCGCGCACTCGCCGCTCTACCGCAGCGCCCCCGTGGGGCCGCCAGGGCAGCCGGACTACATCAACGCCGTCGCGGCCCTCGCCACCAGGCTCACGCCGGAGGCGCTGCTCGCCGGCCTGCAGGCCATCGAGGGGGCCCACGGCCGCCGCCGCGAGGGCGTGCGCTGGGGACCGAGAACCCTGGATCTGGACCTGCTGCTCTATGGCGAACAGGTGCTCTCCACACCCGCGCTCACCCTGCCCCATCCCCGCCTGACCGAGCGCGCCTTCGTCCTGCGTCCGCTGGCGGACATCGCCCCCGGCCTGCGCCTTCCCGACGGCAGCGCGGTCGAAGCCCACCTGCGCCGCTGCCCCCCGGGCGGCCTCGTCCGGCTGGAGGCATGAACATGGCGCCGCGCCACATCGTGGTGGAAGGCCCCATCGGCGTGGGCAAGACCAGCCTGGCGCGACGGCTGGCCGAGACCTTCGGCGCCGACCTGCTGCTGGAGGGGGCCGAGGAGAACCCCTTTCTCGAGCGCTTCTACCAGGATCCCCGCGCCGGCGCCCTGCCCACCCAGCTCTACTTCCTGTTCCAGCGCGCCCGGCAGATGTCCGAGTTGCGCCAGGGCGACCTGTTCCGGCCGCGGCTGGTGGCCGATTTCCTGATGGACAAGGACCGGCTGTTCGCCGGCCTGACCCTGGACAACGAGGAGTTCCGGCTTTACGAACAGGTCTATGAACGGCTCGCCGTGGAGACACCGCAACCGGACCTGGTGATCTACCTGCAGGCGCCGGTCGAGGTGCTCCTGTCCCGCATCAGCCGCCGTGGTCGCGGTTACGAGCGGGGCCTGGACGCCGCCTACCTGGGGCGGCTCACGGATGCCTACGCCCAGTTTTTTCATTACTATGAGGCGGCACCGCTGCTCATCGTCAATGCCGCGAGCATCAATCTCGTGGATCAGGATGACGACTATAATGAGCTGACCGCGCGCCTGCGGGAGATCCGCAGCGGACGCCACTACTTCAATCCAATGCCCTGTTTCCCATGAGCAAAATCACGCTGAAGACCCTGCAGGACAAGAAACAGGCCGGCGAGAAGATCGCCGTCCTCACCGCCTATGACGCCAGCTTCGCCGTCGCCGCGGACAGCGCCGGCGTGGAGGTCCTGCTGGTGGGCGACTCCCTCGGGATGGTGATGCAGGGCCGCGACAGCACCCTGCCGGTTACCCTGGAGGAGATGATCTACCACACCCGCTGCGTGCGCGCCGGCGCGAAGGAGGCCCTGGTGGTGGCCGATCTGCCGTTCATGACCTACCCCGACCCGGCCCACGCCCTGGAGAGCGCCGCCGCGCTGATGCGCGCCGGCGCCCACGCGGTGAAGCTCGAGGGCGGCGCCTGGCTCGCCGACACGGTACGCCGGCTGGCCCACAATGGCATCCCCGTCTGCGGTCACGTCGGCCTGCTGCCCCAGTCGGTCAACCTGGTGGGTGGCTACCGGGTCCAGGGCCGGAGCGCGGAACAGGCCCACGAGATGCTCAACAGCGCCTTTGCCCTGCAGCAGGCCGGCGCCCTGATGCTGGTGGTGGAATGCGTGCCGGCAACACTGGGCGAGGAGCTGTCACGGGCGCTGGACATCCCGGTCATCGGCATCGGCGCCGGTCCGGATACCGACGGGCAGGTCCTGGTTCTGCAGGACATGCTGGGCATCACGCCGGGGCGCGCGCCCAAGTTCTCCCGCAATTTCCTCGCCGGCAACCCGGAGGGCGTGCAGGGCGCCATCTCGGCCTATGTCGGAGCGGTGAAGGACGGCAGCTTCCCGGCGCCCGAACACTGCTTCTGAACCCATCCGTTATCCTTTATCCGCTTCCCTTCATCCGCGCCGCCATGCAGACCCACTCCACCATCACCGCACTGCGCAGCGCCCTCGCGCCCTGGCGCGAACCGGGCAAACGCATCGCCCTGGTGCCCACCATGGGCAACCTCCACGAGGGTCACCTGGCACTGGTGGACCGGGCCGCCCACTACGCCGACTGCGTGGTGGTGAGCATCTTCGTCAACCCCATCCAGTTCGGACCCGGCGAGGATTTTCTCAGCTACCCGCGGACCCTGGAGGAGGACAGCCTGAAGCTGGCCGAGGCCGGCGTCTGCCTGCTCTTCGCCCCTCCGGTCGAGGAGATGTACCCCGCCGGCGCCACCGGCCAGACCCAGGTGGAGGTGCCGGGGCTGTCCGATATCCTCTGCGGCGCAAGCCGCCCGGGCCATTTCCGCGGGGTGGCCACGGTGGTCTCCAAGCTGTTCAATATCGTCCAGCCCCACACGGCCGTCTTCGGCGAGAAGGACTTCCAGCAGCTGATGGTGATCCGGCGCATGGTGGCGGATCTCTGCATGCCGGTGGAGATCGTGGGCGCGCCCACCACCCGCGAACCCGACGGCCTGGCCATGAGCTCGCGCAACCGCTACCTCGATGCCGATGCCCGCGCCCGGGCACCGGCCCTCTACCGCACCCTGGGCGAGGTCGCGGAGCGGCTGCACGCGGGCCGGCGTGACTACGCCGTGCTGGAAGGCGAGGCCCTGCGGACACTGGAGAACGCAGGCTTCCGCCCCGACTATCTCAGCATCCGCCGCAGCGCCGATCTTCAGCCTCCCGCCGGCGGCGACGGAGCGCTGGTGATACTCGCCGCCGCCCACCTCGGCGGCGCACGCCTCATCGACAACCTGCAGGTGACGTTGCAGACAGCCTGAAATCGGCTACAATGTTGCGCCGCGGCAAAGACTTGCGCGACATTTGTCTGATTGGATGCCGCCCGGCGCCGTGAGCCCGGGAGCGCGGTACATGAGAAGGAGGGAACAAGACATGCAGTGCACCATGCTCAAGTGCAAGCTGCACCAGGCCCGGGTGACCCACTCGGAGCTGGAATACGAGGGTTCCTGCGCCATCGACGGGCAGCTGCTGGACCGCGCCGGTATCCGGGAGTACGAACAGATTCACATCTACAACCTCGCCAACGGCGAGCGGTTCACCACCTACGCCATCCGCGCCGAGGACGGCTCCGGCGTCATCTCGGTGAACGGTGCGGCCGCCCACAAGGCCAACCCGGGCGACCGGGTCATCATCTGCGCCTACGCCGTCCTGGACGCCGCCGAGCTGACGAGCCACAAGCCCTCGCTGGTCTACCTGGACGAGCGCAACCACATCAAGCGCACCGGCGACAGCATCCCCGTCCAGGCCGCCTGAAAAAACTGAAAAAACCTTTCACCACGAAGGCACGAAGGACACGAAGAAAGACGAATAAACCGCAGATTAACGTTGATTGACGTTGATTTTCATGGAGTTGAACGATAACAGGCGGGTCCGCGGAGGAATTGGCCGGCACTGCAATGACTCCACATTTCCCACGCGATGCGGTCAACCGCCCGCTCCGGCGGACACACCGAAGCCCCCACAGTCGCCGGACCCTCTTGTTTACAAATCAACGTAAATCTGCGGTTAACTTTATCTTTTTGCTTTTCTTCGTGCCCTTCGTGCCTTCGTGGTGAGACCTTTCTTTCTGCTTCCTTTCGCTGCGGCAGGTCACCCCCGCGCGGCGATGGCGCGCTCGTAGAGGGCGAGGTAGTCCTCGGCGCTGCGGGCCCAGCTGAAGTCCCGCGCCATGCCGGCCTGCACCAGCCGCTCCCAGATCCGCGGCTGGCGGTAGCACAGCAGCGCCCAGCGCAGGGTGACCGCCAGCGCCTGGGCGGTGGCCGGGGTGAAGACGAAGCCGGTGGCCTCTGCCCGCTCCAGCGCGGCCCGCTCCACCGGCACCACCGTATCCGCCAAGCCCCCCGCCCGGTGGACCACCGGCACGGTGCCATAGCGCTGGCTGTACATCTGGTTGAGCCCGCAGGGCTCGAACCGGGAGGGCATCAGGAACAGGTCCGCGCCGGCCTCGATCAGGTGGGCCAGCGACTCGTCGTAGCCGATCTCCACGCCGATGCGGTGCGGCGACTCCGCGGCCGCATCCAGCAGCCGCTGCTCCAGCTTCCGATCGCCGCTGCCGAGCACCACCAGCTGCAGCGCCTCGCCCTCCAGCGCCGGCAGCGCATCGAGGATGAGGTCCACCCCCTTCTGATCCACCAGCCGGCCGATGAAGCCCACCACGGGAACCTCGGCGTCCGCCGGCAGGCCGTAGCGCTGCTGCAGGGCATGCTTGTTCACCCGCTTGCCCCCCAGGTCCCCCGCGTCGTAGTTCTCGGCGATGAGGGGATCGGTGGCGGGATCCCACATCCCGGTATCGATGCCGTTGAGGATGCCGAGCAGGTTCTCCATGCGGCTGCCAAGCACGCCCTCGAGCCCCCAGCCGAACTCGGGGGTCAGAATCTCGCGGGCGTAGGTGGGGCTGACGGTGGTGATCCAGTCGCTGGCCAGCAGCCCACCCTTGAGGAAGGAGAAATCGCCGTAGAACTCGAGCCCCTCCATGGACCAGAGCGCCTCAGGCAGCTCCAGCCGGTCGAAATCGAGGCGGCTGAACAGCCCGCGGTAGGCGAGGTTGTGAATGGTGAACACCGTGGCCGGACGCTCGGGAAGGTCGGCCAGCAGCACCGGCACCAGGCCGCTCTGCCAGTCATGGCAATGCACCAGCTGCGGGCGCCAGCCCGCCACGAGCCCGTCGCTGAGCGCCACCGCGGCCCGCGCCAGGGTGGCGAAGCGCAAGGCGTTGTCGGGCCAGTCCACCCCCGCCCCGTCCCCGTAGGGTCCGCCCGCGCGATCGTAGAGCTCCGGGCAGTCCAGCAGCCATACCGGCACGCCGCTGCCGGGAATCTCCGTGGCCAGGATCCCGGCCGGCACCGTCAGGCCTGGCAGATCCAGTTCCGCCACCCGCTCCAGCGACCCCGCATGGGCCAGTACGCTCCGGTACGCCGGCAGCAGCAGCCGCACATCGGCGCCCGCGGCCTGCAGCGCCGGCGGGAGACTGCCGCTCACGTCGGCCAGCCCGCCGGTCTTGACGAACGGCACGGCCTCGCTGGTAACAAAGAGGATGCTGGGCATGAAAGGAGTCCTTGGGTGTACTGATCCGTTGGCAGAGATGTACGCTTCGACACCTGGCGGCATGCCCCTGGAGCAGCGGGCGCGCCTGGCCGGCCATCTCCCCCGCGGCTCTGAATGGGCCGTCCCGGTGTTGAGGAGGCTTCGTGGGTGAATCTCCCACCCCGTACCCGGAGTGTCAAGATGACCGGTCTATACTGTTCCTCTGGCGCGCGGATCCCCGTGCACTGCGTCGCAATACCGCACTCGGCGCGGCATCCCGCGGCGACCGGGAAGGGGCAGGCGGGGCACCCCGGATTCGAAGCATGCCGTGGGGAACACCTCCGGCCCGGGCGGGTCGGACACCAATAACAGCGCAACCGGAGCAACCGACATGCGGATGGCACTCGTGGGACTGGGCAAGATGGGCGGCAACATGGCCCGCCGGCTGCGCCGGGGCGGTATCGAAGTGGTGGGCTACAACCGCACGCCCGCGATCACCGCCGCCCTGGCCGAGGAGATCGGGCTCCTCCCGGCAGCCTCACTGGCCGAGGCGGTGGCGGCCCTGCAGCCCCCGCGGGTGGTCTGGCTGATGATTCCCGCGGGCGAGGCGACCGAGCAGACCCTGCAGGACCTGCTCGCCCTGCTGGAGGCCGGCGACGTGGTGGTGGACGGCGGCAACGCCAACTACCACGACACCCTGCGCCGCGCCGCCCTCCTGCGCGGCCACGATCTCGAGTTCGTCGATGCCGGCACCTCCGGCGGCGTCTGGGGTCTGGAGAACGGCTACTGCCTGATGGTGGGCGGGACCCCCGCGGCGGTGGACCAGGTGAAGCCGGCGCTGCGGGTACTGGCCCCGGCCCCCGACCGCGGCTGGGCCCATGTCGGCCCCGTGGGCGCCGGTCACTTCACCAAGATGGTCCACAACGGCATCGAGTACGGCATGATGCAGGCCCTGGCCGAGGGACTGGCGCTGCTGGACAACAAGTCCGAGTTCGGCCTCGACCTGGCCCAGGTGACCGAGCTCTGGCGCCACAGCTCGGTGGTGCGGAGCTGGCTGCTGGACCTGACCGCGGGCGCCCTGGCGCAGGATACCGGCCTGCAGTCCATCGCCCCGGTGGTCTCCGACTCCGGCGAAGGGCGCTGGACCGCCATCGAGGCCATCGAACAGGGCGTCCCGGCGCCGGTCATGACCCTGGCGCTGCACAGCCGCTTTGCCAGCCAGGGCGGCGCCGACTACGCCAACCGCCTGCTCGCGGTCATGCGCAACGCCTTCGGCGGCCACACCGTACAGAAGACGGACGACGCGGCCCGATAGGGGGCGTGTAGACTGTTGTTATCCGCAGATTACGCCGATTGCGCAGACTGGATTGCGGATACAGGAAATCTGAGAGGAATGCCCGACAATCCCCCGGCGCCCACACACAGCAGACAATGACGGCCTGGCCGGACAACGGACAGGCATGAACGATTGTCGGTCCCGAACCACCGGAATATCGGTGTAATCTGCGTAATCTGCGGACAATAAACCATGGAACCCTGCACGTTCGTAATCTTCGGCGCCACCGGCAACCTGGCGCGCAACAAGCTGCTGCCGGCGCTCTACCACCTGGAGCAGGCCGGACGGCTGCCGGGCGGGACGGCGCTGGTGGGCGTGGGGCGGCGCGAGTGGAGCGATGAACAGTGGCGCGAGGAGGTGACCGCGGGACTGCGGGAGCGGCTGCGCGGGGAGCCCGACCCCGTGGCCCTGGAGGCGCTGCTGCGCCGGGTGCGCTTTTTCCGCGGCGATCTCGACCAGCCCGACACCTTCACCCGCCTGCGCGAAACCCTTGAGCATGACCCGGACCTGCCCCGCAACGTGGTCTTCTACATGGCCATCCGGCCGGCGGACTTCGCCCCGGTGAGCCACGCCCTGGGGACCGCGGGCCTGTCCCGGGACGGGGAGGGCTGGCGCCGGTTGGTGGTGGAAAAGCCCTTCGGCTACGACCTGGAGAGCGCCCAGTCACTGGAGCGCCACCTGCACCGGGATTTCGACGAGGAGCAGATCTACCGCATCGACCACTACCTCGGCAAGGGCACGGTGCAGAACATCCTGGTGTTCCGCTTCGCCAACCTGATGCTCGAGCCGCTCTGGAACCGCAACTACATCGACCACGTCCAGATCACCCACTCGGAGAGCGTGGGAGTGGGCGGCCGCGCCGACTACTACGACGGCGCCGGCGCCCTGCGCGACATGATTCAGAGCCACCTGCTGCAGATGCTGACCCTGGTGGCCATGGAGCCGCCGGCGTGCCTCGATGCCGAGAGCCTGCGCGACGAGAAGGTGAAGGTGCTGAAGTCGATCCGCCCCATCGCCCCGGGCGCGGTCCATGCACAGGCCTTCCGCGCCCAGTACGCCGCCGGCCAGCTGAACGGGGACCGGCTGCCCGGCTACCTGGAGGAGGAGAGCGTGCCGGCGGGCAGCACCACCGAGACCTTCGCCGCGCTGAAGCTCTACATCGACAACTGGCGCTGGCGCAACGTCCCCTTCTTCCTGCGCACCGGCAAGCGCATGGCCCGCGACAGCTCGGTGGTCTCCATCCGCTTCAAGCACCCGCCCCAGCAGCTGTTCCGGGAGACGCCCATCGACCGGCTCAAGCCCAACTGGATCCTGATGTCCATCCAGCCCCACGAGTGCCTGCGCATGGAGTTGCAGGTCAAGGAACCGGGGCTGGAACTGCGCACCCATACCACCACCCTCGACGCCAGCTACTGCCAGGCGGGCAGCGCCGACCTGGACGCCTACGAGGCGCTGCTGCTGGACGTGATCGAGGGCGACCGCTCGCTGTTCCTGCGCTACGACGAGGTGCGCTGGGCCTGGAACGTGGTGGATCCCGTGCTCAAGGTCTGGTCGGTGGAGCGGGACTACATCCACACCTACCCCTCCGGATCCTGGGGGCCGCCGGAAGCCAACCGACTGTTCGATCGCGACGACCAGTACTGGCGCAGCACCATCGAGCCGGACGAGTGAGTACGGCGCGAGCCACCGCCCGGGGACGGCCCATGAACGGGGCTGTCGTGATGGGCACCGGGTAATGGGGCATAATCACCATCAACCATCACCCATCACCCATAACACGTTGCCCAAGACCGATGCCCAGCTACCGACCGACTGAAACCCCCGCCTGGAAAGCCCTCGAAGCACACTGCACCGCCATCCGCCACACCCATCTGCGGGAGCTCTTCGAGCAGGATCCCGGCCGCGCCGGACGCTTCTCCCTGGAGGCGGCGGGAATCTTCCTCGACTACTCCAAGAACCGCATCGACGCCACCACCCTGGGCCTGCTGCTCGAGTTGGCCCGGACCGCGGACGTGGGCGGCTGGATCGGGCGCATGTTCAGCGGCGAGGCCATCAACCTCACCGAGGGGCGCGCGGTGCTGCATACCGCGCTGCGCAACCGCTCCAACACCCCGGTGCGGGTGGACGGCGAGGACGTGATGCCGGCGGTGAACGCGGTGCTGGCGCAGATGCACGAGTTCTCCAAGTCGGTGCGCTCCCACACCTGGCGCGGCCACACCGGCCGCCCCATCACCGACGTGGTCAACATCGGCATCGGCGGCTCCCACCTGGGCCCGGAGATGGCGACCCGGGCGCTCGCGCCCTACACCCGCGACGACCTGCGGTTGCACTTCGTCTCCAACGTGGACGGCGCCGACATCGGCGCGGTGCTCCGGCGCCTGGACGCCGAGACCACGCTGTTCATCGTCGCCTCCAAGACCTTCACCACCCAGGAGACCCTCACCAACGCCCACACCGCGCGGGACTGGCTGGTTCAGCGCCTGGGCAGCGAGGCGGCGGTGGCGCGCCACTTCGTGGCGGTGTCCACCAATGCCGGGGAGGTGGCCGCCTTCGGCATCGACACCCGCAACATGTTCGGGTTCTGGGACTGGGTGGGGGGGCGCTATTCGCTGTGGTCGGCCATCGGCCTGCCCATCGCCGTGGCGGTGGGCATGGAGAACTTCGAGCGCCTGCTCGACGGCGCCCACGCCATGGACCGCCACTTCCGCGACTCGCCCCCGGCGGCGAACATGCCGGTGATCCTGGCCCTGCTCGGGATCTGGTACCGCAACTTCCTCGGCGCGGCCAGCCACGCCGTGCTGCCCTACGACCAGTCCCTGCAGCGCCTGCCCGCCTATCTGCAGCAGGCGGACATGGAGAGCAACGGCAAGGGCGTGACCCGCGCCGGCGAGCCCGTGGCCTGGGACACCGGGCCGGTGCTCTGGGGCGAACCCGGCACCAACGGCCAGCACGCCTTCTACCAGCTCATCCACCAGGGTACCCAGCTGGTGCCGGTGGACTTCATCGCTCCCGTCGAGAGCCACCATCCGGTGGGGGACCACCACCGCATCCTGCTGGCCAACTGCCTGGCCCAGGGCGAGGCGCTGATGCGCGGCAAGACCGCGGCCGAGGTGCGTGCGGAACTTTCAGCCGGCGGCCTGTCGGGCGCGGCGCTGGAGAGCGCCGTGCCGCACCGGGTGTTCCCCGGCAACCGGCCCAGCAACACGCTGCTGGTGGACCGCCTCACCCCGGAGCGCCTCGGCGCCCTGATCGCCCTCTACGAACACAAGATCTTCGTCCAGGGCGTGATCTGGAACGTCAACTCCTTCGATCAGTGGGGGGTGGAGCTCGGCAAGCAGCTGGCCCGGGCCATCCTGCCGGAGCTCGAGCCGGGCGCAGCCGTGGGCGGCCACGACAGTTCCACCGCCGCCCTCATCCGCCGCTGCCGCGGCGGAAATTGACGGATCTCATCTCCCCGGGGACAGCGCCCCGCTAGACTTCCCGTCGTACCGGATAGGCGGGCATGGTCCGGCGGCTCCGGACGTCACCGTGAGAACGGTGACGTTCCAGAACCATCGAGGAGCGAAGACCGGACGCCGCGCCCATCCGGGCATGAGGATCCACCACCCGGTGGATCACGGCCTCAGGAGGAATCCCCTTCATGTCGAGCGGTCTGCAGAAGTTCCTTGCCCTGCTGTTCATCCACGCCGGCGTCGTCATCATGTTCGTCAGCAGCATGAGCTTCGCCGGCGAGAGCCTCGCCGGCCTCGCCCTGTTCATCGGCGGCTTCGTCTGGCTGCCCCTCATCGGGCGCCGGCGCGACCGGCTCGCGCGGGGGCACGGGTGAGAAGTAGCCCACCAGCAGCAACAGCAGGCCCGCGCCGATAAAGGAGAAGATCCGGGCCAGGGTGCCGCTGCCGGCCAGATCCACCAGGAACAGCTTGATCACCACCACGGCCATCAGGCCGGCGCCGGCGAACCAGACCACGCGCCGGCCCCGGCGCGTGGCCTGCACCATGGTGGCCATGGCCAGGGCCGCCCAGGTCACGGACAGCGAGGCCTGGAGCTCCACCGAGGCGCCGAGCGCCCCCAGGGTGTAGGGAATTCCGAGCCAGTGGTGCACGGTGCGTGCCACCGCGCCGGTCACCCATGCCAGCAGCAGCAACGGCAGGAGCGCCTCGCTCCGGGCGGCCCGGCGCCGCCACGGCGCCCCCCTGGCGTCATCACTGCGCCACCAGTCCCACAACGTCCCCAACACCACCAGAACAGCGAGATCGAGGGGATTCAGCACCGGCTGCCAGGGCAGCGGCGCGGAAGCGCCGGCGCTGCCCAGCCCGGCATCCACGACCCAGACTGCGGCAGCCACCGCCACCGGCAGCACCCCCCAGGTCCGGTACTCCATCTGCCAGCGCCCGAGCGGCCAGGCCGGCCGGCCGCCACCGTGGCGGACCCAGAACAGCAGCAGCGCCGGCACCAACCCCCAGGCCAGCAGCGGCCAGGGCGGCCCCTCCCCGGGCAGGGACGCCAGCCAACCGGCCAGTTCCCACGCCAGCAGGAAGCCGAGCACCGCCAGCGCCAGCGCGTGCAGCCCCCGCCGCAGGGGGGCGGAGAGCCCAGGCTCCTGGCCGTGCAACGCCGCGTAGAACGCCGCCACCGTCAGCGGCCAGCACACGCTGCCCCACCCCCGCAGCGGACCCACGCTCCCCACCTCGAGGTAGCGCACCACCGACACCGCCGCCACCAGCGCCAGGCTGACCACGACCAGGCTGCGCAGGCGCGGCCAGTCGAGCCGCCGCTGCGCCACCGTGAACAGCCAGGCGCCGCCGGCCAGGAACAGGGCGAAGGCGGGGGAGCGCTCGGCATAGGGCACGAAATCACCGATCTCGGCGCTGCCGGTCCACAGCCACCACAACGCGCCCCACACCAGCACCAGCGCCTCGACGGGTTCCTCCCACTCCCGCAGCACCCCACGCCGGCGATAGAGCTGCCAGGCCGAGAACAGGCCCGCCAGGGCCAGTGCCGCTCCGCCCAGGAACGGGCCATTGAGCAGGGGCACCGTGGCGGATTCGCCCGGCATCCCCACCAGGTAGTAGCCACCGGCGCCCAGGAACAGCAGCAGCCCGAAGTGCCGCGCCGGCAGGCGCTCCTGGCGCAGGCCCACCCAGACCAGCGCGGCGCCCTCCAGCGCCCAGCCCACCACCGTCCAGCGGGCATCCACCGCCAGCGGCAGGGTCACGCTGGCGAACACCAGCGCCAGGGCCAGGCAGGACTCCTGCAGCATGCGGACGCTGTCCCGTCCGCGCAGCGCCAGCACCAGCGCCAGGTAGTACAACGCCAGGGCGCCGGCACTCCACGCCAGCCCGTAGCGGGTGTCGGCCACCAGCCAGGCCTGGTGGGCAAAGGCGATGATGGGGGTGCCGAAGACCAGGGTGCCGTCCAGGTAGCGCCGCGGGTCGAAGCTCCGCCGCAGGGCGTAGAGCACCGCCAGGGCGTTGAAGAGCAGGAAGAACAGGACCAGGAACGGCTCCACCGTGGCGAAGTGCTCGGGACGGTAGTAGCGCCAGCCCCAGAGGGTGCCGATGACGAAGGTGAAGGCGAACCCCACCAGGTTGAGGGACCGCCAGGCCTTGAACCAGGCCACCGCCAGGATGCCCACATCGAGGACCGCATAGTAGCCGAACAGGGCCACGTGGCTGCCGGCGCCGGTGGAGGCCAGCAGGGGGGCGAGAAAACCGCCGGTGGCGGAGGCCAGCATCAGCGAGCGGGCGTCCTGGACCACCGCCAGTATCGCCGCGGCAATGGCCAGCAGGGCCAGCAGGACGAAGGCCGTGCCCTCGCCGATCAGCGCATACAGGCGCAGGGCGGCGAACACCGTCAGGTAGAGGGTGCCCAGGCCGCCGCCCTGCAGCACCAGGGCATACTCGATCCGGCGCCGCCGCAGTCTCCACCCCAGGCCCCACAGCGCCACACCGCCGACCGCGGCCGCGGCCAGGCGCACCTCCACGCTGAGCCAGCCGCTGTCGGCGGCATACTTGAGCAGAAAGGCGACGCCGATGAACAGCACGGTGATGCCGACCCACACGGCCAGGCGCCCGGAGGCCACTAGGCGGCCGAGCAGGCCATCCCCGGCGGGGGCGCCTGCGCGGTCCGCGGCGTCGAGCGCCGAGCCGCTCCAGGGTTCCGGTTCCGGTTCTGGCTCCGGCGCGGCCAGGGCCGTCGGGACGGCAGGCTTCCCGGGTACGGTTTCCGGCGCCGCCTCCGCCGGTGCGACGTCCGGCCCGGGGGGCTCGACCGCGGCCCAGGCCTCACCGGGGGCCACCCTGTCCCCGGCCTCGGTCTCGGTCTCGGTCTCGGCCCAGACTGCCGGCTGCCGGCCCGCTTCCGTTCCGGCGGCGGCCTCCCGGCGCCACGCCGCCAGCGCCGCCTCCAGCCGCCGCAGCCGCTCGCCCTGCCGGCTGACGGCGGTTACCAGGCCGAGCAGGACCCCGCCCACCAGCGCACCCTCCAACCCCGCCAGCACACCGCCGACAGCCGCCCCGAGCAGCGCCATCACCCACAACGACAGATCCATGCCGTTCTCCACCGTCCCGTCCGAATTCCTACCACAATAGCAGAGGCCCGGCCGGGTCGGCCCGGCCGTCGGAAACGGGCGGGCATTGACAATGTCGCTCTGCAACACAAAAATGCGGTTTTACTGACGGAATGGGCGGGAATTCGACTTCCCGTCCGACCTCCGCCACGCAGGATGGGGGAACTGACCCTGCGCGCCGACAGGAGTCGGCCGACAACGGCGCCGGGCGCGGGAATGGAGGGGGACCGGGCCGCAGCGCGCCGCCCCTTCCGCCGTCTCTTCTCCAACGCCCCGTTATTCGGGCACAGTCCGGACAGCGCGCACGGGGCTCCGTACGGGTCCGGAGAACGGCCCGGCCCGGCCCACCCGTCCCCGCGTGACTGTCTTCCGGCACTGCAGCGTGCCGCGACAGGTGCGCACGGGCACCGCGGCCCACACCTGCCGGTTGCCGCCTTGAGCCTGTACGCGGCCGGCTATTGAAGGTGCCACGGCAGTCGCCCGGCACCCGGACAGACAACAAGACAGAGAATGAATCGGGGCTCCCACCGGCCGACGAGCCGGGCCCCACAACCAAAGGAGAGCGTTCCATGTCCGAGGTCAAGACCTACGATGTTCCGGCTGGGTTCGCAGCCAACGCCCACATCAACGAAGAGCAGTACCGGGCGATGTACCAGCGTTCCGTGGACGATCCCGAGGGCTTCTGGGCGGAACAGGCCGAGCAGTTCCTCACCTGGGACAAGCCCTGGGACAAGGTGCTGGACTGGGACTACCACAAGGCCCACATCCGCTGGTTCGACGGCGCGAAGCTCAACGTCAGCTACAACTGCCTGGATCGTCACCTGGAGACCCGCGGTGACCAGGTGGCCATCATCTTCGAGGGCGACGACCCCAGCGACGACCGCAGGATCACCTATCGTGAGCTGCACGAGGAGGTGAGCCGGTTCGCCAATGTCCTCAAGTCGCGCGGCGTGAACAAGGGCGACCGGGTCTCCATCTACATGCCCATGATCCCCGAGGTGGCGGTGGCCATGCTCGCCTGCGCCCGCATCGGCGCCATCCACTCGGTGGTCTTCGGCGGCTTCTCCCCCGAGGCGCTCAAGGACCGCATCCTCGACTCCGACTGCCGCGTGGTGGTGACCTCGGACGAGGGCCTGCGCGGCGGCAAGAAGGTGCCGCTAAAGAACAACGTGGACAAGGCCCTGCTGGAGTGCCCCAACGTCCACTCGGTGCTGGTGGTGAAGCGCACCGGCGGCAATATTCCCTGGCATGACAACCGGGATGTCTGGTACCACGAGGCCATGGCGGGCGCCGATGCCGTCTGCGAGCCCGAGCAGGTCGATGCCGAGGACCCGCTCTTCGTCCTCTACACCTCCGGCTCCACCGGCAAGCCGAAGGGCGTGCTGCACACCTCCGGCGGCTACCTGCTCTACGCCGCCATGACCCACAAGTACGTCTTCGACTACCACGACGGCGACATCTACTGGTGCACCGCCGACGTGGGCTGGGTCACCGGCCACTCCTACATCCTCTACGGACCGCTGGCCAACGGCGCCACCACCCTGATGTTCGAGGGGGTGCCCAACTACCCCGACGGCAGCCGCTTCTGGCAGGTGGTCGACAAGCACAAGGTGAACATCTTCTATACCGCCCCCACCGCCATCCGCGCGCTGATGCGCCTGGGCGACGAGCCGCTGGAGAAGACCAGCCGCGACAGCCTGCGCCTGCTCGGCTCGGTGGGCGAGCCCATCAACCCGGAGGCCTGGGAGTGGTACTACCACAAGGTGGGCAAGGACAACTGCCCCATCGTGGACACCTGGTGGCAGACCGAGACCGGCGGCATCCTCATCACCCCGCTGCCCGGCGCCATCCCCCTCAAACCCGGCTCCGCGACACTCCCCTTCTTCGGCGTGGTGCCGGCGCTGATGGACGCCGAGGGCAACGTGCTGGAAGGCGCCACCGAGGGCAACCTGGTGATTACCCGTCCCTGGCCGGGCCAGATGCGCACCGTCTACGGCGACCACCAGCGCTTCATCGACACCTATTTCAAGACCTATCCCGGCAACTACTTCACCGGTGACGGCGCCCGTCGCGACGAGGACGGCTTCTACTGGATCACCGGCCGCGTGGACGACGTGATCAACGTCTCCGGCCACCGCATGGGCACCGCCGAGGTGGAGAGCGCCCTGGTGCTGCACGAGGATGTCGCCGAGGCCGCGGTGGTGGGCTTCCCCCACGACATCAAGGGCCAGGGCATCTACGCCTACGTCACCCTGATGGCGGGCGTGGAGCCGACCAACGAGCTCAAGCACGAGCTCGTCACCCTGGTGCGCAGCGAAATCGGTCCCATCGCCACTCCGGACATCATCCAGTGGGCGCCGAGCCTGCCGAAGACCCGCTCGGGCAAGATCATGCGCCGCATCCTGCGCAAGATCGCCGCCAACGAGCTGGACACCATCGGCGACACCAGCACCCTGGCGGATCCCGCCGTGGTCAACGACCTCATCGACAACCGCGGCTCGCGCTGAGCCTCTGCCAACCACGATGACAAGGGGCCCCGGGGCCCCTTGTCTGTCTCTGCGGGTTGGACCAGCGACCATTCACCACGGAGACACGGAGCACACGAAGATAACCGGCGGAATGAAGGTCACAGCCTGGTGCACCCGACACGGGACAGCCCTTATGGTTGAACCCTATGGTTGAACCCTCTCAACTCTCACCAACCTCCATGCCTGCCTGGTGGCTTGAAAGGTCTGCCGGTTCATTTCACGGCCTTCCGGGTCCGGAACTCCGTACTGGCGCGGGCAAAAAAAACCGCCGACCCGATGCCCGGGCCAGCGGTGATGGAAAGGGAACGGGGCAGGCATCGCCCCGCCTCATCCTTGCGTCAGCCCTCCCGCTTGAGCTCCGTCACCGTCACCACCGCGCGAATCTCCACGCGCCGGTTCTCGGCACGCCCGGCGGCGCTGGCGTTGCTGGCGATGGGCTTGTGGAAGGAGTAGCCCTTGGCCATGATGCGGTCGGGTTCCACACCCTTGGATTCGAGGTAGCGTTTCACCGCCTCGGCCCGGGCCTCGGAGAGGCGCTGGTTGTAGGCGTCCGATCCGATATTGTCTGTATGGCCGGAGATGTCGAGCTTGGCCTTCGGGAAGTCCCGGGCGAACTTCACCACCTCGTCCAGGACCTGGAATGACGAGGGACGCAGACGGGCGGAATCGAAGTCGAACACCGTCCCCTGCAGGGTCACCGGCTTGTTCTGCATCAGGGCCTGGACCACCGGCGAGGCTTCCTGCACCGCCGGCTGGACGATCGGTTCGGGCTTCGGCTCCGGCTTCTTCGCGTCGAGGTAGTAGTTGAGGCCCAGGAGCAGGTTGCGGTTGACCAGATCGGTACCCTCATCTTTCGCCTTGGTGTAGTTCCACTCCACGCCCACACTGGCCTGGGGATGGAACAGGTATTCCATCCCGACGCCCGCCCGGAACCCCGCGGCATCGTGGCCGTCGGCGTCATCGGTGCCCATCACCTGGGCGACGCCGAGCTTCGCATAGGGCAGGAACCTGCCAGCATCCAGGCCCAGCTTCACCCCCGCACCCACGACGTTCGTGCCGTAGCAATGGGCATTGGGACTATCCTTGTAATCGCGGCAGGCGCTGCCGTTGTTCTCGAAGAAGCCCTCCACGCCCACTCGCCCTGATTCGCCGACGCGCCAGTCGTAACCGGCTTCCAGGCCAAGGCTGCGGGCGGTTTCCGATTCAGTCGCATGCTCCCCGTCGAGATGGGAGCTGTTCACCCCGCCCTTGACCCCCATGTGAAAGCCCATGGGGAACGTCTCCTCCCCGGACTCCGCCGCCACTCCCATCGCCGGGACGCATGCCGCGGCGAGCAGCACTGTCAACAACCTCTTCCGACCCTTCATATCCAGGCACCTCGTCAGTTTTCAGGAAATTCGTTGCCGATTCCCCCGCCCGGAGGCCTATGCCACGGCGGCAGGGGAACGTGTTCTCATGTCCACGGCAGCTCAGAACGTTGCGCCGGTACCCCAGCCATTCCCATCGCCGCCATCGTTGCCATCGCCGCCGTCGCCGCCATCGCCGCCATCGCCGCCATCGCCGCCGTCACCGCCGTCACCGCCGTCACCGCCGTCACCGCCGTCACCGCCGTCACCGCCATCACCGCCGTCACCGCCGTCACCACCGTCACCGCCATCGCCGCCGTCACCGCCGTCACCGCCGTCACCGCCGTCACCGCCGTCACCGCCGTCACCGCCGTCACCGGCGTCATTGGTGGAGAGGATGCTGATGTTCAGGAGCGTGCCGGTGCCGGTGTTGTGGGAGAGGATCTGCACTCCGATGGCGGGATCGTTCTCCGGCTGCGTCTCGTTGTCCGCCAGGACATTCAGATCCAGCAGTGATGCGGCCGGGCCGTTGTTGCCGGAAATCACATTGGCACCGATGAGCGGCGTGGCCGCCGTGGCTGCCGTATCATTGAGCGACAGCACGTTGGCGTTGAGCAGCGAGGCCGTGGGACCGTAGTTGTGGGCCAGGACGTTGGCGCCGATGACGGGCAGCTGCTGGTCCGGTGCCTGCGCGTTGTCGGTGATGACATTGGCGTTGATCAGGCTGGCCGCGTCACCGGTATTGCTGGAGAGCAGGTTGACATCGATAGTGCCGCCGGCGGAGCCGAGTGCCGAGCCACCGAGACTGTCCGCCGCACCGGCCACGGTTCCGGCCAGGGTGTCACCCGCCCCGGCGACCCCGCCCACGAGATCCCCCACCGGCTGGGTGAGTCCACCCACCGTCGGTACGCCACCGATGTCGAGCGTCGGCAGACCGCCGGCACCGCCACTCGCCTCCACGGTCGCGTAGATGCTCCCCTGGCCGTCGCCTCCCGCATCGACACTCACCGAGGGCAGCGTCGGCAGGGTGGGCAGGGTGGGCGCGGTGGCCACCGCATCGGCGGCTCCACTCCCCGCATTACCGACCGCCTGGCTCAATACAGGCAGCGTGGGCAGCCCCAGGTCCAGGGCCGCAATGTCGTTGCTGACGGCCCCGAGGCCGATGGCGATGGCGGCGGCCAGCGTCCGCCGAATGTACTTGGTCGAGCTCATAGTCCGGACCTCCACGAGTGCGCTTGCGCCTCATCAATTTCTGCATCGTGGCCTGCCCGGTGCCGACCCGGCCCGGTTCCTGGCCACGCCCTAGTGCCCCTTACCAACTAATCCCCAGATTCATCAGCCAACCGGCGCGGTAGTCGGACCGGTCTTCATCGGAAACCCCCTCCACCGCCAGTGGCTCGGCGTATCCCACGCTCAGGCTCACCGCCTCATGCCGCAACATCAGGTTCAGCCCAACATCGCTGAGGGTCTGACCGTCGCGGCCGCCATCGCGGGCCGATTCCACGTAACCCGCCTCGTAGTAGAGCCCTGCCGTGGCGCTCAGGGGTCCAAGGCGGGTTTCGGGCGTCGCCAGGCTCACCCGCGCCAGCCCCCCCCTGTCGCCGGATGCCACACCCGGCAGCCAGGCCATGAGATTTCCAAAACCGCCAAGGACGAACTCCCTGCTGTTCGGCACGACCGAATCGGTCCACTGCCCCTTGAGGTAGAGCCCTAGACGCAGTCCCGCCGGCAGGCCCTGCTCGTGGGAGAAGTAGAGGGAGCCTTGCGTGAACCGGGGATCGGGAACGCCGGGGCCCTCATCGGCCAGGCTGCCGGACGGCTCCGACAGGCCATGGTCGAGCGTCAAGTCGAGACCCGTCCGGTTGCGGAAGCCCAGAGCCTGCCCGTTCCTGCTGTAGCGCAGACCGAAAGAGGCATGGTTGTAGCGCTCATCCCGCAGCGGAATATCGCCCTGGTAGGCGCCATCCACATAGACCCGGCGGTCGGCCAGGTCGGAGACCCGCGTCAACCGCTCCACCAGGGTGAGGCGCGCCGAATCGGTGGCATACACGATCTGCTCGGCGAACAGGCCCACCCGGCGCACGGTTCCATCCTCGTAGCCGAACATCGGGCTCCCCTCCAGGTCGCCCAGGTAGGCGGCGTTGTTGGAGCGGAAACGGACTTCACTCAGACGCACGCCGAGCAGGCCGAAGGGGGTGTAGGCGGACAACTGGGCCACGCCCTTCTCCAGCTTGCTCCCGGGACCCGGGTCATCCTCGAGGCCCCCGAGCCCCTTCGTACCCGACAGGGACAGTTCGACGCCGTCACCCGGGCGCAGGGACACACCGGCACTGGCCAGCCAGCGGGAGGAGTAACGGTTTCCGTGATTGCCCAAACTGGCACTGAAGGTGATCCTGCGGGCATCGGGCAGCGGCTCCTCGCTGACCACGAGCCTGAGCTCGGTGGCATCCTCCAGCGGTTCGAAGCTGACCTTGGGGCGGGTGCCGTTACGCCGGCAGTACTGCTGTGCCACCGCGGTCCGGCGCAGGAGCGTGCCGCGCTTCAGGTCGGGGCGATCAGCCAGACCCGCATAGAAGCCCATGAGGGGCCCCGGCGCGCTGACAGTGACGATCCGCTGGGGTACCATGCGCAGGCTGACGCTGTTGCCCTCGATGCGCTCCACCACGGCCCCGCCGAACAGGAATCCCCCATCGCGGCGCGCCTGGGCGATGGCCAGAACGGCCTCGGCTGGCCCCGGTGCCTGCTCCAGCACCGTCTGCAGCCGGGACGGGGGCAACAGCCGGGGACCGCTCAGGGAGTAGCGATACCCGTGCGTCTCCACCACCTGGCGCACATCGCCACGGGCGCCGGCCGCCGCTTCCTGGACGGCAACGGTCGACGGCGCTTCTGGCGGCACGTCGGCAACGACTACAGGCATCTTTGCTCCAGACTCCGGTTCAGGTGACTGACTGGCCACGGCGAGGGATTCCACGGCCCACCATTCCCTTGACCGGGGCTGTGCCGAGAACGACGTGAGCGGGACGAATCATCACCGGGCAATCCGACCCGTCGCTCCGGTCAGGCCGGGCACCATTCCCTGGTGCGCGGGCCATTGACGCGGAATTCGTTCCTCACGCTGCCGGGCGATCCCTCCCTCGCGGACATGCCGGCAATTGTTAAAAACTGCAAACTGTGAACTGGTTCACAGCATAAATAAGGTTTCTGATTTGTCAACGGATAATCCCGCACCGAGTTGGTGCGGCAAGCGGCAATCGGGCGCGCTTCCCTCGGGCGGCGCCCTGGTGGCGGGATGGCAGGATGGCGGGAACGGCCGCTGCGGCATGGGCCGGTGGATAAGCGGCCACGGAAGATGATTGGTGCAGCGCACGCCGCTTGGGCTAAAATGCCGGAGTTTTGGGGTTGCCGGAATCTCCACCTTGCCGACAAGGGTCTACGGGCCGCACAGGACTGGCGGCTACCGGGCCAAAGATCATCCAGGCTGAACAACACCTACGACCAGGGAGCACACATGGGTTTTCTGACCGGGAAACGCGTCCTCATCCTCGGGCTCGCGAGCAACCGTTCCATCGCCTCGGGCATCGCCGAGGCCATGCATCGCGAAGGGGCCGAGCTCGCCTTCACCTACCAGAACGACAAGCTCCGGGATCGGGTACTGAAGCTCGCGGCCCAGTGGGGGTCGGAGCTGGCCTTTCCCTGTGACGTGGCGAACGACGAGCAGATCGCGTCGGCCTTCGCGGAGCTCGGCGGCCACTGGGACGGGCTGGACGGGGTGGTGCACTCCATCGCCTACGCCCCGCCCGGGCAACTGGAGGGGGACTACCTCGAGGACGTGACCCGCGAGGGGTTCCGCATCGCCCACGACATCAGCTCCTACAGCTTCGCGGCGGTGGCCAAGGCGGCACTGCCCCTCATGGAGGGACGCGGCGGCTCACTGCTGGCCATGAGCTACCTGGGCGCGGTGCGGGCGATACCCCACTACAACGTGATGGGCCTGGCCAAGGCGAGCCTCGAGGCCAATGTCCGCTACATGACCCGCAGCCTCGGGCCGCGCGGAATCCGGGTGAACGCCATTTCGGCGGGCCCGATCCGGACCCTGGCGGCGGCCGGAATCCGTGATTTCCGCAAGCTGCTGGACTACCACGAGCGCAATGCGCCCATGCGCCGCGCGACCACCATCGAGGAGGTGGGCAATACCGCCGCCTTCCTGGCCTCGGACCTGGCCGCCGGCATCAGCGGCGAGATTCTGTACGTGGACGGCGGCTACCACGTGGTGGCGATGGCGGAACAGGACGCCTGAGGCACCAGGCAGACGAAGAGAGGGGGGTGGCCCGGGCTGCCGGGCCACCCCCCTCGTTCTCGGCTCCGGCCACCCCGCGCCACGGACTGGCCCACCGTGCACCCCGGCCTCAATCCGGGGCCTTCCCGCCCTGCTCCGGTGCGGACCGGCGACCGAGCCAGGCGAACAGCGCGGCACTGCCGGCGAAGAGCAGGGCCGCGGCCAGCAGCGTCAGCACCAGCCCATCGATCCCCTCCCGGCGCAGGGCGACCAGCCCTGACAGCAGCAGCGATCCCGCCGCCCCGACTCCGGCCAGCAGCGCCAGCAGCAGGGCCAGCCACCGGCCGAACCTAGTGTACTGCTTCATTCCTGGAGGTGCTTCCAGCGCCGCCCGAAAACGTCAGGACAAGGCGCAGCGCGCAGGCCATGGTTGGTCCCTTGTCCAGTGCGACAATGCGGTCATGGCGCTTTCGGGGAGCCCCCTGCGGGCGGGCCGCCGGCCGGCCATCGGCGGCGTTGCGCTTGCCTGAAGGGGGGCCTGCCCTTCGGGCGCAAGCGCGCCTTGCATCTGATCGGACGGCGACTCGCTGAATGGGCCACCAGGAGTGCAGCAGTACACTGACCACGATTCGTGCCTCCCTTCCCGCACCGGACACCCGCATCAACCCCTGCCCCGGACCGGCAATGGAGCCGCGGAGCGCGTCGCCAGCCGGGCCGCAGCCGGACGGCGACTGATATACTTTCCGGGCCATGGTACCGTCAATCGCCCCGAAACGCCCGGTCTCGAGCGCCGGCAGGAACCGCCCGTGAAGGCCACCCTGCCCCTCCGCGCCCTGCTCGCGCTGGCCCTGGTGCTCGGCCTGCTGCTGGCGCTGCTGTTCCTGCTGATCGCCACCGAGTCGCTCCTGAACGTCCTCGATCGCCTCAAGGAGACGCCTCCCTGGGTGGGCCTGGCCTGGGGCGCGGCGCTGCTGGCGCTGGCGGTTGCCGGTGGCTGGCTGGCCTGGCGCCTGCTGCTGCCGCGCCGTTCCCGGCCGGGGCGTGCACAGCCGGCGCCGGCCGATCGCGCCGGCCTCGAGGCGGAACTGGAACGTCTCCGCCGGGAGCACGAGGGGATGGACACCCAGGGCGTTGAGCGGGAGCTTGCCGAGCTCGACCTGCGCACCGCCAGCGGCGCACTTTACGTGGCCCTGTTCGGCGAAATCAGCACCGGGAAAAGCAGCCTGGTGCGTACCCTGGTGCCGGGTGCCGAGCCGGCGGTGAGCGTGGACGGCGGCACCACCCGGGCAGTCACCCACTACCGCTGGGGGGAGGGCGACAGGCGGATCGAGGTGGCGGATGTCCCGGGCCTGAACGAGGCCGACGGCGAGCTGGACGGGCAGGCCCGCGCCGAGGCCCTGCGCGCCCACGTGGTCGTGTTCGTCTGCGATGGCGACCTGACCCGCGACCAGTACCGGGCCCTCCGCTCCCTGGTGCAGCTGGACAAGCCGCTGGTGGTGGCCATCAACAAGGCCGATCGCTACAGCACCGGGGAGATCGGGACCATCCGGGACCGCGTGCGCGAACGGCTGGAGGGCGCCCCCGATGTGGAGGTGGTGGCCATCAGTGCCGGCGGCCGCCGGGAGCTGGTGCGGGTACTGCCCGACGGCCGCGAGGAGCGGGTGACACGTGAGGCGCCGCCCCGGGTGGAGGATCTCCGCACCGCGCTGCGCTTCCAGCTGCAGCGGGACCCGCAGGCGCTCGAAGCCCTGCGCGAGCGCAGCACCGTGAAGCTGGCCACCGACCGCCTCCAGGCGGCAGTCAGCGACTACCGCCGCGAAAAGGCGCAGGCGCTCACCCGCCGCTATGCCCGCCGCGCCGTGGTGGGCGCCCTGGCCGCCGTGAGCCCGGGCACCGATCTGCTGGTCCAGGGTGTCCTGGGCGTCGGGCTGGTGAAGGCGCAGTGCGGCCTGTTCGGGGTTCCGGCGCGGAAACTGGATCTCGACACTTTCCTGGAACTGGTGCAGCGCAGCCTCAAGGGACGCACCACCCCGCTGCTGATGGCCGTGGCGGGCAACGCCTGCAAGGCCTTTCCCGGCCTCGGCACCATCGCCGGCGGCTTGATTCACGCAGTCGCCTATGGCCTGCTGTTTGACACCCTGGGGCGGGCGTTGGCCCAGACCCTGGAGACCCACGGCCGGCTGCTTCCCGAGGCGGCGGCGGAGACCTTCGAGGAGAGGCTCGGTGAAGATCTGGACACGCGTGCGCGACAACTGGCGCAAATGGTCCTCGAGACACGTCGAGCGCCCCGCGACGGATGAGCCCTCCGCTCCCGCCGCGGGCGAGGACCACCTGGCCCTGGCGCGCGAGAGCCTGCGCGAGCTGCTGCAGGACGACCGGGTGCCCGCCTCGGTGCGCGAATCCCTGGCCGAGGACTACCGCCAGGTGCAGGCGATGCTGGAGAAGCTGGAGCACGGCCATATCCACATCGCCGTCTTCGGCCGGGTCAGCGTCGGCAAGTCCGCCACCCTCAACGCCCTGCTCGGCGAGCCCCGGTTCCGCACCAGCCCCCTCCATGGCGAGACCCGCAGCGCCGATCTCGCCCACTGGCGCCAGTACGATGCCGGCGGCGTCTACCTGGTGGACACCCCCGGCATCAACGAGGTGGACGGCGAGGCCCGGGAACGGCTCGCGCACGAGGTGGCGGAACGCAGCGACCTGGTCCTGTTCGTGGTGGACGGCGACCTGACCCGCAGCGAGCTGGACGCGCTGCGGGTGCTGGCCCGCTATCGCCGTCCGCTCCTGCTGCTGCTCAACAAGGCCGACCGCTACACGCGGGAGGAGCGGGCGCTGCTGTTGCAGACCCTGGAGCGCCGCAGCGCCGGGCTGGTGGCGCCGGGCAACATCCTCGCCATCGCCGCCGAACCGGGCGAACGGGTCTACCTGCAGGTGGATGCCACGGGACAGGAGACCGAGGTGGTCCGGCGACCGCCCACGGAGGTGGAGAAGCTCCGCGAGCGGTTGTGGCTGGTGCTGGAGCAGGAGGGCAAGAGCCTGGCGGCGCTCAACGCCACGCTTTTCGCCGGTCGCCTGAGCGACCAGGTGGCCGAACGGATACTCGCCACCCGCAGGACCCTGGCCGACTCCCTGGTGCGCACCTACTGCGTCAGCAAGGGGGTGGCGGTGGCGCTGAACCCGCTGCCGGTGGCCGACCTCGTCGCCGCGGCGGCAATCGACATCGGCATGGTGGTGCATCTCTCGCGCCTGCATCGGCTGCCCATGAGCCGGAGCCAGGCTGGCGCGCTGGTGCGCACCGTGATCGGACAGATGGCTTTGCTCATGGGCACCACCTGGGCGGTGCACCTGGTCTCCTCCGCCCTGAAGCTCGGCACGGGCGGGCTGTCCACGGTCATCACCGCCGCCGCCCAGGGCGCGGTCGCCTACTACAGCACCTACGTGGTGGGCCAGGTCGCGGAGCGCTACCTGGCCCAGGGACTCTCCTGGGGCGCCGGCGGCCCGAAGCGGGTGGTGCGGGACATCCTGGCGAACCTGGACCGCGATTCCCTGCTGGCCCAGGCCCGCAGCGACATCCTGGCGCGTCTGCGCGCCGGCTGATTCAGCCGGCTTCCTTCTCCCGGGCCGGTTCCGGCGCGTCCCCGGCGGCCACGGACTCACCCGTCCCTGCCGTCTGCGCCGGGGCGAAGGCCGAGGTGTCGCCCGGCTCCGGAGCCGTCGTCTCCACCGCCGCGCCCTTCCCGGAAGGGTTGGCGTAACGGTCATTCAGCTTCTGCACGTAGATGTCGGCCACGCCCACCAGTCGCTCCAGCTTCCTGGCGGTACGACCGCTCCAGCCCAGCGGATTCTTGGCGAAGATGGTGCGCCACCACTGGGTGTTGCGCCGGAAGGCCCGGGCATAGCCCGCATGCCGGGAGGTCTCCGGGATTTCGGCCAGCGTCTTGCGAATCACCTGTCCGGCCGCCCAGTTGCGGATGCGGAAGTGGCCGTAGCCCAGCAGGACCAGCACCACCGCGGCCACGATGCCGGTAGTGACGGGATCGCTCTGCATGGCGCTCAGGGAGACGCCGGCCAGCAGATCGGTCCCCACGCCCAGACCCAGCACCACGGCGGCCAGGAGCGCGAGCATCAGCCCGTCGAGCCACAGCACCCGCTGGCGCCAGCGCTGCATGAAACCCTGCACCCGCGGCACCAGGTCGTCCTCCAGCATCCGCGCGGTGTGCTCCAGCATCCCGACGATGCGATAGGCCCGCTCCACCCCCACCTCGTCGATGCGCTGGTAGATGGCCGCCAGGTCGGCATCGCGCTTGCCTTCGAAGCGGCTCCGTTTCTGGGGGTCGTCGATGGGTACCGCGGCCCCGGTGTCATAGATGCTGTAGCAGCGCCCCGCGGTAAGGCCGTGCTGGGCCAGGGCCCGTTGCCAGGCGGCGAAGACCTGTTCGGGATTGTCTTCCCGTGCGGTGGTGTCGATCTGGTTGAGCACATAGAGGAACTTGCTCGAATCATGGCGGCTGATGGTGCTGCCCACCAGGTGTTCGAGGGTATCGTGCATGGAACCCGCCTCCGGATGACGGGCATCGAAGAACACGAGCACCAGGTCCGAGAGGTGAATGATGTGGTCGGTGATGCGCAAGGTGGAGGTGCGCTGCGCATCGGCGTCGAATCCGGGAGAGTCGATGAGTATCTTGCCGCGCAGCTTCTCGCTGGGACAGGTCTTGAGCTGCAGGTAGGCGTCGATGCGCCCGCCCTCACCGGTGGCCACCTCGTCGATGGACTCGCCGATCTGATAGAAGGGAAAGCGCGGATCGGCATCCAGGGACAACCCGGGCAGGGTGCGCACCATGCCCTCGCCGCTGAAGCACATGACGGTGAACTTGTCGTCCACCGCCTGGTTCCCGGTCGACTGCAGCGGATAGTCGAGGTAGGAGTTGATGAAGGTGGACTTGCCCGAGGAGTAGGTTCCGAGCACGGCGATGAGCGGCCACCAGGGCACGCGCGCCGCCAGCGACTCGTTCTTGCCGAGAAAGCCGAGACTGCGGCTGATCCTGTCCAGTTCCCTGAAGCTGCCCACCACCTCCAGCAGCACCGGATTCTCCTGCTTCAGGTGCCGCTCCAGTTGGCGCAGACGTTCGTTCATCTGGCCTTCGCCGAACATAGCGCTCTCCTTGTATATCGTGTTGTCCGGTCGCGGCGGCATCCATACGCCGCTGCACCGGGATATCCGGGCCGGGAGCCCGGGTTTTGTTCCGAATATGAGTGACCGGGCGGAGCGAGTCAAGGCGGTGCGCCCAGCGTTTTGTTCACCACGAAGGCCCGAAGAATACGAAGTAATCTGCAGTTTGATATGCGTCCATTCTTCGTGCCCTTCGTGCCCTTCGTGCCCTTCGTGCCTTCGTGCCTTCGTGGTGTAAGCAGTACACTAGTGTGCTGCTTCACTCCTGGAGGTACTTTCAGAGCCCCCCGAAAGCGCCAGGACAAGGCGCAGTGCGCAGGCAATGGTTGTTCCCTTGTCAAGCGCTGCAACGCCGTCATGGTGCTTTCGGGGGGCTCCCTGCGGGCGAGCCGCCGGCCGGCCATCTGCGGTGTTGCGCTCGCTTGAAAGGGGGCCTGCCCTTCCTGCGCAAGCGCGCCTTGCATCTGACCGGCCGGCGACTCGCTGAATGTGCCTCCAGGAGTGAAGCAGTACACTATGAGAACCGCTGCGAACGGAGACCGCCATGTACCGCCCGCCCCTGCCCCGCCTGCTGTGCGCCGCCCTGCTGATCCTGCTGCTGGCGCCCGCGGCCGCCTCCGCCCTGCCCCGTGCCAACCCCGTGCCCGGCGGCGTCGCCCTGGTGGCCATCGAGGCACCCGGCGCCACCGCCCCGAAGGCGTGGTACCGGGAGCGGCGGATCATGGTGCTGCCGGACGGGACTTCCTCCGGCCGCTGGTTCGCCGTGGTGGGCATCGCCCTGGACGCGGAGCCCGGCACCCACCGGGTGGAGTCGGAGCTTGCCGACGGCCGGCGCGAGACCCTGGAGTTCCTGGTCGTCTCCAAGGAGTACGCCAGCCAGCACATCACCCTCAAGGACACCCGCAAGGTCACCCCGCCGCCCGAGGATCTGGCCCGCATCCGCGACGAGACCCCGCGCATCAAGGCGGCGCTGCGGCACTGGAGTGACTCGGACCTTGTGCAGACCGGCTTCATCCTGCCGGTGGAAGGGGTGGTCAGTGGCAACTTCGGACTGCGCCGCTTCTACAACGACCAGCCCCGCAGTCCCCACAGCGGACTGGACATCGCCGCCCCGGCGGGAACCCCGGTGCAGGCGCCCGCCGCCGGCACGGTCGTCGAGACGGGTGACTTCTTCTTCAACGGCAACAGCGTGTTCCTGGACCATGGCCAGGGCCTGGTGACCATGTACGCCCACATGCAGGAGATCCGCGTCAGACCGGGCGAGCGCGTCCGCCAGGGGGACATGCTCGGGCTGGTGGGCAGCACCGGCCGGGCCACGGGCCCCCATCTCCACTGGGGCGTCAGCCTCAACGATGCCCGCGTGAACCCGGAGCTGTTCCTGCCGGAAACCACGGCAAAAAAACCTGAATAAGGATCCAGATCAAAGACTTATGGCCATCCCCACCGTATATTCGACCGCCGGGACAGACAGTTGGGGAGTGCGCCATGGAGACGGGTTCAGTACACAAGATCGGCACCAGCCGGCGGTATGAAGACGCGCATGCCCGCGAGATCATCGAGGACCTGGTCAACCAGCGCCGGCGCATGATGGTGCTGTTCTGCCATGCGGCGGGCCTGGACCGCTGCGGCATGCCGGCGGAGGCCGATGATCCGGACGAGGTCCTGCAGGCCTTCTGCAAGGCCCTGCTCGCCTACCTCGTCTACAGCGAAACCTGCTTCTTCGACTTGCCCCCGGAGCGCACACCCGAGGCCTTCGGCCTGCTCGGCCTCGAGCTGCAGCCGCAGATCAAGGCCACCTCGCACATCATGGAGGCCTTCTGCGAGAAATACGCCGGAGCGGAGCATACGCCCCTGTCCGAACAGCTCGATGAGGAGATGGCCCACCTGGGCGAGGCACTGTCGGCCCGGGTGGGGCTGGAGGATCAGCTGGCGCGGGTCCTGCTGCTCGGATAGCGGCCCCGCACGCCCTCGCGGCGCGGGCGCCGCCGGTCAGATCTCCGACAGGTAGGTCTTGAGGTGGACCCGGGCGAACTCCTCGGGGTCCCACTCGTTGTGGGTCAGCTCGTCGCGGCGCTCGGGGCGGATCACGTAGACCCAGGCCAGCACCCGCTCACCCGATTCACTCACCACGGTCAGCCGCTGCCGCTCGTAGAGATCACCCTCGTAGTGATCCAGCAGCATGAGGCTCGTGTTGTCCACATCGCCATAGAGCAGGCCGGTGGTCCGCGCGCCCTTCACCGGCATGACTCCCGGGTAGTTGGCGTCGCGCAGCTGATAGCGTGCGTAGTCGTCCAGGATGGCGGGCGTCCCGTCAAACACGCGACCGGTAATGGCCTGGATGACCTCGGCGATCTCCAGTGTACCGTAAGCGAACAACGGAAGTTCGGGCTCGATTTCCATAACCCCTCGGACTGGCTGATACGGCCGCGCCGGCCGGTTGCGGAACACGGGCGAGCGCCCTGCTGCCTGCTGGAACCATCTCTCCGGCCCCGGGTGCTCCCTGCGGACCGGCGAGGCTTCAGGACTGCGCCGGCCACCGGACAACGGCGTCGCCGACGGCAAGTAGGCAATCATCGGAAATATCACCCACCAGATGCAAGTGAATCTGGTTATAGGCCCATAAATTTTATGCCACCCCGTCCGGATTCACTCTCCCCGGGATGGCTCCGGCTCTTCCCGGTACTGGGAATGGAGCCTGACGGGCTCCTCCGCCCGCCGGCGCAGCCGCAGATTGAGCATCTCCACGGCCACCGAGAAAGCCATGGCGAAATAGATATAGCCCTTCGGCACGTGGACATCGAATCCCTCCACGATGAGGGTCACCCCCACCAGCACCAGGAAGCTCAGCGCCAGCATCTTTACCGTCGGGTGGGCATCCACGAACTCCCCGATGGGCTTCGCGGCGAACATCATCACACCCACCGCCGCCATGATGGCGATCACCATCACCTGGACCTGGTCGGCGAGCCCGATGGCGGTGATGACCGAATCCAGGGAGAAGACGATATCGAGCACCGCGATCTGCGCCAGGATGGAGAGAAAGCCGGCGCCGCCCCGGCCTTCCGTCTGTCCGTCCTCCACGCCCTCGAGACTGTTGTGGATTTCGATGGTGGCCTTGGCCAGCAGGAACAGCCCGCCGCCGACCAGGATGAGGTCCCGCCCGGAGACGGCCTCGCCCAGGACCGAGAACAGCGGCTCGGTCAGGCGCATCACCCATGCCAGGGACAACAGCAGCAGGATGCGCGTGCCCATGGCCAGGCCCAGCCCCAGCACCCGGGCACGGTTGCGCTGGTGCGCCGGCAGGCGCCCCACCAGGATGGTGAGAAAGATGATGTTGTCGATGCCGAGGACGATTTCGAGCAGGGTCAGGGTGGCCAGCGCCATCCAGGCCTGCGGATCGGTCAACCATTCCATGCCGTTGCCATTTCCTGCCGTGGTGGAATCGGCCGCGGGCGCGGCCTGGTGAGGGCGCAGAATACACCATCCCGCGCGGGAGCAGCAGCCGGCCCGACAATACCCAGCGCAATGATCGGATTTTCCCCTTTCTGATATAATCCGCTCCCGTTGTCATTGCCTCCCGAGCCTCGCCATGCTGTCCGCCCCCAACCTGTTCGGCTACCGCAAGTACTGGGCCCAGCGCCTGACGCCCGCCCCCCAGCTGCCCATGACGCGGGCGGAGATGGATGCGCTCGGCTGGGACAGCTGCGATGTCATCATCGTTACCGGGGACGCCTACGTGGACCACCCGAGCTTCGGCATGGCGGTCATCGGCCGGGTGCTGGAGGCGCAGGGCTTCCGCGTGGGCATCATCGCCCAGCCCGACTGGACCTCGGCGGAGGCGTTCCGCCGCCTGGGGCGGCCCAACCTCTTCTTCGGGGTCACCGGCGGCAACATGGACTCGATGGTGAACCGCTACACCGCCGACCGCCGCCTGCGCTCCGACGACGCCTACACCCCCGATGGCGAGGGTGGCCGCCGCCCCGACCGCTCGGTGCTGGTCTACGCCCAGCGCGCCCGGGAGGCCTTCAACGACGCGCCCATCGTCATCGGCGGCATCGAGGCCAGCCTGCGCCGCATCGCCCACTACGACTACTGGTCCGACAAGGTGCGCCGCTCGGTGCTGCTGGACGCCAAGGCGGATCTGCTGGTCTACGGCAACGGCGAGCGCCAGGTGGTGGAGATTGCCCACCGGCTGGCCCGCGGCGAGCCGCTGGCGACGCTCACCGACATCCGCGGCACCGCCCATCTCACCCGCGGCATTCCTCCGGAATGGACCGAGATCGACTCCACCGAGGTGGACCGTCCCGGCCGGGTGGAGCCCCATCCGGACCCCTACGCCGCCGCACCCGGCTGCGCCGCGCAGCCCGCCGCCGGCGGCTCGCACCCGGTCCGCATCCAGCGCTCCCGCGATCGGGCCCATGAAGTGATCCGCCTGCCGGCCTTCGAGCAGGTCCGCCGCGACCCGGTGCTCTACGCCCACGCCTCCCGCCTGCTGCACCTCGAGACCAATCCGGGCAACGCCCGTGCCCTGGTCCAGCGCCACGGCGACCGGGATGTCTGGATCAACCCGCCGCCCATCCCCCTGACCACCCGGGAACTGGACGCGGTCTTCGATCTCCCCTACACGCGGGTGCCCCACCGGGACTACGGCCAGGCGCGGATTCCCGCCTACGAGATGATCCGGTTCTCGGTGAACATCATGCGCGGCTGTTTCGGCGGCTGTACCTTCTGCTCCATCACCGAGCACGAGGGGCGCATCATCCAGAGCCGTTCGGAGAAGTCGATCCTGCACGAGATCGAGGAGATCCGGGACAAGACCCCCGGCTTCACCGGCGTCATCTCCGACCTCGGCGGTCCCACCGCCAACATGTACCGGATGGCCTGCCGCAGCGAGGCGATCGAGGCCGCCTGCCGGCGCCTCTCCTGCGTCTACCCGGAGATCTGCGAAAACCTGGGCACCGATCACGGCCCCCTGGTGCGCCTCTACCGCAGGGCGCGCAGCCTGTCGGGTGTGAAGCGGGTCTTCATCGCCTCGGGGCTGCGCTACGACCTGGCGGTGCAGTCACCGGAATACGTGCGGGAGCTGGTGACCCACCACGTGGGGGGGTACCTGAAAATCGCTCCCGAGCACACGGAAACCGGCCCGCTGGCGAAGATGATGAAGCCCGGCATCGGCACCTACGACCGCTTCAAGGAGATGTTCGACCGGTTCTCCAGGGCGGCGGGCAAGGAGCAGTACCTCATCCCCTACTTCATCGCCGCCCACCCCGGCACCACGGACGAGGACATGCTGGAACTGGCCCTGTGGCTGAAGCGCAACGGCTACCGCGCCGACCAGGTGCAGGCTTTCCTGCCCTCGCCCATGGCGCTGGCCACCGCCATGTATCACAGCGGCATGAACCCGCTGCGGAAGGTGGGCCGCGGCAGCGAACGGGTCACCACGCCGAAGGGGCTGCGCCAGCGCCGCCTGCACAAGGCCTTTCTCCGCTACCACGACCCGGAGAACTGGCCGCTCCTGCGCGAGGCGCTGAAGCGCATGGGCCGCGCCGATCTCATCGGCAACGGCAAGCGCCACCTGGTGCCCGCCTGGCAGCCGGCCGGCACCGGCGGTCGCGGCGAGGGCCAGCGCACGGCGCACGCCAGGCCGGGGGACAAACCCTTCCGGACCCAGCATACCGGCCTGCCGCGGACGCCGGCCGCCCCCCGCGCCGGAAAGGAGCGCAAGCCTGCGCGCCGCGGCAAGCCGGCGGTCCGCGGGACGCCACGGGGCTGACCGGCACAAGCCGGGGCGGAGCCGGGACACCCCCCGCCCCAAGACACCCGCTTCGCCCCTCGCGAAGACCACGCCGACAGGCCGGCGCCTGGTCGCCATATCCCACACCGCTGCGGCACATCCCACGCTTGTCCCGCACCTGCACAACCACAACACGCTGTTTTATATTGATTTAAGAACTGGCACGCCCCCTGCTTACCGAATTGACATCCGTCAATCACCCCGGGCAAAGGGATCGACCCGCCGACCCGGATCAGGGAGGAAGAGAGATGATCGCACACAGAATCCCCGGCTGGCTGGGCGCCCTGGCCACCCTGCTGTCACTCACGGCCTGGGCCGCCCCGGCCGCCGCCGCACCGCAGGTGGTGGTCACCGTGCCACCGCTGTACAGCCTGGTGGAAAGCCTGATGGAAGGGGTGGGGAAACCCGAACTGCTCTACGACCGCCCCGAAGACCTGGAGTCCGATCTCCTCGGCGCCACGCAAACGCTGGAACTCGTCACCGCCGACATGGTGGTCTGGGTCGGGCCGGAACTGGAACGATCCCTGGCCACGGCTCTCGCCGATATGCCCCACGTCCGTGCCAACGCGGTCACGGTGGGCCATCACCTGCCGCTGCTGCACGCCGTCCCCGGCAGCCGCTGGATGAGCGTCGTCGACGAAACCGGAGCCGCCCATGACCCCCAATTCTGGCTCGATCCGCGCCTGGCCGTGATGGCGGTCCGCCACATCACCCCGCAACTGGTGAAGATGGACCCGGACAACTGCGATACCTACCTGGACAACGAGATTCGCCTGGTCGGCCAACTGCGGAAACTGGAACAGGACCTCCAGACACGGCTCGCCCCCCTGCAGGGACGGGCGGTGGCGCTGGCGCCGGATGCGCCCCGCTACCTGGCCTGGCGCTTCGGCCTGGTCGATGCCCGTCTTGACAGCACCGCGGCCAACGCCGACGTGGCGGTTCTCGAACTGGATGCGCTGGGTTACGGCGCCGTCCGTGACGGCGGGAGCTACTTCACCCTGATGGAGCGCAACCTGAACACCCTGCTCGCCACCCTGGAGCCGGAAGCCACCCCCCTGGTGCGCACGGCCTCCCGGATGAAAACCGCCCCCGCACTTTAAGATCGGGCTGAGGCGGGACGCCCCCGGGAATGCCCCGGGGACGGTCCCGCCCCAGCGCTCCTTCCACTCGAGACTCTGAGCGCGCCGGCCGATCCAGATCGTCCTGCGCCGCCCCGGCCTCCGCCCGCGGTTCGGCCAGCACCTCCGTGATGCCCGGCCGGGCAGTGACACACAGCCCCCCTTCCAGCCCTCCGGCTCCGCCGAGGGCGACCACTGTGCCTGACCGTTCCCCGGAGCCGGCGATCCGGGGCAAACGGCTGGCCCTCGCTCCACTCCGGCGTACCGTTCAGCCGCACCAGGGAGAGGCCCGCCGGGAGTTATTGCACCGCAACAGGGCAGCTGGGCGACCGCTGGTTCACCGACTCACTTGCAACGCAGGCAACACCAGGGATTCATGGGGCAGACCAGGAGCGCGCCGAGAATCACCACGACAACGGCCGGAAAGAGAATGTAGACGAGGTGTGCGGTTCCCATGAAGACCTCCCTGTGGCGACGTGTGGTGTACTGACCGGGCCGGCTCCCGTTGCTGCCAGTCTGCCGGAGGACTCTGACCGACGGATGAATCACGAATACAGAGGCAAGAACTACGCCACCATGGGCAGCGCCGGCCGGGAGGAGAGCATGGCCACCCACCGCGGAACGGGATGGCGATCTCGTCGCCCCCCGGTCTTTGGGGTAGACTCCATCCCATGAAGGATGTCGCCACCCCAACCCGCATCGTCGACCTGGGCCGTCGGGCCCTGCACGGGCTGGAGATCGGCGGGCTGCTGGTGATTGCCGTGGCCACCCTGGTGGCCGGATTCCAGGAAGTCCACACCATGGTCGCGGCCCGCCACGTCACCCTGGCGGATCTGCTCCTGCTGTTCATCTACCTCGAGGTGCTCACCATGGTGGGGGTCTACCTCGAGTCGGGCGCCCTGCCCATCCGCATGCCGCTGTATATCGCCATCGTGGCGCTGGCCCGGCACCTGATCCTGGACATGAAGTCGATGTCGCAGTGGGACATCATTGCCGCCGCACTGGCGATCCTCATCATCGGTGTCGCCGTGCTGGTCATCCGCTACGGCCACCTGCGCTTCCCCTATCTGAGCCGCGGCGACAGCACGGACGGCGAAGCCCCGGAGCGCTGAGGCGCACCTCCGATCACCCCGGGCGACGCCCGGCACGGCATGACCGGGCGGCGCGGGTTCAGCCGCTGTCCGTCACGGGCTCTTTTCCGGCAGGGAAATGTTGAGCTCCAGCACCGAGTAGTCCCCGTCCTTCTCCAGGTTCACCCTGACATCGCCCGGATCGATGGGCACGTACTTGCGGATAACCTCCAGGATGTCCTTCTGCAGCAGGGGCAGGTAATCGGGACCGCTGCGCTGCAGGCGCTCGTGGGCCACCACGATCTGCAGCCGCTCCTTGGCGATGGAGGCGGAGTTCTTGCGGGAGGTACGGAAGTAGTCGAGCCAACCCATGGCGTCAGGTCCCGAACAGCCGGCGGAGCAGTCCCTTCTTCTCCCCGTTCATGTGGCGGTGGGGCCGCTCCTCGCCGAGGAACCGGGCCACCACGTCCTCGTAGGACCGGCCCGCGTCACTGGACTCCTCCAGAATCACCGGCACCCCGGCGTTGGAGGCCTGGAGCACGCTCTGGGACTCCGGAATCACGCCGAGCAGGGGGATGCCAAGAATCTCCAGCACGTCGTCCACCCCCAGCATCTCGCCCCGGGCGACCCGCTGGTGGGAGTAGCGGGTGAGCACCAGGTGTTCCCGGATGGGCGCGTCGCCCTGCACGGCGCGGCGCGACTTGCTGGCCATGATGCCGAGAATGCGGTCGGAGTCCCGCACCGAGGAGACCTCGGGGTTGGTCACCACCAGCGCCTCGTCGGCATAGTACATGGCGGCAAAGGCCCCGTGCTCGATCCCCGCCGGGGAGTCGCAGACGATGTAGTCGAACTCCCGGCCCAGATCCTCCAGCACCCGGCCCACGCCCTCCAGGGTCAGGGCCTCCTTGTCGCGGGTCTGGGAGGCGGGCAGGATGTGCAGGTTCTCCACCCGCTTGTCGCGGATCAGGGCCTGGTTCAGGTTCGCCTCGTTGTTGATGACGTTGACGAAATCGTAGACCACGCGCCGCTCGCACCCCATGATGAGGTCCAGGTTGCGCAGCCCCACGTCGAAGTCGATGACCGCGGTCTTGTGCCCCTTCCGGGCCAGACCGGTGGCAAACGCGGCGCTGGTGGTGGTCTTGCCCACCCCGCCCTTGCCGGAGGTGACGACGATCACTTTGGCCACAACAGTACTCCTCCTGTAAATGCCGGCATGCCGGCCAGTGCCCTAAAGCGGCTGCAGCATCAGGTTGTCGCCGTCCTCGAACACCTGCACCGCATGCCCCCGCAGGGCCGGGTCCAGTTCCTCGAACAGGCGATAGTGCCCGGCGATGGAGACCAGCTCCGCCTCCAGGCACTGGCAGAAGATCCGCGCCGTGCGATCCCCGTGGGCGCCGGCGAGCGCACGCCCCCGCAGGGGTCCGTAGACATGGATGTTGCCGTCGGCCAGCACCTCGGCACCGGGGCTCACCGCCGCCAGCACGACAAGATCACCCCCGTCGGCGTAGATCTGCTGCCCGGAGCGCACCGGCTGGGTGACGACCCGGGTCTTGCCACCCGCCGCCGCGGCCTTCGCCGGCACCGGGCGGGTCTCGCTCCGACGCTCGGCCGCCAGCAGGCCCAGGCCCGCCTCCACCGCCGCCGCCTGCAGGGCCGGACTGCCGCCACGGACCCCCACCGGCACCAGCCCGTGGCCGCGCATGACGGCGGCGAGGCCCGCCAGGTCGAGGCCGTCGACCTGGCCGAGCGCCTGCAGGTCGACAACGATCGGGGCGCTGCGGAACATCCCGGGCGCCTTGGCGACCTTCTCGGCCAGGTGCTGGGCGATGGCATCCAGGCCGGTGGAGTGCAGGCGCAGCTCCAGCAGCGTCAGCATGCTGCCCTTGATCTCGAATGGGGTTGCCGTCAGGACGTCGGACTGGGGTCGATCCATGGCCGGATGCGCGGATTCCTTCCCGGAGTGATGATGAGCGCAGACTTTACCGCATCACGGCGCCGGCTCACAGGGGTGCCGGTCACGGAATTCCGCGCCCTGCCGGAGCGGCAGAACAGGGGGGCGGCACCCCACGCGCCGGCAGAACACGCCAACCCACTGAAACCACGGCCGCATCCTTGGCGAGCCCGCCTTTCACTCCCCGCCGCCGCGCTTGCCGAAGAAGGCCTCCAGCCGCGCAGAAGGACTTGCCGGCCCCGGTGAGAATTGCCACGTCCACCGCCGCGTCGGCGGCGAACTCCTCCCACACGGCCCAGAGGGCGTCGTTGAGCCCGTCGTCCAGCGCGTTCAGCGCCTCCGGCCGGTTCAGGGTCACCCAGGCGATGGGATCGCGTTTCTCGAGAATCACCGGCTCCATGGTCCCTCCTCCATGCCTCGCGGTGCCACGATCCCCGTCCGCGGGGACGCACCCGGATGGCTTCAGTCGAGAATCGCCTCCAGCGCCGCCGCCAGGGCATCGCACTGGGCATCGGTACCGATGGTGATGCGCAGGTACTGCTCGATGCGCGGCTGGCGGAAGTGGCGCACGATGATCTTCCGCTCCCGCAGCGCCGCGGCCAGCTCCGCCGCGTCGCGGCCCGGGTGGCGGGCGAAGAGGAAATTGGCCGCCGAGGGCAGCACCTCGAAGCCCAGCTCCGTCAGCCGGCCGGCCAGGCGTTCCCGGCTCAGGATGACCGCATTGCGGGTCCGGTCGAAATGCTCGCGGTCGGCCATGGCCGCCGCCGCCCCCACCTGGGCCGGCCGGTCCAGGGGATAGGAGTTGAAGCTGTTCTTGATCCGCTCCAGCGCCTCGATGAGCCCCGCGTCGCCCACGGCGAAGCCCACCCGCAGCCCCGCCAGTGAACGCGACTTGGAGAAGGTCTGGACCACCAGCAGGTTGGGGAAGCGCCCCACCAGGGCGATGGCCGACTCACCGCCGAAATCCACGTAGGCCTCGTCCACCACCACCACCGAGGCGGTATTTGCCTCCAGCAGCCGCTCGACGGCCTCCAGCGGCAACAGCCGCCCGGTGGGCGCGTTGGGATTGGGGAAGATGATGCCGCCGTTGGGCACCAGGTAGTCCTCCACCCGCAGGGTGAAGTCCGCAGCCAGCGGCAGCGTCCGGTAGTCGATGCCGTAGAGCCCGCAGTAGACCGGGTAGAAGCTGTAGGTGATATCCGGGAACAGCACCGGGAGCTCATGGTGCAGCAGCCCCTGGAACACGAACGCCAGCACTTCGTCGGAGCCGTTGCCCACGAAGACGTTTTCCGCCGCCACGCCGTTGAAGCCGGCGATGGCCTGCCTGAGGTCATCGGCGCCGGGGTCGGGATAGAGACGCAGGGCCTCGCCCGCGGCCGCGCGGATGGCCTCCAGCGCCCGCGGCGAGGGCGGGTAGGGATTCTCGTTGGTGTTCAGCTTGACCAGGTTCTCGACCTTCGGCTGCTCGCCGGGGACATAGGGGGTCAGGGAACGGACGACGGGGCTCCAGAAACGGTTCATGACTCGGCTCGGCAGGTGATGAAAAACCATAATTTAACCACGAAGGCACGAAGGACACGAAGAATGGCAAAGGAAGAAATAGACAGGATTGACAGGATTGACAGGATGGAGTGGTCGTTTCAGTGAGGGCATGGATTCCCGATCGTGTTCCCAAGCCCCTGCATGAACGGTGTTCAATGGCTACCGACGGACCGGCAATCTTGATCGGCCACATTCATGCCGAAGATTCCGTACTGAAATCCGGTTAATCCTGTGAATCCTGTCCATTCAGTCTTTTCTGTGTTCGTGTCCTTCGTGCCTTCGTGGTGGATTTTCAACGTCCCGTCATGACCCCAGCAGGCCGAACCACAGCGGCAGGGTGGCCAGGCTCAGCAGGGTGCTGAGGGTCATGGCGGTGGCGAACAGGCCGGCGTTGAGCCGGTAGCGGTCGCAGAAGACCACCCCCAGCGCCATGGTGGGCATGGCCGCCTCGAGCACGGTGCCGGTGAGCAGATCCCCGCGCAGGCCGAGGGCGTGGGCGATGCTCCAGACCAGCAGCGGCATCAGCAGCAGCTGGATGAGCAGGACCGGGAGCACCAGCGAAAAGCGACGCCACTCGCTGAAGCCGGCCCGCAGGGCCATGCCCACGGCCAGCAGCATGATGGGAACCATGGCCGTGCCGAGCAGGCGCAGGAACCCGTCCACGGCCCCGGGCAGGGGAACGCCGGAGACGTTGAGCGCGATGGCGGCCAGCGCCGCCCACAGGGGCGGCACCCGCGCCAGGCGCCGGAGCACGCCCCCTCCCGTCGACTCAGGGCCGAAGTGGGTGGCAACCAGTACGCCGACGGTGAACAGCAGCGGCGTGCACGCGAACACATCATACTGGATGGCGATGCCGCGGCCGGTCTCGCCCAGCACCCGCTCCAGCACGGGCAGGCCCAGGTAGGTGGCGTTGGGAAATCCCGCCGCCAGCACCAGCGCGCCGGTGGTGGGCCGGTCCACCCGCAGGACCCGGTAGACCAGCACGCTCAGCCCCAGCCCGAACAGCACCCCGGTCACCGCACTGGCGGAGATGCGCGCCGAGTCCAGTCCCAGCGGTGCGCGCCACAGCACGTCCAGCACCAGCGCCGGCAGGAACAGGTGGTAGATGATGTCGGTGACGGGCCGCCTGCCACCGTCGCCATCGGGCCCCGGCCGCCACCAGACCCAGAACAGGCCGAGACCGATGAGAGCGGAGAGGGGCAGCAGGGTGGCGATCATGGGCGGGGGGCAGAGGTTGCAGGCAAGGGATAAGGGAGAAAGGATAACGGATAATGGATGAAGATCAGTTAACGACCTTTATCCATCGGAATGACTGGAGAGGTCTGGCCACACGCCTTTAACCCTTATCCTTTCTCCCTTATCCATCATCCCTGGTCCATTCTTCACCCGCGGCCACCCGCTATGCTTATTCCCAGGGGAACTGTGTGGGGAGGAGCCACCGGGGCGCCATGGCCTACGAAGATCGCCTGGAACCGCTCAGCTTCGCGGTCCGACCGCGCGTGGTGCTGAAATACACCGGTCAGCTGGGACTGGCCCTGGCCGCGCTGACTCTCGTCCCGCTGGGGGTGGCGGCGGGCTACGAAGACTGGCCCATGGCCTGGCGGCTGGCGCTGGTGGTGACGCTGCTGACTGTTGCCGGAGTGCCGCTGGGGCGGCTGCGCAGCCCCCGCACCATCCAGACCAACGAGGCGCTGGTGGTGACGGCACTGGTGTTTCTCGTCGCCCCGCTGGCCATGAGCTGGCCCATGGCGGCGACCGGCATCCCTTACCTGGACGCGCTGTTCGAGGCGGTTTCCGGGGTGACCACCACCGGGCTCACCACGCTGGCCTCGGTGGCCGAGCGCCCGCCGGCGTTCCTGTTCACCCGCGCCTGGATGCAGTGGTACGGCGGACTGGGCTTCGTCGTCCTGTCACTGGCGCTGTTGATTGGTCCGGGGGTGGCGGCCCGGCGGCTGGCGAACATCTCCGGCGAGGGCGAGGATCTCATCGGCAACACCCGCGGCCACGCCCGGCGGGTGCTGACCGTCTACCTGGCCTTCACCGTAGCGGGCATCGCCCTGCTCTGGGCGCTGGGGCTTGCGCCCTTCGCCGCGGTGGTGCATACCCTCGCGGCCGTCTCCACCGGCGGCTACTCCAGCTTCGACGGCAGCCTCGCCGGTCTGGGAGTGTCCACGCAGTGGGCGGTCACCCTGCTGTCCCTGGCCGGCGCCGTGGCCCTCTCCACCTGGTACCGGGCCGCGCGCGGGGGACCGGCGGCACTGGCGGACGATCTCCAGCTCCGCGCCCTGCTGCTCGCCGCGCTGGCCGTGACCGTGGTGCTGGCACTGTTCATGCTGCGCTCGGGCCAGTCCTGGAGCGAGGTGGTGCGGCACGCCCCGCTGCTCGCCCTCTCGGCCCAGACCACCACCGGCTTCGCGAGCCTGGACGTGGGCGCGCTCGATCCGGCCGCCAGGCTTACCCTCGCCGGCTCGATGCTGGTGGGCGGCGGCGTGGGTTCCACCGCCGGCGGGTTCAAGATCCTGCGGTTGCTGATCCTGCTGCGGCTGCTGCAGATCCTGCTCAACCGCACCCGGCTGGTGGAGCACGCGGTGGTGGAATACCGGCTGGGAGAGACCCGGATCGAGCCCGAGGAGGGGCTGCGGGCGCTGCTCGTCGTGGTGCTCTACATCGGGGTGGTCGCACTCTCCTGGCTGCCCTTCGCGGCGGCGGGCTACGACCCCCTGAACGCCCTGTTCGAGGTGGTTTCCGCCACCGCCACGGTGGGACTCTCCACCGGTATCACCGCCCTGGAACTGGATCCCTGGCTCAAGGGTGTCCTGTGCCTGGACATGCTGCTGGGCCGGCTGGAGGTCCTGGCGCTGCTGGTGGTGCTCTACCCGCGGACCTGGTTCGGGCGCCGCAACGACTGAGCAACGCGCCGACTACACTTTCAGACAGCAACGGACAGGGGAGGATCCCATGCGGGTGGTATTCATCGGCGCCAGCTCGCTGGCGGTCAAGACGGCGCAGCTGCTCATCCGGCGTGGCCACGAGGTGGTGATCGTGGAGCGCGACAAGGAGGTCATCGACGATCTCTCCGGCCAGCTCGACTGCGCCTTCGTGCACGGCGACGGCAGCAAGCCGGCCATCCTGCGGGAAGTGGGCCCCTCCCAGACCGACATCCTCTACTGCCTCACCGGCCGCGACCAGTCCAACATCATCGCCAGCCTGGTGGGACGCTCGCTGGGTTTCGAGCGGGTGGTGACCAAGATCGAGGACGAGGCGTACGAGCACATCTGCATCGAGCTGGGTCTGGAGGACACCATCATCCCGGCGCGCACCATCGGCCGCTACCTGGCCGACATGGCCGAGGGCCAGGACATCCTCGAACTCTCGGCGATGATCAGGTACGACGCCCGGGTGGTATCGGTCGTCGTGCACGAGAAGGATGCCGTAACCGTCGCCGAGCTGGATCTGCCCGCCACTGCCCGCGCCGTCTGCCTCTACCGGGAGGAGAAGCTGATCCTGCCCGACGGCGGCACGAAGCTGGCAAAGGATGACGAACTGATCCTCCTCACCCGCCGGACGGAGGTGAACAACCTGGTGGAGCGCTTCCGCATCCCGCCGCCGGAGAACGACGAGGGAGGCTCTTCGCCGGCCGGCGCCTGATGGATCCCACCGCGCCTGCGACCGGACGCAGGCGACCGGCGGAATCGTCCTTATTCCTTGTCCCCTGGTTCAATGAACGCCCCGGTGCGCAACCGCCCGGGATCCGGCCCGCCCGCCCCTCTGTCCCGCGGAATTTATCGCTATACTGGCGCGAACGCCGTTTCCCGGAGCCGCCATGGAAGCCATCGACACCCTCATCCACGCCCGCTGGGTCATCCCGGTGGAACCCGCGGGCACCGTGCTGGAGGATTTCTCCCTCGCCGTGCGTGACGGTCGCATCGTCGACCTGCTGCCCGCCGCGGCCGCCCGCGCCCGCTACCAGGCGGCGACGGTGGTGGAATTGCCCGAACACGCCCTCATCCCCGGGCTGGTGAATGCACATACCCACGCGGCCATGAGCCTGTTCCGGGGCCTGGCCGACGATCTGCCCCTGATGGAGTGGCTCGGCAAGCACATCTGGCCGGCGGAGTCGCGCTGGGTCCGCGCGGAGTTCGTCCGCGACGGGACCCTGCTGGCGGTGGCGGAGATGCTGCGCGGCGGCACCACCTGCTTCAACGACATGTACTTCTTTCCCGACGAGGCCGCCTTCGCCGCTACCCAGGCCCACATCCGGGCCGTGGTCGGGCTCATTCTCATCGACTTTCCCACCGCCTGGGCCGGGAACGCGGAGGACTACCTGCACAAGGGACTGGAGGTGCACGACCAGCTGCGCCACAACCCCCTGCTGCACACCGCCTTCGCCCCCCACGCGCCCTACACTGTCTCCGACGCGCCGCTGGAACGGGTCAGCGTGCTGGCCGAGGAGCTGGACATCCCCGTGCACATGCACGTGCACGAAACCGCCCACGAGGTGCAGCAGTCGCTGGCGGAGCGGGGCGAGCGGCCGCTGGCGCGCCTGCACCGGCTGGGCCTGGTCTCGCCGCGACTGCTGGCGGTGCACATGACCCAGGTGGAGGAGGAGGACCTGCGGCTGCTGGCCGAGGCCGGCGCCAGCGTGGCCCACTGCCCGGAGTCGAACCTCAAGCTCGCCAGCGGCTTCTGTCCCGTGCAGCGGCTGGCGGACGCGGGCATCAACGTGGCCCTGGGAACCGACGGGGCGGCCTCCAACAACGACCTGGACCTGCTCGGGGAGATGCGCACCGCGGCGCTGCTGGCCAAGGGCGTGGCGGGCGACGCCACCGCCGTGTCCGCCGCCGATGCCCTGCGCATGGCCACCCTCAACGGCGCCCGCGCCCTGGGGCTGGAGGAGGAGATCGGCTCCCTGGTGCCGGGCAAGGCCGCCGACGCGGTGGCGGTGCGGCTCTCGGACCTGGAGACCGAGCCGGTCTACCATCCGCTGTCCCAGCTGGTCTACGCCAATGTCCGTGATCGGGTCAGCGACGTCTGGGTGGCCGGCCGCCACGTGCTCAAGGAGGGCGTGCTCACCACCCTGGATGCGCCGGCGCTGGTGGCCAGGGCGCGGGAGTGGGGCCGCCGCATCGGCGCGGCCAACAGCGGGCGGTGACGTGACCGGTTTTCAGTTTTCAGTTTTCAGTTTTCAGTTTTCAGTTTTCAGTTTTCAGTTTTCAGTTTTCAGTCAGAGCATATCGACGCATTCACGCATTCACGCATTCACGCATTCACGCATTCACGCATTCACGCATTCACGCATTCACGCATTCACGATTCATCATCACCCACATCGCAGCGCTGGAGATCGGGCGCGGCGCCGGCACTGAAGCCCTGGTAGAGCCGCCACAGGCGCCGGTCCACTGCGCCCGCCTTCACGCTGCCATCCCGGGCCAGGAAGCGGGTGGCGCCACCGGGACCGGCATTGTAGGCGGCGTAGGCGGCCCGCGGCAGGTGGGCCGCATCACCGCTGCGCTGCGCCACCTTCAGGCCCGGGTCCTGCAGGTAGCGCAGCAGGATCTGGGCCCCGGCGCGGGCGTTGTAGGCCACCTCCCACCGCAGCCGCTCCACGTCGTAGAGGCCACGCCAGACCCGGGTATTGACCTGCATCAGCCCGACACTGCCCACCGGTGAGGCGATGAAGGTCACCTTGCCGTCCTCGCGCACGTACTGGCGCCAGCAGCTCTCGATGAGCGCGGTGGCCGGCAGCAGCGCCCGATAGACCACCGCCGCCGCGGGTTCCAGCCCGGAGCCCTGCAGCTCCCGCTCCCCCACCAGCCGCAGCAGGCCGGCCATCTCCGCCCGGTAGACCGGCAACTCGTCGGTCCCGGGCACGCGCCGTTCCAGGTGGCGGCCGAGCAGGGTCACCGGATCGGGTGCGGACGCCGCGGCCCGCGCCGGCCGCACCAGCCAGTCCATCAACCCGCCGCTCCGGTCCGGCTCCTGCTCCGGCAGGGGCGGCGGGAGCGGTGGTTCGTCGGGAAAACCGAACAGCCGGCGCAGTTCGAAGTCCACGTCGTAGCCATACTCCAGCGGATCGCCCGGGTAGCCCGGCCGCAACCCCAGCGCGAGCCGGCGCAGCCCCTCGGCCGAGATCCACACCCCCAGCTCCGGGGCCGCGGCATCCAGGGCCAGGAGCACGTCGCCGGCGTTGAGGAAACTCACGTAGCGCAGCAGTGCGCCGCCACCCAGCCCGCGCCGCTCCGCCTCCAGCAGGATCCCGCGCAACCGTTCCCAGTCATCCCGCAGCAGCGCCCGCACCGGGTCACCCTCCGTCTCCGGCGCACTGCCGTCGAGAATCGCCAGCAGCCGGTAGCGGCTCTGCAGCAGCAGGCTGAACAGCGCGGCCCGCAGCTCGGGGTCCTCCAGGTCGAGGCCCGCCTGCTTCACCACGAATACCAGGAAGGCGTCGATGCGTTCCCCGGCCTGCCGGCGGGCGGCCAGGGCGGCGGCATCCTCCACCTCCGTCGCCACCGGCGGCGGCGGCGCAGGCAGGTCCGCCGGCAGCTCCAGCAGCAGCGGCACCGCCACGCCGCGCTCCCCGGCCACCGGCTCGCCGAGGCGCAGGCTCGCCAGGACCGCCTCCAGGGCGGGAGCCGCGGAGCGCACCAGGGCACGGATCTCGGCCCGCGGAGCGTCGAGATCGAAGCTGAACGACTCCAGCCGCGGCACGAGCAGGTGCCGCACCAGCTCCCAGATGGCGCTCAACACCGGGGCCCGCGTCCCGTCGGCGTTGCTCAGCTCCGTCGCGCCGAGGCGGAAGCGCAGCTGCCAGGCCTCGTCCACGTAGGGCTCCAGCACCACGTCCGCCATGCCGATCCAGGCCAGCGGCTGAACGCACTTGCCGAGCACCTCCGCGCCGAGAACCGCCTCCACCGTGGCGACGAAGTGCAGCTCGCCGCCGCGGGCCTCCAGCTGGGGCGCGCCGGTCTGCAGGTGCCTGCAGCCGGCTTCGTCCGCGCCGCCCGACCAGGCGCCGAATGCGCTCTCGAGCAGGGCATAGGGGATGGTGAGAGGCACGCGCAGGGTCGCCGCCTCGGCAGTGGCGGACAGCAGCAGAAGCAACAGCCACAGGAATCGCACCGGGAGACGGCGCGGATCGGAAACGCTCATGGCGCGCACCGCGGATGGGGGAAGGGGGCCCGTAGCGCTCCATGGCGGGGTACAGGCGTGCCGATCATAACATCGGGGACAGAGCCCGCACAGAGCCCGCCGTGGAGGGTCTGGGCGGTTATCTGGTAATCTTCCGACATCCGCGAAACAGGAACTTCAGACCACGATGCCCGTCACCGACAGCACTCCCCAGGGCGAGAACGTCGACTACGCCGAGATCGCCAAGTTCGAGGAACTGGCCCACCGCTGGTGGGATCCCGACAGCGAGTTCAAGCCGCTCCACGACATCAACCCGCTGCGCCTGGCCTACGTGGACGAGGGCTGCGGCGGACTGTCCGGCAAGCGGGCGCTGGACGTGGGCTGCGGCGGCGGCATCCTGGCCGAGGCGCTCGCGGCCCGGGACGCCGAGGTCATGGGCATCGACATGGGCGAGGCGCCGCTCGGCGTGGCGAAGCTGCACCAGCTCGAGAGCGGCATCCGGGTGGAGTACCGGCGCGTCACCGTCGAGGCGCTGGCCGAAGAGATGCCGGCCGCCTTCGACGTGGTCACCTGCATGGAGATGCTCGAGCACGTGCCCGATCCCGCCTCGGTCATCGCCGCCTGCGCCCGGCTGGTGCGACCCGGCGGCCACATCTTCCTCTCCACCCTGAACCGCAATCCCAAGTCCTACCTGCTCGCCATCGTCGGCGCCGAGTACCTGCTCGGCATGCTGCCCAAGGGGACCCACGACTACGCCAAGTTCATCCGCCCCTCAGAGATGGAGGCCTGGACCCGCGCCGCGGGGCTGGAGCTGGTGGACCTGACCGGCATGACCTACAACCCCCTGAGCCGCCGTTACAGCCTGTCACGGACACTCGACGTGAACTACCTGGCGCACGCCCGGCGCCCGGCGGAGACATGAGCGTCGCCGCGGCCGCCGCCGGACGCCGCCAGCCGGTGCGCGCGGTGCTGTTCGATCTCGACGGCACCCTGCTCGACACCGCGCCGGACCTCGCCTGGGCCCTGAACCGGACCCTGGAATGGGCCGGCCGCGCTCCCCTGCCCTTCGCCACCATCCGCCCCTGGGTCTCCCACGGCGCCCGCTCGCTCATCACCCACGGCTTCGGCATCGACGACGCGCACCCGGACTTTCCCCGCTACCGCGGGCACCTGCTCGACGCCTACCAGGCGCACCTGGCGGTGGAAACCCGGCTGTTTCCCGGCATGGAGGCGCTGCTGGCGGCCCTGGAGGCGGCGGACATCGCCTGGGGGGTGGTCACCAACAAGCCCGCCTACCTCACCGATCCCCTCATGGGGGCGCTGGGGCTGGATCGCCGCGCGGCCTGCGTGGTGAGCGGCGACACCACCCCCCACTCCAAGCCCCACCCGGAGCCGCTTCTGCACGCCTGCCGCCTCACCGGCCGGCCCTGCTCCGCCTCCCTCTACGTGGGTGACGCGGCCCGTGACATCGAGGCGGGGCTGGCGGCGGGAATGCGCACCCTCGTGGCCCTGTTCGGCTACCTGGGGACGGGGGACGATCCCGGCGCGTGGGGCGCCCACGGCCTGGTGGAGACCCCCGCCGGAATCCTCCACTGGATCCAGCGGGAGACGGATGCCGTCGCTCTCTGATCCCCGGATGCTGGCCCTGGCGCTGGCCGGGGCCGTCATGCTCGGCGCCCTGTTCGGGGTGCTCCTGACCCAGCTCCGCTGCCAGCGGCGCCTGGGTGCGCTGGAAACCGCGCGGGCCACCCTCGCCGGCCAGCTGGAAGCCGAGCGGGCCAACGCCGAAGCCCGCATCGAGGCTCTCGAGGATGCCCGCGAGCGGCTCGGCGAGACCTTCGAAGTGCTTGCCGCCCACGCGCTGCGCAGCAACCAGGAGGATTTCCTGCGCCTGGCCCGGGAGAGCCTGGGCCAGTTCCAGCAGCAGGCCCAGTCCGACCTCACCCAGCGCCAGAAGGCCATCGACAACATGCTGCTGCCCATCCGCACCGCGCTGGAGAAGACCGAGCAGCAGGTGCGGGAGATGGAGCAGGCGCGCCAGACCGCCCAGGGCGCGCTGACCCAGTATCTGGAGGGCATGGCCCAGACCCAGCAGGCGCTGCAGGCGGAGACCCGCAACCTGGTGCAGGCCCTGCGCCGGCCCGAGGTGCGCGGACGCTGGGGCGAGCTCACCCTGCGCCGGCTGGTGGAGCTGGCGGGCATGGTGGAGCACTGTGATTTCACCGAGCAGGCCCACCGCGCCACCGAGGACGGCGCCCTGCGTCCAGACATGGTGATCCGGCTGCCCGACGAGCGCGAGATCGTGGTGGACGTGAAGACCCCGCTGGACGCCTACCTGAGCGCGGTGGAGGCGACCGACGACGGCATCCGCCGGGAGGCGCTGGCGCGCCATGCCCGCAATGTGCGCCAACGGGTGCGCGAACTCTCCTCCAAGCAGTACTGGGCCCAGTTCCGGGACAGCCTGGACTTCGTCATCCTGTTCATCCCCGGTGACCAGTTTCTCACCGCCGCGCTGGACGACGACCACGCCCTGCTGGAGGACGCCCTGCGCGCCCGGGTGATCCTCGCCACCCCCACCAGCCTCGTGGCTCTGCTGCGGGCGGTGGCCTTCAGCTGGCGGCAGATGGCCATCATCCGCCACGCCGACGCCATCCGCGACCTCGGCGAGGAGTTCTACAAGCGGCTCGCCACCTTCACCGAGCATCTCGCCCGCCTGGGCCGGAACCTCGGCGGCAGCGTGGAGAGCTACAACCGTGCGGTGGGCTCGCTGGAGCGGCAGGTGCTGAGCGCCGCCCGCCGGCTGGCGGAGATGGGCATCAGCACCCCCAAGGAGCTGGCCGGGCTGGAGCCCCTCGAACAGAGCCCCAGGGAACCGGCGGAGTCCTCACCGGCTCCGGCGCCGGACCCCGCGCCGTAATCGAATCCCCCACCGCCCCCCCCCGCGCGGCCCGCCCACCGGGCCCGTCCGGCCTCGGCAAGGTCCGGAATGCCCGCGATTAAGGTCCGTTTCAGTCCCGCTTCACGTTCAATTCAGGCCCCCGCGCTAGCCTGTGCTCGTCATTCGCTACAACCTCCGGGAGGAGACCACCATGCAGACGATGCACAGAATCGCCCTGGCCGGCGCCCTTGCCGCCACCCTCGCCACCCCCTATGCCGCGGCAGGCAGCCACGACCGTTACGATGACCGCGACTACCGGGCCGGCCGGACCGCGACCGCGCCGACCTTCGATCCCGCCGCGCCGGCGATGCTGGTACGGGTGCAGCGGCTGACCGGCACCGGACCCGACGGGGGCCGCCACGTGCTGTTCGAAAGGCCCGAAGGGGTCCTGCTTCCCCTCGACCAGGTGGGCCGCCTGGGCGCCATGGTCGATGCCCGGAAGATCCGGGCCGACGGCGCCTACTACAACCTGCAGGCCGAGCTGGCGCCGGAGTTCATGATCTACAGCCACGGCGGCGGCGCGGTGAACAGCCGCTTCAACGCCGACGGCAGGGCCACGCCCTTCGACGTCACCGGCGCCGTGGTGGTGAGCCGGGGCAGCAGCCGGGCCGTGGGCCTCGGTCCCTACTACGCCGCGCCGGGCTTCCGCCAGGCAGCCCTGGACGACCGCGGCCTGCCCGGCAACGTGCGCCAGCAGCGCTTCACCGACCGTGGACGTGATCATGACGACGACCGTCATGAAGGTCGCGGTCACGACGACGACTGAGCCCCTCCCCCGATCCCACCCCCGGGCGCCCGACGCCCGGGGCCTGCCCCGCACCCGCCGCCGGCGCGCCCCACGCGGAACCGGGCGAACTCCCCTATACTCGGCCTGACGGGAAACCGGTGGGCCGGCGGGGGGGAGTACGGATGGCAGGCATCGAACAGCAGCCCGTTCACCGGCGGGTCACACCGGCAGCCATCCCCCGCTGGCTCGTCCAGGGCTGGGGGCAGTTCCGCGCCAACTGGCCCCCGAGCCTGCTGTTCGCCGCGATCTTCGGCGCGGTCGGTCTGGCCGGCGCCTGGCTCAGCCTGTACCTCGGCATGGCGCTGGCCTTCTATCCCTTCGTGAGCGGGTTCATGCTGGTGGCCCCGGTCCTGGTGACCGGCTTCTACCGGGCCGCCGCCATCCGGCGCGACGGTGGCCGGCCGCGATTCGCCGACCTGCTCCGCGCCTTCATCGAGGCGCCCCCGGCCCTCTGGTTCATCGCCTTCGTCAGCACGCTGATCTTCCTGGTCTGGGTCACCGACGCCCTCGTGCTCTACAGCTTCCTGTTCGGCACCGACCCCCTCGGCCTGCTGGACTACTTCGGTGACGTCCTGCGCCGGCACACTCTCCTCTACCTGGGCTTCGGCACGCTGATGGGATTCGTCCTGGCGGCGGCGATCTTCGCCGTCACCGCCTTCTCGGTGCCGCTGGCCTTCCACCGGGGGACATACTTCGTGAACGCCATCGTCGCCAGCGTGCGGGCCGTGTTCGGCAACATACCGACCATGGCGCTGTGGGGCGCGGTCATCGCCGGTCTCATGTTTCTCGCCCTGACCGTGGCCTGGCCGCTGTTCCCCGTCGCCCTGCCGGTGCTCGCCTACGCCAGCGACGCCGCCTACCGGGAGGTCTTCGGGACGGATCCCCGGCCCGGCTGAGCGCGCCGGGGCATCACCCGGGCGGCTCCGCTCCGCCCGGGGGCGGATTCACGCCAGCCGCCGCCCGCGCCGGACACCGGCGATGGTATTGGCCATGAAGAGCAGGAGGGCGAGACCGTTGAGCAGCCCCGCCAGGCGGGCCGTCCCCGTCCAGCCGCCCAGGTCCGCCGCCACCCGCAACGCCAGCGAGGCATGCAGCAGGAGCAGGTGGAGATAGAAGACGGGATGGTAGTCCACGGCGAAGCGGGTCACCGCCGGCAGGATCACCGGCGCGTGTCCGAACACCATGGAGAAGACGAAGCCGAGGAACAGGGTGTGCAGGACGGCGTCGCGCAGGGAGCCGCCCGCCAGGCCCGGGGGCAGCAACCCCAGCAGGGCGGAGACCGCCAGCCAGCCGTAGGCCGAGAGCAGGGCCACGGCGATGAAGCGGGTCAGGCCGGCCTGGCGCACGGTGCGCCGGGCGATGTCGTAGCGCACCAGCCAGGCGGTCAGCGCCAGCAGCACCAGCGCCTGCAGCCGGGCGGCGGCCTCCGGGAACCACGCCCCCAGGACCAGCAGGGCCAGGAACAGGAGCAGGCCGGCCCCGAACAGCCGCTGCGCGGCGGGTGCCGGCGGCAGCAGCCGGCTCAGCTCCAGGCGTTCGCCGGCAATGGTGAGAACCAGGAACGCCGCCCACCAGGGCACCACCCCGGCCACCGCCGCGCCCGCCAGCCACAGGACGTTGCCGGTGAGCCAGCACAGGGCGCCCGCCAGCAGGGTGGCGTTGAACAGGGTCCGCTGCCGGCGCCAGACGTCCGCCGTCGTCAGCGCCAGCACCCCCGAGCCGAGCGCCAGCGCGCCGATGCCCGCCGGCGCGGGCGCTCCCGCCACCAGGAGCACCGCTCCCAGCGCCGTGGCGGTCGGCCCCAGGTAGGCCGGCCGCCTGCCCGCCGCCACCGCCCGCTCCAGCCCGATCACGGTGCCGAAGAAGCCCGACGCCATCAGCGGCCCGTGCAGCAGGAGCAGTTCGGCGCGCGGCAGGGGGAAGGCCCAGCCGAGCCGCACCAGTCCGGCCCACACCCCCAGCAGCAGACTGGCGAAACCCAGCGCCAGCAGGGGCAGGCGCAGCGGCGGCGGCAGGTCCCTGCGCCACGCGGTTTCGCGCTCCCTTGGACGGACGGAAGTGGCGCTCACGGCCGGGTCACCAGCGGCGCGCGATCTTCACCCGCCACACATCGGGACCCGCTTCCAGGTAATCCCAGTTGAAACGGCCCGCCTGCTCGGCCTGGAACTGGTAGTAGAGGGGCTTCGGATCATGATCGTTGACCAGCTCGAAGTGTTCGCCCGATTCGAGGGCCGCAAATGTATCGAAGATGAGGGGATGTCGCTCCCGCGGTATGATGGTCCGCACGTCGATGATCCGGTCGCTCGCTTTGTCGTTCATGGCAATTCTCCATCCTTTCAGTGGCAGTCAAATCCAGCCGAGCTGGCGCCGGGCCGCTTCGCTCATCCGCTCCGGACTCCAGGGCGGCTCCCATACCAGGCCCACCTCCACCGTTCCGACACCGGGCACCCCGCGGCGCAGGGCGGCCTCAACCTGGTCGCAGAGCATCACCCCCACGGGACAGGCCGGGGTGGTCATTGTCATGTCCACCTGCAGGTCGCCGGCGTCGCTGGCCCGCACTGCATAGATGAGCCCCAGGTCGAGGACGTTCACCCCCACCTCGGGATCGATGACCTCGCGCAGCGCCGCCTCGATATCGTCACGGTTGATTGGTGTCGTACCCATGGTCTTTTACATGTATGTGAGATACATGTTTTGTATATCATCCCGTCGCGGGATAATCAATATCTGACATGCATGTTAATTACCCGAAGGAGCCCCGGCCATGCGCCTGACCCTGTTCTCCGACTACACCCTGCGCGTTCTCATCTACCTCGGCATCAAGGGCGGGGAGCTGGCCACGGTGGGCGAGATCGCGGAGGCCTACGGCATCTCCCGCAACCACCTGATGAAGGTGGTCCATCACCTGGCCACGGAAGGCCTCGTGGAGACGGTGCGCGGCAAGGGCGGCGGAATGCGCCTGGCGCAGGCGGCCGACGCCGTCGTCCTGGGGAAGGTGGTGCGCCGCACGGAGGCCTCCACGGCGCTGGTGGAGTGCTTCGACCCGGCCACCTCGGAGTGCCGCATCGAGGGAGCCTGCAACCTGCAGCGGTTCCTGGGCGAAGCGCTGCAGGCGTTCTACAAGGTGCTGGATGGCTATACCCTGGCGGACCTGCTCAGGAAGCGGACGCGCCTGCGCGCGATCCTGATGCCGGATCTCACCGGGACGGCCCGTGCCGGAACCAGGCCAGCAGGCCGCGCAACTCCTCGTCGGTGAGCGGGTTTTCGAGACCGCTCTGCGTCACGCCGCGCACCCCGCCCAGCAGCCGCGCCACGAACTCCTCCGGCGGCATCTCCCTGGCATCCCGGAACAGATCCCGGGCCGGATTGGAACGATTGGTGTCCGGCACGGCGTGGCAGGCGATGCAGAGCCGTTCGTAGAGCTCGCGCCCGGTCCGCAGCCGCGCCGGGGTCGCTTCGACGGGCATGAAGCCCGGCGCATCGACCGGGTAGCGCCGCTGCAGCGCGGCCAGACCATCGGCCAGCACCTGCGGCCGGCCGCCCCGGAACGCCGCGCGCAGGGCATCGATGTCGGCGTCCAGTCCCGGGTCGGCAACGCCGGTTTCCTGCGCCGCCTCCCGGGCCAGCAGCCCCAGGTAACCCAGTGCACTGGCCACCCGGTCCCGCAGCCCGCGCCGGTGGAGGTCAGACGGCGTCGTCACGGTCAGCAGCCGCACATCGCCGGCCAGGATGGCCAGTTCCACGGCAAAGCGCCGGCCGTGCTCGCCCTGGGCAAAAACCGCGGCGCCGGCACCGCTCAAGAGGAGCAGCACCAGCGCCGCGGCGATCCGGCGTATTCCGTTCACGGCCTTCGAACGGAGCGGGCGGAGCCCATCAGTAGTTGACCTTCTGCTCCATGGGCAGGGACTCGTCGGCGCTCCACTCCACCATGGAACCGTCATAGAGCTTCGCCTGCTGGTTGCCCAGCAGCTCGTGCTCCGCGAACCAGCCCAGCGACGCCCAGTGACCGGTGTTGCAGAAGGTGATCACCTCGCCCTCGGTGGGAACCTCGGCCACCGCGTAGAGCTTCTTCAGCGTCTCGGCGTCGCGGAACGTGCCGCCGTTGTTCTCGGTCATCCAGTTCTCCGGCAGGTTCCTGGCGCCGGGGATGGTGCCGTTGCGCTTGGCCTTCGGGTGACGGTTGATGCCGATGTACTGGTCGTTGGGGCGGTTGTCCACCAGGGTCACGCCCTTCTCCATGGCCGCCTTCATCTCCTCCTTGCCCACCAGCATCTCCTGGCGCAGGTTGGCCTTGAAGGCAACGGCCTCGGGCTTGTTGTTGCCCTTTTCCAGCGGGTTCTTCTCATCCTTCGTGTAGGCCGCCAGGCCGCCGTTGAGGATGGAGACGTTGTCGTGCCCCAGCACCTTGAAGGTCCAGAACATCCGCGTGGCGCTGCCCATGTCGAGCGCATCCTTGCCCGCCGGGACGATCACCACCTGGGTATCGTTGCCGATGCCCAGGCCGCCGATGAGCTTCTCCAGCTGATCGGCGGGCGGCAGCTGGCCCGGGGTCTTGTTCTTGTCCGCCACGCGCCAGCCGTCCTTCAGGTAGTCGGTGTGCACCGCGCAGGGGATATGGCCGCGCAGGTAGTCGGTCTGGGAACCGCCGTCCAGGGCGTTGCGGATATCGAGGACACGGACGCCGTCGTTGCAGGAGTTGGCCTTGATCCACGCCACGTCCACCAGCGGCTGGGCCGCGGCCCAGGCCGTACCGCTGAGACCGATGGCGGCCACGGCCACGCCGGTGGTGATGAAACGCTGCAGTTTGCTCATAGTGCTACCTCCTCTGGCTTTCTATTATGGTTTGGGCACAGGTGCATGCGGGGGTCAGACGACCACCACCCGCTCGGCGGCCAGCAGCTCGTCGAGCGCCTGGTCCCAGTCGGCGTCGGTCAGCCCCGGACGCGTGGCATCGTAGGTGTAGACGAAGTAGGTGGTCTCGAAGTGGGACAACCCCTCCTCCACCGTCTCACGGTCCGGGAACAGCCCGGTTTTCAGCACGGCAATGTTCATTCGCTCGAAATCTCCTGTCCGAAAACTTCAATGTCAGCCACCGGGGACACAGGGCGCACAGGGGAAGTTGGAGTGGCCGCGTCCACGATCCCCCGCATGGGTGTGGACACCGCGCCTACCCGCTTCGGCCGGCCTGTGCCTCCGGATCGCAGCGCCCGGTGCGCCCTGTGTCCCCGGTGGCGCAGTGGATCAGCCTCAAGTCCGACAGGCTGCTAGATGCTCAGCACGCAGTCGGAGCGGACCATGGCCAGTGACAGGGCCCGCGGATCCAGCATGGGCAGCTCCTGTCCCGGCACGGTGGTCTCCGGCTCGATGTCGCACAGCTCCAGCGTCTCCGCCTGCTCGGCGTTCTCCGGCGTGTCCGCAACCGGGCCGCCCATGAACACCAGGCGCACGGTGTGGCCGAAGATGGTGAGACCGGCGGCCACCCGCATGGCCTCGGTGTGGTCGCGGCGCGCCAGCACCAGGATGTTCTTCTTCTCGCTCACGTAGGCTTCTCCCTTGTGTTCGCGTGCTGTTCCACCCCTGGAGACACATTCGGCGAGCGGTCGCCAGCGCGCAGCGCCTTGCCCCGGCGTGTCCGGAGAGCTCGGGACGGGCCTTCAGGTGTGGAGCAGCGCCCTATAGGCTGATGACCTTGCGCGCCTCGCCCACCAGGGCGCTGTTGTTGGTCTGGCTGCCCAGGTTCACCGGGCAGGCGGCCTCGCCCATGAAACGCTCCCAGGAGTGCTCGCAGGCCACCGCGGTATCGGCGCAGGACATGGCCCGCACCACCTGTTCGTCACGCAGGGCCTCCACACCGTCGTTGGTGAAGAAACACCCCCAGCGGGCGCCGCGCCGCTTGCAGGCGGCGGCCAGGGGCAGCAGCACCCGTGACGCATCCGGCGTGGAGACGATGAAAAGCAGGTCCATCAGGTAATCCTCCTTCTTCCGAGCAGGTATCCGAACAGGGCGGCGGCCAGCGCCGCAGCGAGGGTCAGCAGGGCCTGGGCCCAGGGTCCGGCGCCCGGGGCGCCGGATGTCTCCACCGGTTCCGGCTCACGGTAGGCCACCGCATCGGCGGGCAGGCGGCCGTCATCGGCCCACTCGCGCCAGCCGCCCGGGTAGAGTCGGGCGTCGATGCCGTATCCGGCCCGCAGCAGGGTCAGGTAGGCGAGCCCGGTGAGCGGCTCATGGCCGTAGGCCACCACCTCGCCCGCGGCCGCCAGGGGCTTCTCCCCCCGTGCCAGCGCGGCCCGCAACTCGGCGGCCGGCGCCAGCTCGGCACCGGGCAGGTGACCGCCGCGCCGGGCCCGCAGCCGCTCGCCCCAGTACTCGCCCACGGGCCGTCCGTCCAGCAGCCGGGGGGCGCCCGGTGCGGTGAGGCGCCGTGCCAGCTCGTCGCGCAGCACCATGAGCTCCTCGCGCAGCTGCCCGGTATAGATCGGGTCCCGCAGGACACCCCGGGGCCGTCCGGTACCCGCAGCCGTCCCGGGCGTCCCGAGATATTGCGGCAGGGGCGGGATCAGGACCTCGACGCGGTGCTGACCGGCCAGGTGCAGCAGCGCCGCGACGGCATCACGGCGCACCGGGTCGGCTCCCGCCACCAGCACCGTTTCATCGCCGCGCAGGCCGGCCGTACCCAGGACCCAGACGATGTCGCGGAAACTCGCCAGCCGCCGTTGCGGACCCAGGAACGTCTCGGTCGGCAGGCAGCGGGCCTGATCCAGGCTGCGTTCGAGGCAGGCCGGTTCGGGCCGGGTATCCACCACGACGACAGCGGCCGGGTCGGGCACCGCGTCCACGTACACCAGCTCCGCGCCGACTGGGCCGGAGACGGCCAGCAACAGTGCCGGCAGCAGGCCGTGGTGGAGGCTTCTCCCCACTAGCAGCCGCCGAACTGCTGCCGCTTCGGCGCGGCCGCCACGCCCGGCTCGGGCGCCGCCGGCGGGTTCTCGATGTAGTACCCCACCAGCTCGGTCACCGGCACCGTGCCGAAATCGGGCCCCAGGTCCACCTCGCCCAGGGCCTCCACCGGCTGGGCGCTGCGCGACGCCTGCAGGGTCTCCCTGCTCACCGAGGCGAAGGGAAAGAGGACGGCGGCGGCGCCGAGACTCAGGGCCAGGCTGCCGGCACAGAACATCAGCATCTGACGGGTGTTCATGACGACCTCCGGCTCAGAAGGGATCCTTGGTGAAGTTGATGTACATGGCGTAGAACGCCACCCCGAACGCCACCAGCTGGACCAGGGTTTCCAGATCGAGGCTCATGGCGTCTCTCCGCGGTAGTGGCGCACCAGGGTGCCCATGTCGATGGCTTCCCCGGTGATCGGGTTCTCCACCTTGGGACTGAAGTACGGAACCCCGTCGCGATCGGCGCGCAGGTACTCCGGCTGGGCGATGAAGATGTAGGCGATGCCGCCGATGGTGAGCAGCGTCACCAGCGCCGAGAAGATCCACATCTGCAGATGGCCAGTTCCCATATTGCTGTTCCTTGTTGGCTCCAACGGGTGTTGCGATCCGATGCTTTCACCACGGAGACACGGAGGTCACGGAGGCGCTGTTCCACATGGAGAATGCAGGGCTGGCCCTGGAACCGGGCGCTACGGCGTCAGCCTGGCGCAGGGAGAGTTTTCCCCGTCTTCTCCGTGTTCTCCGTGCCTCCGTGGTAAACACGAAAGGACCCGCGCTAGTTCTTCGCCACCACCACGCTCCAGTAGCGCCCCGACTTCACCGTGCCGAGGTGGCGGGCGCCGAGGTCGGGCATCATGGGCGGAATGGCCTCCATGGAGGTGGGGTTGTCGATGCGCACCTCGATGACATCGCCGGAGGCGGCGTTGCCCACCGCCTTCTTGGTCATCAGCTGCGGGCGCGGGCAGGAGTCGCCGATACAGTCCACCACCTGCGCGATGCTCACGCTGCTGCCATCCTCCAGGGTGATGCTGCCCTGGGGCTGGACATCACCGCCGTCATTGCTCTTCTTGCGTCCGAACAGTCCCATCGTCCGTGCTCCTCTTTGTCAGTTCATTGTCAGTGAATCAGTCGTTGCGGCTGGCCACGGCGCCCGCCGAGGCGGCGCCCGCGCCCTGACCGGCCGGAGCCTTGGCGTGCTCCGCGGCGGTTTCCTTGCGGCGGATGGCGCGGTAGATGGCCAGCAGCACCGCGAACTGCACCAGTCCGAACACCACCGCCGGGATGCCGGTCTTCTCCTGCAGGGTGGCGGCGTTGGCGTAGCCCAGCTGCAGGCCGGCCAGGTTGGGCTCGCCGCTCATGGTCCCCGGCGCCGGCGGCCAGTAGGAGAAGGACCAGAGTAGTGAGAACAGGAACATGCCGATGAAGGTGAACAGCAGCGCCCACACGGCGCCGATGTTGCCCTCTCCCGCCTTGACCCAGGTGGAGACGGTGCAGGCCCCGGCGAGCACCATGCCGATGCCGAACAGAAACAGCCCCATCACCTGGTTCAGCCCCACGTCGAAATGCAGCGGCTTGCCGTCGCCGAAGGTGAGGAAGGTGGTGAAGCCGAGGGTCAGGATCATCATGGCCACCAGCAGCGCCTTGGTGTTGCGGTAGGTCTTGAACAGCATGGCGTCGCGCAGCGCGGCGGTGTTGCAGAAGCGCGAGCGCTGCACCAGCAGGCCCACCACGGAACCGAAGATGAAGGCGGTGATGCACTCTCCGACGGGGGACATGGTCAACCCTCCAGCACTTTCTTGTAGACGAGCGAACCCACCCAGGCACCGGCGAGGATGCCGCTCACCGCGAGGTAGCCGCCGAGGTTCATCTCCGGGGTCAGCCCGAAGAAGGTGCTCACGTTGCAGACGAAGGCGAGCCGGATGCCGATGCCCATGAGCAGTCCGCCCACGGTGATCATGACCCACTCGGAGAGGTGGCGCGGGAAGCGCCAGTAGAACTCCTTGCTCATGATCGCGCCCACCAGGGCGCCGAACAGCATCCCCAGGCTGATGTAGATCTTCCAGTAGCCGGGATCGGGCGGGAACACCAGTTCCCAGAAGGGAATGCGGGAGAGCTCGTCGCCGAGGAACAACTGGGCAATGAGCCCGGTCATCATGGTTTCGCCGCCCCCCACCGTCCATGCCCCGATGGTGAGGAACATGAAAATGTCGAGCACGGCGATAATCACCAGCGCCACGACCGGATCGAGGGTCTTCTTGAACAGCTCCATGCAGGCCTCCACCTGGATGTTGATTTCTTTTCCCCAGGCAGTTGCAAGGCCAGTGCCAAATACAATATTAATACATAATTATAATCCACCACGAAGGCACGAAGAACACGAAGAAACATGGGGTTATCGATAAGAAAATGAGCACCTTGGCTTAACATCGCCAGGCTTCTGAGGGGCATCCAGATAGAGAAAAAACCGCTTCGTGACCTTCGTGCCTTCGAGGTTGGCTCTTTTCCCCTGTTTTCACTGCAGGGAAATGCCTCAGGATAAGACAAGGGTGTCGCAGAATGAGTCAGCCGTTCTGGCCCAGTTTGCGGCGCAGGGTGGAACGGCTGATGCCGAGCACCCGGGCGGCCGCCACCTGGTTGCCTCCCTGGCGCTCCAGCACCCGGCGGATGTGCAGCGACTCCACCTCGGCGAGGGGGATATCGGCCGGCAACTCCGGACCCGCCTCGGGCCCGGCTGTCGGCTGGGTGACACCGGCGGGGGTGATGAGGATTTCGTGGGCATCGAGCACCGGCCCGGGATGAAGGGCGAAGCTGCGCTCGATGATGTTCTCCAGCTGCCGCACGTTGCCGGGCCAGTCGTAGCGCAGCAGCTTCTCCTGGGCGGGGGGGGTGAGGCCCAGGTTGTCCCGTCCCGGCTCCCGCCGCAACCGCTCGAGCACCCGCCGCACCAAGGGCAGGATGTCCTCGCGCCGCTCGCGCAACGGCGGCAGGGCGATGGGCAGGACGTTGAGGCGGAACAGCAGGTCGCTGCGGAACTCGCCCGCCTCCACCATGCGATCGAGGTCGCGGTTGGTGGCCGCGACGATGCGCACGTCCACCCGGGTCGGGGTATCGCCCCCCACCGGCCGCACCTCGCCCTCCTGCAGCACGCGCAGCAGCTTGGCCTGCAGGCGCGGGCTGATGTCGCCGATCTCGTCCAGGAACAGGGTGCCGCCATGGGCCTCCCGGAACAGCCCCTTGCGGTTGGCGACCGCCCCGGTGAAGGCGCCCTTCAGGCTGCCGAACAGTTCCGAGTCGAGCAGGTCTTCCGGCAGGGTGGCACAGTTGATGGCCAGGAACGGCGCGGCGGCCCGGGTACTGGTGGCGTGGACGGCGCGCGCCACCACCTCCTTGCCGGTGCCGGTTTCGCCGGTGATGAGCACCGGCAGATCCCGATCGCGGATGCGCTCGATGACCTGCAGGACCCGCTGCATCTGGGGGCTCTCGGCCACCACGTGGGCGAGGACATGCCGCCCGTCGAGGGCGCCGCGCAGGCGGGTGACCTCCTCGCGCAGACTCTTGCGCTCCAGCACCTTGGTGACCCGTATCACCAGCTCGGCGGGATTGATGGGCTTGGTCAGATAGTCATAGGCGCCCAGCCGCATGGCCTCCACCGCCGACTCGATGGTGCCGTAGGCGGTCATGACGATGCTCTCCGCGTCGCTGCCGCTGGCGCGCAGATGCTCCAGCACCGCGATGCCGTCATCCTCGCCCAGGCGCAGATCGGTCATGACGAGATCCGCCGGTGCCTGCTCCAGCCGCTCCTTCGCCTCGGCCAGGCTTCCGGCCTCGTGCACCGTGTGGCCCTCGGCCTTGAGCAGCAGCCCCAGGGTCTTGCGGATGGAGAATTCGTCGTCGACGATGAGGATGACCGCCATCACTCCGCTCCCACCGCGCCCAGCTCGAACCCCACCTCGGTGCCCACCCCGGGCTGGCTGACGATGCTCAACCCGCTGCCGTGCTGCATCAGCACCCGCTGGGCGATGGCGAGCCCCAGGCCGGTGCCGCTCCGGCGGCCGGTGACGAAGGGCTTGGTGACCTTCCCCACGAATGCCTCCTCCATGCCGCAGCCGGCGTCCACGACGCTCACCTGCACCCGGCCGTCGCCGCACTCCACCCGCACCGTCACCTCGCCGCCCCCGGACATGGCCTGGACGGCGTTGAGCATCAGGTTCCAGAGCACCTGGCGCATCTGGTCGGCATCGATGTGCGCCCGGCAGGAACCGTCGAGAAAGCGCAGGCGGAACCGCACCCGTCCCTGGGACTGGGGATCGCGCTCCACCAGCCGCGCCACCTCCTCCACCAGCGGACAGAGGTCCACCACCGCCAGCTGCGGTTCGCGGATGCGGGCAAAATCGAGAAAATCGTTCAGGGTCCGCTGCAGGCGCCGGGTCTCGCTGTTGATGATGTCGACCACCTCGCCACGGTCCTCGCGCTCCAGGTCCTCCCGGTCGAGCAGGCTTACGGAGTTGATGATGGCAGCCAGCGGATTGCGGATCTCGTGGGCGATGCTGGCGGAGAGCTCGCCCACGCAGGCCAGGCGCTCGGCCTCGGTGCGCTTCTCGTGCTCCTGCCGGGCACGGCGGGCGGTCCGCTCCAGGGACACGGCCATGGCGTTGAAGGCGCGGGCCAGCACCCCCGACTCGTCACGTGCCCCCGGCGCCACCCGGACGCTGAAATCCCCGGCGCTGATCTGGCCCGCCGCCCGGGTGAGCTCGTGGAGATGGCGGGTCAGCGCCAGCGACAGCCCCCAGGCGGCCACGCTGCCGATGAACAGCGCTAACAGGATGAACAGCAGCCCCTCGTTGCGGGTACTGCGCAGGGCCGCATCGAGGCTCTCCGTGGACAGGCCCAGCAGCACCGTACCCACCCGACGGCCGGCCACCGTCACCTCTTCCCGCAGGTCCAGCAGCTGGTCGTCGCCAGGCAGCGGGAAACGCTCGCTTGCCGCGACCATCGCCCCGACCGGACGGCCGATGCTGCGCGGCTCGGTACTCGCCAGCACCTGCCCGCGGGCGTCCACGATCTCGCCGTAACGCACGTCGGGCTGCCGGTGGACCCGCTCGGTGACTTCCGCCAGCGCCGCCAGGTCCTCGGCCAGTACCGCATTGGTGCTCGCCACGACCATCAGGTTGGACAGCGACACGCCCCGGTTGTAGAGCTGCTCCCGCACGCTCTGGGACTGTTCCTGGACCGACTCCCAGGTGAAGGCCCCCATCAGGCACACGTGCACGAGGGCCACCGAGAGAATCAGCCGGAAGCGCAGGGTCCGGAACAGCGATATCCGCGGCGCGGGCCGCGCGAGCCCGCCCGGGGTCTCCAGCCCGCGCGCCGCCGTCTCAGCGCTCATGGCGCACCTCCCGGTACTCGCTGTCCGTCGCCGGGTCGAAGCCCTGCAGGAACCCCAGGCGCTCGAGCGCCACGCGCCCCTCGGTCCGCTCCCCCAGCCCGGTGAGCAGCGCCACCAGTTGTTGCACCTCGGCATCCGGGACATCGTCACGCACTGCCACGGGCATCTGCGGCTGGGGCGGCGTCTCGGCGATGATGCGCAGATCCGAGCGCACGGCCTCGGGCATGGAGCGGAAGGAGGGGCGCCAAGTGCCGATGATGTCCACCAGGCCCGCATGGAGCGCCAGCAGCGCCGAGTCCTGGGAGCCGAAGTACTCCACCTGGAACCACTCGTCCACATGAATGCCGAGCGATTCCATGTACTGGCGGGTCATGACCGTGGCGGCATAGGCGCCAGGATCGGGGAATCCGATGCGCAGACCGCGGGGCAGCCGCTCAGGGTCCAGCGTCCGGACGGGGCTGTCCCCGCGCACCACCAGGATGCCGGTGAAGGGCTCCCCCGCCACCTTGGCCACGGCCCGGTAACCGGCCGCCCGGGCCTCGGTGTACAGAAGGGGATTGAGGTAGATGACGTGGTACTCGCGCCGCGCCACCCGGTCCATGAAGGCGGAAAAGCTCGGCGCGGTGACGAACTGCACGGGATGATCCAGTTCCTGCTCCATCAGTCCCACCAGGGGCGAGAACATGCCCGCCAGCTTGGTGGGGCTCTGCAGGGGCAGAACGCCGAGACGATAGTACTCCGCCCCCGCGGCCGACGCCGCGGTCGTCCACAGCAACAGGAGCAGAAGGCCCGCCACCCGGACCGGCAGACCAAACGCCGAAGCGCCGCGCGGGCGTGACGATTGCTGAAACATGGCTCTCTGTACAGTCCCCGTAACCGCCGTCTGGCGCAGCGGTTTGGGATGATGGTACCGCCCCTGCCCCGGGCAAGGCCACTCCCGCGGCCCGTAGCCGGTCCGCACCGGGGTGGCGGGCGGCGGCCTCCGCCGTGTGCTCCCGTTGCCTGTAGCGTCCCAGGTTCCAGCGCCAGGACCGGGGAATGCTGAACGAACAACGGCTTTGCTGCGAATCCGGGGGTGAAGATCGAAGGGGGAAGCCGGGATGCGATGCGGGAGGAACCGGAAGAACGGGTTGGTGGACGACGCCAGACATGGCTGGGCCGGCGGCACCGTGCGCCCGGGACCCGGATGAGGCCCCAGATGGTCGGCGGGGAACTCCCCGCAACGGTCGCGTATTCGCGGCGCGGGCGGGCCGGTGCCGCCGGCCCTCGTCACCTTGACGGTGACGATTTAACTGTAGTTCATGGAACCGGAATTACCTTGATCCGGGTCAATATGTCGAATTCCGACAGACCGGCCACGGATACCCAGCCGCCGTCCGGCTCAGGCGCTCTGCTCCTGGCCCGACTTCCCGTTGGCCGCCTTCATCGCCTCCTGCAGCTCACCGCTCTGAAGCATTTCGAGGGCAATGTCGGAGCCCCCGATCAGCTCGCCGTCGATGTAGATCTGGGGGAAGGTGGGAAAGTTGGCGAACCGCGGCAGGTTCTGGAAGATCTCGGGATTCTCCAGCACGTTGACGTAGGCGAAGGGTTCGCCGCTGGCCTGCAGTGCCTGGGCGGCGCGGGAGGAGAAGCCGCACATGGGCATCTGCGGGGTGCCCTTCATATAGATGATGACCGGGTTGCTCTCCACCTGCTGCTTGATAACTTCCAGGATATCCATACTGCCACCTCGCTCTGACAGGGCGCTGTAGAAGCGCTGCCTAATATGATGATGAAGATTCGGGACTAGTCTAGCGCCCATTCCTGAGCAAAACAATAGGAAATAGACGCCGATCGCCGGTTTCCTGCCGCCCGCGCGAGCCGCGCCTCTGGAGACTCGCTGCAAGGCCATGGCGCTACCCGCTCTGGCGACTGGCGACGGGCAACCGGCGACTGGAAACCGGCGTCTCTACCGCCCGTCCACGTTGATCTGCAGCCAGTACTCCAGCAGCGCCAGCTGCCAGAGCTTGCTCCCGCGGATGCGGGTAAGGCGCTGGTCGGGCGCCTCGAGCAGCCAGTCGATGTACTCGCGCCGGAACAGGCCGCGCTCGCGGCAGGCGCGGGAGTCGAGCACCTCGCGCATGAACTCCAGGAAGGCGCCGCGCACATAGCGCAGCGCCGGGACGGGGAAGTAGCCCTTGGGCCGATCGATGACGCTGTCGGGCAGCAGGCCGCGGGCGATGGCCTTGAGCGGGTGCTTGCCGCCGGACATGAGCTTCAGTTCGGGCGGCATCTGCATGGCCAGTTCCACCAGTTCGTGGTCGAGAAACGGCACCCGCGCCTCCAGCCCCCAGGCCATGGTCATGTTGTCCACGCGCTTCACGGGATCGTCCACGATGAGGGTGGTCACGTCCATGCGCAGGACCCGATCCATGAAGGTATCGGCCCCGGGCTCGGCCAGCAGCCGGGCGACCAGCTCGGAGGTGTGGTCCGCACCGGTGTACTCGGGCGCCAGCAGCCGCGCCATCTCCGGGTGATCCCGGTCGAAGTAGTGGCGGGCGAAGCGCTCCAGGTCGCCGCCCTCCTCCGCCTCCATCTGCGGATACCAGAAATAGCCCCCGAAGACCTCGTCGGCTCCCTGCCCGCTCTGGACCACCTTCACCTCCTGCGAAACCCGCTCGGCGAGCAGGTAGAAGGCCACCGAGTCACGGCCGAACATGGGTTCGGCCATGTGGCGGATGGCATCGGGCAGGCGCGTCAGCACCTCGTCGTTGGGAATGCTGTAGCGGTGGTGGCGGGTGCGGAACCGCTCGGCCACCGCGTCGGAGAACTCGAACTCGCTGCCGCGCTCCTCGGGCTGATCCTCGAACCCCACCGAGAAGGTCAGCAGCTCCTCCACCCCGGCTTCCGCCAGCAGCCCCACCAGCAGGCTCGAGTCGAGCCCGCCGGAGAGCAGGACCCCCACGGGCACGTCGGCAATCTGCAGCCGCCGCTCCACCGCCCGCCGCAGGCCGTCGTGGATGCGTCCAATCCACTCGTTCTCGCTCAGCGCCTCGGCGGGGCGCCGGGCGTGCAGCTCCCAGTAGCGCCGGTGTTCGACGCGCCCCTCCAGGTCGACGCAGAGAGTGGTGCCGGGGGCGAGCTTGCGGATGCCGCGCAGCACGGTGGTGGGCGCCGGCACGACGCCGTGGAGGGTGAACTGGTGGTGGAGGCCCACCGGGTCGAGGGCGGTGTCGATGCCGCCGCCCTCGAGCAGGGCCTGGCTGCCGGAGGCGAAGCGCAGCCGCGCGCCGTCCTGGCTGTAGTAGAGCGGCTTGATACCGAGGCGATCGCGGGCCAGGAACAGGCGCCGGTTGCGCAGATCCCAGACCGCGAAGGCGAACATGCCGTGGAGCCGCTCCGGGCAGCGCTCGCCCCAGGCATGGAAGGCCTTGAGAATGACCTCCGTGTCGCTGCCGGAGAAGAACCGGTAGCCGCGGCCCTCGAGCTCGCGCCGCAGCTCCGGATGGTTGTAGATGGTGCCGTTGAAGACCAGCGCCAGCCCCAGCTCGGGGTCCACCATGGGCTGGTTGCCCCGTTCGGACAGGTCGATGATGGACAGGCGCCGGTGACCGAAGGCGAGCGCGCCGTCGGTATAGCTGCCGCCATGATCCGGCCCCCGCGGCACCAGCACCTCCAGCATCCGCCCCAGGGCCCCCAGGTCGGGGGATGCCCCGTCAAAGCGCAGCTCACCACAGATTCCGCACATCGCTCGGTCTGACTCCTTGCCCGTTCGAATCGCCCTGCACGCCCCGGGTCCTGGCACCCGCCGGTACCGGCCCGGCCGGTCTCAATCCATGTTACACGACAAACCCGCACCGGGAATCCGCCACCGGCGTCCGCCACACCCTTGCATCGGGACCGGGGCCTGTTTAGACTAATTCCAAACTGCGCTACTGGGTTATTTTCCATGCCCCGTGATCGAACCCCTGTCACGGGCGTGGACTACACTGCCCTTTCGTGCCGTCCAAGGAAACAAACCCGACAACCGAAACGCGATAGGAGAACCCCATGGCATTTGAGCTCCCCGCCCTGCCCTACGAGAAGAACGCCCTCGAGCCGCACATCTCCGCCGAGACGCTGGAGTACCACTACGGCAAGCACCACCAGACCTATGTCACCAATCTGAACAACCTGACCAAGGGCACCGAGTTCGAGAACATGGCTCTCGAGGACGTCATCCGGAAATCCTCCGGCGGTGTCTTCAACAACTCCGCCCAGGTCTGGAACCACAGCTTCTACTGGAACTGCCTGAGCCCCAACGGCGGCGGCGAACCCACCGGCGCCCTGGCCGATGCCATCAACGCCGCCTTCGGCTCCTTCGCCGAGTTCAGGGAGAAGATGTCCACCTCCGCGGCCACCAACTTCGGCTCCGGCTGGACCTGGCTGGTGAAGAATGCCGACGGCAGCGTTGCCATCGTCAACACCAGCAACGCCGGCACCCCGCTCACCACCGACCAGAAACCCCTGCTCACCGTGGACGTGTGGGAACATGCCTACTACATCGACTACCGCAACGCCCGCCCCAAGTACCTGGAGGCATTCTGGAACCTGGTGAACTGGGAGTTCGTGGCAGGGAATTTCGCCGGCTGATTCACCCGGCGCGGGGAAAGACGGGCCCCTGGGCCCGTCTTTTCTTTTTCCCCTTGTGAATCAAGGCCCGAGGCAGTCAACAGGAATTTGCCATGCGGCCTTGACATGGATAGAATCGAAGGTTTTCGAGCGACGGCAGCTGCTCTTCGGCACTGCCTTTTTTAGTTTTGGACAACCGATTTATCGACCGAGGGGTGGATGCAGGTCATGTCTGACTCCCTGATGACCACCTACGCCCGCCAGCCCATCGCCTTCGAGCGGGGCGAGGGCGCATGGCTGTGGGATACCGAGGGCCGGAAGTATCTGGACGGGCTGTCCGGGATCGCCGTGTGCGGCCTGGGGCACGCCCATCCCGCCGTGCGGGATGCCCTGTGCGACCAGGCCGGAACGCTGGTGCATACCTCCAACCTGTTCCGCATCCCGCTGCAGGAGCGCCTGGGCGAGGCCCTGACCCGGCTCGCCGGGATGGATCGCGCCTTCTTCTGCAACTCGGGCGCGGAGGCCAACGAGGCGGCCATCAAGCTCGCGCGCCTGTGGGGACACCGGCGCGAGATTGCCCAGCCCGCCGTGGTGGTGATGGAGAACAGCTTCCACGGCCGCACCCTGGCCACCCTGACCGCCACCGGCAACCGCAAGGTGCAGGCCGGCTTCGAGCCGCTGGTGCAGGGCTTCATCCGCGCCCCCTACGGCGATCTCGAGGCCCTGGCCAACATCGCCCACAACAGCCCCAACGTGGTGGCGGTACTGATGGAGCCGGTGCAGGGCGAGGGCGGCGTCAACCTGGCCGACGACGACTACCTCCGCGGCGTGCGCGCCCTGTGCGACGAGCACGGCTGGCTGCTCATGCTCGACGAGGTGCAGAGCGGCATCGGCCGTACCGGCCACTGGTTCGCCTTCCAGCACAGCGGCATCGCGCCGGACGTGATGGCCCTGGCGAAGGGACTGGGCAACGGCATGCCCATCGGCGCCTGCCTGGCCCGCGGCGAGGCGGCCGAGGTGTTCCGGCCCGGCAACCACGGCACCACCTTCGGCGGCAACCCGCTGGCCTGCAGGGCCGCCCTGGCGGTGATCGAGATCATGGAGAGCGAGGGGCTCGTGCAGCGTGCCGGCGCGCTCGGTGAGCGCATCACCCGGCGCCTCGCCGAGGCGCTGGCCGAAAATCCCCACGTGGCCGAAATCCGCGGCCGCGGCCTGATGATCGGCGTGGAGCTCGACCGCCCCTGCGGCGAGCTCGTGACCCGCGGCCTCGAGCAGGGCTTCATCATCAACGTGACCGCCGAACGCGTCATCCGGCTGCTCCCGCCGCTGGTATTGACCGACGCGGAGGCCGACCAGCTGGCCGACGGCGTCATCGCCCTGGTGCAGGCTTTCACCCGCGGCTGACGCCCACAGGCAAGGCCGGGAGGACAGGACATGGCAGTACGCCACTTTCTCACCCTGATGGATCTCACGACCGCGGAGCTGAACGGGCTCATCGCGCGCGCCATCGAGCTCAAGGGGAGCAGCCGCGCCGGCGAGATCCATGAACCGCTGCGCAACCGGGTCCTGGGGATGGTGTTCGAGAAATCATCCACCCGGACCCGGGTCAGCTTCGAGGCGGCCATGGCGCAGTTCGGCGGACACGCCATCTTCCTCTCGCCCCGGGACACCCAGCTCGGCCGCGGCGAGCCCATCGAGGATACCGCCCGGGTGCTGTCGCGGATGGTGGACCTGGTCATGATCCGCACCTTCGAACACGACAAGATCGAGCGCTTCGCGGCCCACTCCCGGGTGCCGGTGATCAACGGCCTCACCGATCACTACCACCCCTGCCAGCTGCTGGCGGACGTGCAGACCTACGTGGAGCACCGCGGCGCCATCGCCGGGCGCACGGTGGCCTGGATCGGCGATGGCAACAACATGTGCAACTCCTACATCAATGCCGCGCGCCAGTTCGATTTCCGCCTCAACATCGCCTGCCCGGAGGGCTACGATCCCGATCCCGCCCTGCTGGCCGCGGCCGGCGACCGCGTGACCCTCACCCGCGATCCCGCCACCGCCGCCACCGCCGCCGACCTGGTGGTCACCGATGTATGGGCGAGCATGGGACAGGAGGAGGAGCAGAAGCTGCGCGAGGCGGCCTTCGCCGGCTACCAGGTGAACGGGGAGCTGATGGCGCGCGCCCGCCCCGACGCACTGTTCATGCACTGCCTGCCGGCCCACCGGGGTGAAGAGGTGAGCGCGGAGGTGATCGACGGACCGCAGAGCGTGGTGTGGGACGAGGCGGAGAACCGGCTTCACGCGCAGAAGGCGCTCATCGAGTTCCTCTACTGCGGTTGAACCGGGTACGGGACCCGCGCCGGGCCCCGGCATGACAGCGTCAGGCGATCTTGTCCACCTGCCAGGTGGGCGGATTGGAGAGCAGGCGCCGCGCACCGGCGGCATCCAGGGGGCGTGAGAACCAGAAGCCCTGCACCTGGGGACACTGCAGCTCCTGCAGCCGCCTGAGCTGCACCGGCGTTTCCACACCCTCGGCGATGATATTCATGCCCAGCATCTGCCCCAGGGCGATGATGGTCTGCACGATGGCGCCGGAACCCTTGGTCTGCTCGATATCGCTGACAAAGCTGCGGTCGATCTTCAGCGAGTCGTAGGCGAACTTCTGCAGGTAGCTCAGGGAGGAGTAGCCGGTGCCGAAATCGTCCACGTGCAGACCCACGCCCAGGTTGCGCAGGCCCGAGAGCTTCTCCATCGCCTCCTCGGCATGATCCAGCAGCACGCTCTCGGTGATCTCGATCCGCAGCGAGTCGGGGGAGAGCCCGGTTTCGTCCAGGATCCGCTCCAGTCGCGTCACCATGTCCGGTTGCTTGAACAGGCGTCCGGAGACGTTGACGCTGATGCTCAGCGGCGCGCGGTTGGGAAACTCGCGCTGCCACTGCCGGGTCTGGCGGCAGGTCTCCCGGATGGTCCACCAGCCCATGGGAACTATCAGCCCGGTCTCCTCGGCGGCGGGGATGAATGACTCCGGGCCCACCATGCCCCGGAGGGGGTGGTGCCAGCGGATCAGCCCCTCGAAACCCACCAGTTTGCCCTCGTCCAGCGAGACGATGGGCTGGTAGTGCATGGCGAACTCGCCCCGCTCCACCGCCCGGCGCAGGTCGGTCTCCAGGCGCAGCAGCTCCACCACCCGCTGGTGCATCTGGCGATCGAAGACCTCGTAGCGGGCCTTGCCCGCGCCCTTGGCCCGGTACATGGCGATATCGGCATCGCGCAGGATCTCCTCCGGCCCCTGGTAGACACGGGAACCCATGGCGATGCCGACGCTGGCCGTGGTGAAGACCTCGTGGCCGGCGATCTGGAACCGGTCACGGGACAGCTCCAGGATGCGTTTCGCCACCGCGGTGACCTGTCCGATATGTTCGATGTCGGAGATGAGCAGGGCGAATTCGTCGCCCCCGAGCCGTGCCACCGTGTCGCCCGGCCGCAGCAGGGCGCTGAGTCGCTGCGCGAACTCCACCAGCAGCTGGTCGCCGACGTTGTGCCCCAGGCTGTCGTTGACGTTCTTGAACCGATCCAGGTCCAGGAACAGGACGGCGAAACCGCTGTTGCCGCGGCTGCGCAGCTGTTTCAGCGCCTGATCCAGGCGATCGAGCAGCAGGGCCCGGTTGGGCAGGCCGGTCAGTGCGTCATGCAGCGCATCGTGGATCAGCTGTTCCTCCGCCGCCTTGCGCGCGGTGATGTCGGTCAGCGACCCGGCCATGCGCTGCAGCTCGCCGTGGATGTTGCGGACCGCGAGGCCCCGGCTGAGAACCCAGATGAAGTGCCCGGCCTGGTGCCGCAGCCGGTATTCGTGGGCGAACTGCTCGGTCTCTCCGGTCAGGTGGGCCTGGAGGGCATGGTTGAAATCCTGGAAATCGTCGTGGTGGATGCGGGTGAGCCATTCGTCCGGGCGGCTGCCGATATCGGTCTCGGCATGGCCGAGGATGGCCTTCCAGCGCGGCGAGTAGTAGACCTCGTCGGTGATCATGTTCCAGTCCCAGACACCGTCGTTGGCGCCGCGCACCGCCAGCGCGTAGCGCTCCTCGCTCTGCCGCAGCGCCTCCTCGGAGAGCTGGCGCTCCAGGGCATAGCGGATGGAGCGGACCAGCAGACCGGTATCCACCCGGCGCTTGATGAGGTAGTCCTGGGCGCCTTCGCGAACGGCGCGGGCGGCCAGATCCTCGTCGTCCAGGTTGGTCATCAGGATGATCGGCACCGAGGACGCCTGGGTATGCAGCCGCTGGAAGGTCTCCAGCCCGGCACTGTCGGGCAGGCAGAGGTCCAGCAGCACCAGGTCGATGCCGCCGCTGCGCAGCCGCTTCAGCCCCCCCGCCAGATTGTCGTGATGCTCGATGTGGAACTCGGGGTCGCGGTGGCCGGCGAGCATGGCCTCGATCAGCTCCACCTCCGCCGGCTGGTCCTCGACGAGCAACAGATGCAATCGTTTGCCCTCGAACTCACCCATGCAATCGCCTCCCCACGGTCACGCCTGCGCCGGGATGGTGAAGTAGAACGTGGAGCCCGCGCCCGGACGCGACTCCACCCAGATGCGGCCTCCATGCCGTTCCACGATACTCTTGCAGATGGCCAGCCCGATGCCGGTGCCGGGGTACTCCTCGCCGGTATGCAGGCGCTGGAACATGCCGAAGATCCGTTCGCCATGCTCCGCCTCGATACCGATGCCGTTGTCCTGAATGGCGAAACGCCAATCATCCCCCTGGCGATCGGCGCTGATCCGGATCCGGAGCGGTTCGCTTGATCGGAACTTCAAGGCATTGCCGATGAGATTCTGGAACAGCTGCACGACCTGGCCCCGGTCGGCCTTGAGCGTGGGCAGCTCGTCACGGCTGAAACCCGCATCATCGGCGGTGATCTCCGCCTCCAGGTTGGCCGCCGCCTCATCCACGGCCGCGCCGAAATCCACCGGCTCGAAGGGTCGTCCCTGGGTGCCGATCCGGGCATAGGCCAACAGGTCGTCCACCAGTTCCTGGAGCCGGGAACCGCTGTCCAGGACGTGCTCAAGGTAGCGCTGTCCCTCTTCCTCCAGCCCCGCTCCGAAACGCTCCAGGAACAGTCTCGCATAGCGGGTGATGAGCCCGAGGGGTTGCTGGAGATCGTGGGAGGCCACGTAGGCGAAGCGCTCGAGCTCGGTGTTCGCCCGCCCCAGTTCGGAGGTCTCCCGCGCCAGTTCCTGCTCCCGGCGCTTGTAGCTGCCGATGTCCTCGAGCGTTGCCTGGTATTGTCCGCGCTGGCCCGGCAGGGGGCTGAGACCCAGGCGTGCCCACCCCATTCCACCATCCAGGCGCTGCAGTCGCACCTCCTCGCCCCGCAGGACACCGTCTCCCGCCAGCGCCCTGGACAACGTGTCGCGTACGGCCGGGTCGAGGCGCAGCCCCAGGTCGTCGCCCACCAGGGCTTCGCTGTTGTCGGCACCCAGCAGGCGCACCGCCTCCGGGTTGGTCCGCAGGATGTTTCCATCATGATCGAGGGCCACAACGCCGACCGGCAGGCTGCCGAGCAGGACTTCGGCGGAACCGGTGTCGCCGCGCCGCTCCAGGCAGCGCTGCAGGGCACCCGGCAGGCGCAGGTAGCCGGAGCTGTCTTTCGGCAGGACATCATCGAGACCCGCGCGCTGACCTTCCAGCAGCGCATCCTGGGCGGATGAGAACAGGAGAATCGGGCAACCGGGATAGACCCGGCGAATGGTCGCCGCCACCTGCAGGCCGTCGCTCCAGGCCAGGCGGCGCTCGGTGACGGCGGCATCGAATCCACCCCGGGCCAGGCGCTCGGCGAAGGACATGGCGTCCCCGACCGCGAGAATCTCGGCGCCCGGCAGCTCCCGCGCAAGCACGAGTCCCGCAAGCTCCCGATCGGTCGCCGAGTCGTCCACCAACAGGATTCGCGGAGGCTGCATGGCCATGGCGTGGGGCAGCGCGATGTCCCGCTGCGTCGTTAATTTATCGTTATACGGCGGATGGTTATCCCCAAATTTAAAGCCGAAACATCAGGCAGTCAAACTTGTTCCATCCCCAAACTGCCTAGCGGCCCAGAAACCGGCGCAGGGATTCGCCGTCGAACGGCCAGCCGAGCTCCGCCCCGCTCCCCTCCAGCGACACCACCGGAATCCGGTCACCGTAGCGCGCCAACAGTGTTGCTGAGGCGGCTATCTCCTGCTCGGTGACCTCGATCCCGCCCTCCGCGACCATAGCCGCAAGCAGCGACGCGGCCTGTTCACAGAGGTGGCAGCCGGCGGTGGTGTAGAGCCGCACACGGGTCATGGCCTGGTCGCTCCCGCCTTACATGACACGGGCGCAGTGTAGCGCACAAGGTCCGTATCCGCAGACATTTATCATGGGCTCCCGGACTCCAGCCGGTATAATCGTCAGGCGTCCCGGTCCCCGCACCGGAACCGACGCGCGACGTTCGCCCGTGTCCGTCCTACATCCCGCCGGAGCAGCCCATGAGTGACATGCCCGACAAGACCCAGCAGATCCTGCAGGCCCACGCGGCCCTGATCTGGCATGTGGTACGCGCCTGCCAGAACCGTGATCTGATGCCCCAGATCGAGCCGATACTGCAGGCTTCGGAGGCCAACGGCTGGAACAGCCTGGTGGGTGTGATACGCCGCATCCTGTCCGGCGAGCGCCACCCCAAGCTGCTGGTGGGACTGGACGAGGAGGACAGCATCATCGTTACCAGCATCATGCGCGGTCTGCAGGATCCGAGCACGCTGCCCGATCCCGACGCCCGCCCCGATCCGGCCGTGGCCGCGGCGGGCATGGCCCAGATGATCCACGAGGCGATGACCGGAAGCACGCAGGCGTTGGGCGTATTGGGCGACATGGCCGAACAGATGCTGAAGGCCGGCGGCGACATGGCCCGCCTCGGCGGCATCCTGCGCCGGCTGCTGGACGGCGAACGGGATCCCGACGTACTCGCCCGGGGCATGGGCCAGCGGGGAGAACAGTTCGTGGCCGCACTGCTGGAAGAGCTGGGGCGGCGCAGCACCCACTGATGCCACCTGAAGTAGCGGGCGCGGATTACCGTTTCCCCTTATCCCATTGAGCGTGACGCGCACATGCGGACAGGAAGGTCCGCCGCACTTCCCCGGGGCAAAAAAATGCCGGAGGAGCCCATCCCTGAGCCCGTCCGGCCGAAGGCCTCGGGTGTGCCGCGCATGCGCCCGGCGTACCCTCAGCCTCCCAAACCCCACACACCGGATAACCGGAGAAGGAAGCGCCCCGGGCGCCCATCCCTGAACGCCCGGGACACCGGGCCGGCAGAGTGCCCCCACCCGCCCGGCTGGTACGCCCGTGGACGCACCTCGCACACGATCCGCATCCCTGGATCGCTGTTACCCCGCCGGTCAACCCGGGAGACCGGCGGAATCTCCACCAGGGCGGCGCCTCAGGCGGTGAATCCCAGCAACGCGGCCGCCGACTCGAACACCAGCCCGGTCATGACGAACAATCCCACCACCACCAGCGCACGCCAGCGCGCGGCCCCGAACAGGGCGTCGAGGGCGAGATAGATGAGGGCGAAGAAGCCCAGCAGCATCACCGGGCCCAGGTAGGGCACCGACAGCAATGCGGCCGTGACCATGGCGTAATTCACGGCCGTGCTGGTCGTCAGCAGCGCCGGCTCCTTCTCCAGCAGCCCGTACACCAGGGCGTGGAGCACGCCGGTATAGAAACCGGTCATCACCACCAGGTAGACGGCCATCCACAAGGCCATCCCCACCTCCCCGCTGATGGCCGACTTGAGAACCGTGTTGCAGATGATCGCCCCGCCGGCAAGCAGCAGGGAGTCACGCCAGCGCTCCTGGCTCCCGTCGATGGCGCCGAACAGGCACCGGGGAGACATCACCAGGGCCCGCAGGGTGTCGAGAACGCGCCCGGTCGCGGTACCGGGCTCCACGACAGCCTCATTCATAGCGCAGTGCCTCCATGGGTGTTAGCTTGGCCGCCTTGCGGGCCGGGTAATAGCCGAAGAAGACCCCGATGGCCCCCGATGCGACCAGCACGGCCAGGATGGCCGGGATGTCGATGACGGCATTCCACGGCAGCAGGCCGCTGAGCAGTGCCACCGTGAGTGCGGCGAGAACGATGCCCACCAGGCCGCCGAGAACGGTCAGTGCACCGGCCTCGAGCAGGAACTGGGAGCGGATGTGCTGCTGGGTTGCGCCCACCGCGCGGCGGATGCCCACCTCGCCGATGCGCTCGCTCACAGAGGCGAGCATCACGTTCATCACCCCGATGCCTCCCACCACCAGGGAGACGCCGGCGATGCTCACCAGCAGGGCGGTCATCGCCCCCACCAGGTTGCCGGCGATGGCGGCGAGCTGTCCGAGATCGGTGACCGTGTAGGGCAGTCCGTTCTGGGCCAGAGCGGTGTGCTGGGTGAGCAGCACCAGTTCCGCCTGCAGCCGCACCCGCTCCTTCACCGCTTCACTGACCGGCTTGAGGAAGATCATCTGCACGTGCCGCACACCGGCGATGCGATGCTGCATGGTGGACAGCGGCACGATCACTTCGCTGTCGCGGCCCTGCCCGAGACTGCTGTCGCCCTTTCCGCGCAGGACCCCCACCACCTCCAGCACCGACCCCTTGAAGCGAATGGATTCGCCCAGCGGATTGCGGTTGGAGAACAGCCGGCGGGCCATCTCCTCCCCCAGCACCGCCACCGGCGCCTGGGCCTGGGCGTCGGCGGGGGTCAGCACCCGGCCCAGTGCCGGAACCGCGTCCCGGGCGGCGAAGTAGGCGGGTGTCGCCCCCACCACGGTACCGGCCGCACGCCGGTCGCGGAAGCTCAGCTCACCCCGCGCCTGCACCACCGGCGCCGCGAGCGCCAGCTCGGGAATCTGGGTCTCGAGCGCCCGCACGTCGGCGAGCGTCAGGCTCTCGAGCACGCCCCGGTTTAAATAGCTGCTGACGTCGTTGGCGTTGCCCGGGGTCACGATCAGCAGGTCGGTACCCAGCTTGCCCACCTGTCCCTGGATGTACTCGCGGGCACCCATACCCACGGCCAGCAGGGTCACCAGGGCCCAGATGCCGACGCTGATGCCGAGGATGGTGAGCCCGGAACGGACCTTGTGCTCCTGCAGCAGCAGAAGCAGGTCCAGCAGCCCCCGCAGCCAGCGGTTGAGTGCGGCGGTCATAGCGCCAGCCTCCCCGCCGGCAGCGCATGGACCGTCTCCGCCACCGGCTCCAGGCGCCCCTCCACCAGCCGGAAGCCGCGCTCGGCCCGCCGCGCCATCTCCATGTCGTGGGTCACCAGCACCACGGCCACCCCGGCCTCCCGGCGCAACTGGTCGATGAACTCCATCAGTTCGGCGCCGGTGGCGGGGTCCAGGTTCCCGGTCGGCTCGTCGAGCAGGAGGATGCGGGGCTCGTTCACCAGCGCCCGGGCGATGGCCACCCGCTGCTGCTGACCGCCGGAGAGCTGCAGGGGGCGGTGCTCGGCACGATCGGCGAGCCCCACCTGCGCCAGGCAGGCCAGGGCCCGCTCCCGGCGCGCGGCGCGGTCCAGTGCCGGGTTGTAGTCCAGGGGCAGTTCCACGTTGCGCAGGGCGCTCATCCGGTCCAGCAGGTGAAATTTCTGGAACACGAACCCCAGGGTGCGGCTGCGGAAGGCGGACAGGGCGGCATCGTCGAGCCGGCTCACGTCATCGCCCCCGATCAGCACTTGCCCGGAATCGGGCTGATCGAGACAGCCGAGGATATGCAGCAGGGTCGACTTTCCGGAGCCCGAGGGTCCGATGATGGAGACGTAGTCACGGTCATGAATGGCCAGATCCACCCCGCGCAGCGGTTCGATCAGCTGATCGCCCACGCGGAAGCGCTTCGCCACCTGACACAGCTCCAGCGCTGCAACCGGGCCACGGGCCCGGCTCATTGGCGATACACGACCTGACTTTCGGGATCCGACCATTCGCCCACCACCTCCACGTGCTCGCGATCCTGAACCCCCAGCTGCACACCGACCGGGCGAACACCACTCTCGCCATCCACCCAGACCAGGGTGTCACCCGCCTGCCGGATACGGTCCACCTCGCTCTGCCAGCGCTCCAGCACCTCCGCCTCGGGGTTGTAGAGCAGGGCGCGCAGCGGAATCAGCCGCGCCACTTCCCGGGTCCCGGCATCGACACGGACCTGGGCGGTCATCCCCGGCAGGAGCCGGTGCCCCGGATTGCCCGTACTCACCAGCACCTCGTAATAGGTCACCCCGCCGCGATCCTCGCCGCCGCGGCGGATGGCCGATACCTCGCCGCTGAACTCCTCCCCGCCGTAGGCCTCGACGCTGAACCGGACCGGCTGCCCAATCTGCACCTTGCCGATGTCGGACTCGGTGACCGCCACGCGGATCTCGATCGCGTCGAGGCTCGGCGCCAGCTGGAACAGGGGCTTGCCGCCCACGCCCGCCACCGGCTCGCCGGGCTCCGCGCCGACGCTGAGAAGCACCCCCTCGATGGGACTGCGCACCATGCAGCGCTCCAGGTTCTCCCGCGCCTGCTGCTCCCGCAGCATGGCCTGCTGCACCCGGGCTTCGGCCATTTCCAGCTGCGCCTCCAGCTCCTGGCGGGCGGCGGCGGCCTTCTCCAGCTCCTGGCGGGGAATGAGATCCTCGCGATAGAGGCGCTCCGCCCGGTCATGCTCCTGCTGGGTTTGGACCAGGCGCGCCCGTACCCCGGCCGTCTCGGACTGGGCGGCGACCCGCTGGGACTCGGCCTCCTGCAATGCCAGCCGGTAGTCCTGGTCATCCACCACGGCCAGCACCTCGCCGCTCTTGACCCGGCCCGAGGAGCCAACCGGCACCTCGCGGATGATCCCGCTCACCTGGGCGAACACGGGCAGCTGTCCGCGGGCCCGCAGATGTCCGGTGGCGCGCACTTCCAGATGGATGCTTCCCGGCTCCACGGCCGCGCTCTCCAGGCCCGGTCCCGGCCCCCTGTCGCCGTCAAGGCCGGAAATGATGACCAGCAGGGCGAACAGCACCCCGAAACTGGTTCCCGCCCGGCCGGCGAAGGAGAGGCCGCGGAACCACACCGCGAACCGTTGCAGCTGCTGCTTGCCGAAGCCGGCTGCCGTCACGGCGCCACGCTCCCGGCATCCTCGCCGTAGAGACTGTCCATGGAACCGAGCGACCAGTACAGGCGGGCGATGGCTCCCTGCAGGTCGTACTGCGCGACCACCCGCTGGGCCATGGCATTGCGGTAGTTCGATTCCGCCACGGAAAGGTCGTAGAAGGTGCGGATGCCCTCCTTGTAGCCCTTGCGGGCGAGCTTGAGATCGAGTTCGCTGGCGGTCAGCACCTTGCCGGTGAGGCGCAGACGCTCACTGGCCTCGCGGTAGCGCTGCTGGGCATCGCGCACGTCGGTGGCCACGCCCAGCTGGAGGTCGCGCAGACGCTCCTGCTCCTGGATGAGCTGGGCCCGCGTTTCGCCCACGCGGTTGCTGCGCAGCCCGCCGTCGAAAAGCGACCAGCGCACCTGTACGCCGAGGCCGTAATTGGCGGCGGCATCCTGGTCCTCGTAGCGCTGGACGCTGTAGTTGGCGAACAGGTTGACCGAGGGCCGGTACTCCGCCCGCTCCTTCTGCACCGCGGCCTGGGTGGCGGCGATGGTGCGCTGCTGGGCCTCCACCTCCGGCCGGCGGCCGATGGCCCGCTCCACCAGGGCGTCCAGCTCCGATACCAGCCGCCCCGGATCGGCCAGGCGGCTCTTGCGCGACAACTCCAGCGGCGGCCCGCCGGGCGCCACCCCCACGGCCCGCCGCAGGGCCAGGCGCGAGAGCTGCAGCTCGTTCTCGGCCCGGGTCAGCTCCACCTCCGCCTGGCCCAGATCGGCCTCGGCCCGGGCCACGTCCCCTACCGTGCCACGCCCCGCTTCATGCAGGGTGCGGGCAAGCTTCACCGCCTCGCGCTTGCGCGAGCGGCTTTCCCGTTCGACCCCCACCAGTTCCTCCGCCTTGAGGATATTGAAGTAGGCGGAGACCACGTTCAGGACCGTTTCGTTCTCGGTGCCCGACAGCGCGGCGCGGGCGGCGCCGAGACGCTCCTCGGCGGAACGCACCCCCCCGTTGCGGCGGCCGAAATCCACCAGCATGTACTCGGCGCTGACCGCCGCGCTGGTGCGGGTGTAGCCGGTCATGTCCTCGTCGGGATTCGCCACGTAGACCCGGCCCAGGCTGGGGTCGATGGAGGAGAAATCAAGGTAGGAGCGGGATTCGCGCGGAGTCGCGGCGTTCAGGGTGACCTGCTCGATCCGGCCCTCGACGGCGATCTTCGGGTAGTAACCCGCCTGCTGCTGTCCAAGGCGGGCATCCGCCGCCTTCAACGCACCCCGGGCCACCCCCATCTGCGGGTTTTCCGCCAGGGCCATCTCGATGAGCTGCTCGAGACGCAGCGCCGTGGGCTTCTCCCCGGCTGCGGCCGCGGCGGTCGCCAGCAGAAACGGCACGAGCAGGAGGCAAGCGACTGCGAACCGCTTTGTGCCTCCAACGGACAGGGCATTCGATGAATCACCGGCGGTGCAGAATTCCCGGAACGTCAACAAGCGCGGCTACCCTCGGCATCATGGGCCCTGAAGCGGACCGGTAAGGTTCATCGAGGTGCGGCAGCGCGCCGGCGCCATGCTCGAGGGCGACTCCGGAGAGATGAACCCGGCCTGCCCTCGACCTGCGGGTCGCCATCCGCACCCGTGAGGAAATTCGGTCGTTGCTGCGGAAACTCGGGATGGAGGGGGATGACTGAGATGCCCGTCCCTGTGCCAGGTCGATCCCGGCCATCCTTCGAGATGGCGCCGATCCCCCGGGGAGGGAGGATCGGCGCCAAAGGCACGAAGCAGCCCTTACACCAGGGTCATCACGGAGCCGAGCAGGCCGCCGACGAGGTCCAGCACGTGTCCGACCAGGCCGGTCACGGTGGAGATGACGGAACCGAGGATTGCTTCGAGGTTCAGGCTAGCGCTAATCATGATTTTGCCACTCCCTATCCAATGGTTTTTAATGTTGCGCTGATGCGCAGTTGAGCTGCGGTTGTCCGGACTTAGCCGAGCAGACCGCCAAGCAGGCTGCCCAGGAGACCCTGAACCAGCCCAAGGACCGGGCCGAGCAGACCCAGAACCGTATCAAGCAGACCACCGAGCAAATCACCAAGACCCAGCATGTTCACCTCCTTGCGTTGAGTTTTCCGTTGAGTTGGTGGAGTCGAATCGGGGTGCACGCCGACAACCCCACGCCCCGGATACTAATCATCCCGGCCCGGCAGGGTCAACGTTTTTGTGATGAAGTTCTCATTTCAGGATTGATCTGGATCAAGCAACATCCATGGAGGGGGCGATCAATAGCCGATACTGCGTCGCACAAACCGCACCGCCGGCAAAGGACCGCAATGGCGGCAGGAAGTGAATCGCCGCGCGGGAATCAGGCGGTATCGGCGAGTGCGCGCGCGGCTTCGCGCAGCCGCGCCACTGGCACGGCGCCGGTAATCCTGCGTGGCCCGAAAAGGTAGGTGGGGACACCGCTGAGGGCGACCCGGGCAGCCAGTTCACGGTAGTGGCTGAGGTGTTCCGGGTAGCGGGGCTCGCGCCAGGCTGCCTCGACCAGGGACTCAGGCACCCCGACGGACGCGGCGATCCCGCGCAGGACTTCCGGGTCGCCGATATTGCGGCCGGCAACGAAGCAGGCGTGGTAGAGAGCCTCGTGCAGGCGGTAGAAGCGCTCCCGGCCCAGCGACTTGGCCGCCTCGGCCAGCAACAGGGCGCGCCGGGAGTTGGTGGTGAAACCGGGATCGCTGAACGGCAGGCCGTCCTCGTCAGCCATCCGCTTGAGGTTCTCTTGCATCCTGTTCCACTGGGCATCGGGATAGCCCAGGGCGGCCACCGGCTGTCCGGCGACGGGCGTCTCCGGGTGCAACTCGATGAAGCACCAGTTCACCCGCAGGTTCCACTCCTCGCCGAGCCGCATCAGGCGCGCATGTCCCACATAGCAGAAGGGGCAGATGTAGTCGGAGAAGACGGTGACCTTCAGTTCCGGGCGTTCAACCATCGCTCCTCCCGCGTCAGGGGCGGCCCAGGTTGAGTTTAGTGTAGTGCGGGAAAGCGGCGCGGTGGGGGCCCGGTGACGGCTCTGCCCCGGGGAAGGGGTCAGGCCGTCCTGGGCAGGGCTGCCGGGAGGCCGGCGCGGGCCCAGGCGATGAGGCCGCCGCGCAGATTGTAGACGTTGTCGAAACCCTGCTGCTGCAGGAAAGCGCACACCTGCGCCGAGCGCGCGCCACTGCGGCAGATGATGACCAGGTCCTTGTCCCGCTCGAGTTCCCCGGCATGCCAGGGAATGGAGCGCATGGGAATATGCACGGCACCGGGAATGGTGCCGGCGGAGACCTCGACCGGCTCGCGCACATCCACCACGCAGACATGATCGTGATCATTCTCGAGGCGTTGCGCCAGTTCGGGGGCGTCGATCTCCTTGATGTTCAGTCCAAACATGTCCTACTCCGTCACTTGGGCTTTAGGCCAGGATAGTATATTAGATTTATCTAATATGACAACCGGGTACGCCACATGGGATTCACCACGAAGGCACGAAGGACGCGAAGACGACACAAAAGGCAGTTAACCGCAGATTTCGCTGATTAACACAGATTGTTCGTGCCCGGATGATGGTTGCGCGAATAATCCATGAGTGCCAGTTTCCAGCCGACGGCACTTTCGATTGTTAACACCGCAACCAGGATTGTCAGCGTGCAATCCGGTGATGGACGGAAAAATCAACGTAAATCAGCGAAATCTGCGGTCAAGTCTTTTAGTCCTTGTTCTCTTCGTGTCCTTCGTGCCTTCGTGGTGAACACAATCCCGTGTGACCGGAAAGTGCGGCTTGACGCCGGCGCCGCCGGGGCCGAGAATTCACCCCTTCCTACCAGGTGTTCCGAGGACGCTCGTCCGAGGAATGAAACGGGAAGCTGGTACCCCGCCCCGGCGGTCAATCCAGCGCTGCCCCCGCAACGGTGTTTGAGTGGAGGGCGGGCATCATGCCACTGTGCCGCGGCACGGGAAGGCGCCCGCCCGGGCGGACTCCAGGAGTCCGCCACTCATCAGCCCGGAGACCGGCCTGGAGGTGAACCTGGCTGGTGCCGCGGGGGGCGGACCGTCGCGGGACCGCAGCATCCATCCCGTCGCTCCTCCGCCGCACCGCAACGACCAAGTTGCGCGGGTGCGCGCACTGACTGGAGCGAATCATGCCTCTTCCCCTCAGCCGGCCCCTCGCCGGAGCCCTGCTGCTGGCGAGCCTGCCGGCGATCGCCAACGAATCCCAACCACTGGACGCCGTGGTCGTCACCGCCACCCGCACCGCCCAGACCGCCGACGACACCCTCGCCGCGGTAACCGTCATCACCCGCGAGGAGATCGAACGGCGCCAGCCACGGGATCTACCGCAGCTGCTCTCCGGCCTGCCGGGAGTCGACTTCACGGTGGCTGGCGGCGCCGGCAAGACCGCCAGCCTCTACCTGCGCGGCACCGAGTCCGGCCATGTACTGCTGCTGGTGGACGGGGTACGCATGGGTTCTGCCACCCTCGGACAGGTGGCCTGGCAGTTCATCCCGGTGGACCAGATCGAGCGCATCGAGGTGGTGCGCGGTCCGCGCTCCCATCTCTACGGCTCCGACGCCATCGGCGGAGTGGTCCAGATCTTCACCCGCCGCGGGAGCGAGGGCTTCCGGGCCGAGGCCCGGGCCGGGGCCGGCAGTCACGACACCCGCAACCTCAGCGCCGGGATCTCGGGAGGAGCGGACGGGACCCGCTGGAGCCTTGCCGCCGCCCACGAACGGACCGAGGGTTTCGATGCCCTGAAAGGCGCGGAGCCGGACCGCGACGGCTATCGCAACACTTCCCTCTCCGCCCGCATCAGCCACCGGTTCAGTGGCGGGGCCGAGGTGGAGGCCCACCTTCTGCGCGCCGGGGGAAAGAACGACTACGACGGCAGCTGGACCAACGAGAACGACTTCGTTGAGCAGAGCCTCGGGGGGAAATTCGCCTTCAGCCCGCTGGACCGCTGGCGGGTGTCGCTCAGCGCCGGCCAGAGCCGCGACGAATCGAAGGAGTATCTCGATGGCGCCTTCCGCGACCGTTACGAGACCCGTCGCACCCAGCTCGGCTGGCAGAACGACCTGACACTGTCCGAGCGTGCGCTGCTCACCCTGGGGCTCGACTTCCTGCGCGATGCCGTGGAGGGCAGCACCGACTACGCCGAGGACCGCCGCGACGACCGCGCCGGCTTCGTGGAGTACCAGTACCTGGGCGAGGGTTACGATTTCGTGCTGGGCCTGCGCCACGACCGCTACGACGGCTTCGGCGGCCACACCACCGGCAGCCTCGATGCCGGTCTCGACCTGCCCTGGGGGCTGCGCGCCACCGCCGGCTACGGCACCGCCTTCCGCGCTCCCACCTTCAACGATCTCTACTACCCCTATTCCGGCAACCCCGACCTGGATCCGGAGGAGTCGGCCACCTGGGAACTGGGCCTGTCACACGGCAGCGGCGCCGTCGCCTGGAGCCTGCGCGCCTACCGCACGGAGGTGGACAACCTCATCGACTGGGCCTGCGCGGTGAACTGTGACGACACGGACTGGCTCAACGACATCTGGCAGCCGTCCAACCTGCGCCGCGCCCGCATCGACGGCCTGGAAGCCACCGCCCGCACCCGCCTCGGAGACTGGAATGCCGCGGCCGCGTTGACCCTCCTCGACGCGGAGGATTCCGACACCGGCAACGAACTGCCGCGCCGCGCCCCGCGCACCCTGCGCCTGGATCTGGACCGCGACCTGGCCCGCTGGCGCCTGGGGGGAAGCTTCATCGCCCAGTCCGGCCGCTGGGACGATCGGGCCAACACCCGGCGCATCGCCGGCTATGGGCGCGTGGACCTGCATGCGGACTACGCCCTGGCCCGGCACTGGCGGCTCAGCGGCCAGGTGAAGAACCTGTTCGACCAGAGCTACGAGAGCGCGGCCAACTACAACACGGCGGGGCGCGAGTTGTTCCTCTCCGTGGCCTACCGGACCGAGTGATGGCCTTCGCCATGGGATCCGCCCACTTCGACGCAGCGCCTCGCCCCGGCGTGGCGCTGGCGGTGGGCGTGTCCCTGGCGCTCCATGCCGCCGTCCTCGCCCTGCTGCCCGCCGGGCCGGCACCGCTTCCCGGAAGCAGCGCCACCCCCGTGCTCAGGGTGGAGCTCACCCGTCCGGCGCCGCGACCAGCCACGACGCCGGTAGTGGCGAAACCGGAACCGGCCCCACGGATATCCACTCCGGAACCACCCCGACCCGCTCCCTCCTCCCGTGTGGAGACGCCGCCACGGATGCCGGAACCAAGGACCGCCCGGATACCGGAAACGCGCCCCGAAACCGGAGCCGCCCGCAGCACCACGGCTCCCGCCCGCCCCCGGTCAGCGGCATCGACGCGCACCGCCGGACAGCAGGCGCCTCCCCCGCCGGCCGGGACCCGGGCGGCAGAGGCCACGCCCGGCGCCCCAACGGCACCGGCGCCGATCCTTCCCACCGCCGCCGGCCCGGCCGGCCCCGGACCGGCGCCCGGTCTCGCCGCCGAGGTGCGCCGGATCATCCGCCTGCGCCTGGCCGGCGAATTCCGCTACCCGGTGCTGGCGCGCCGCCGCGGCTGGGAGGGAGAGGTGGTGCTGGCATTCCGGGTGGACGCCGACGGGCGCATCGGGAATGTGAAGGTGGCGAACAGCTCCGGCTTCGGCCTGCTCGACAGCGCCGCCCGCGACGCCCTGCTGCGGGTGGCGGCGGTGGCGCTGGCGGATGGCCGGCGTCCCGGCACGCCCCTGGATCTCACCCTCCCGGTCATCTACCGCCTCTCGGAGGGGTGAGACACACCGCCGCGAGGGGATTCACCGCCAAGGCGCCAGGAACGCCAAGTCGCAGGATGGGCGAAGGAGCGTAGCGACGCGCCCATCACCCGTTCCGCATGGGAGATGGGCACGCTGCGCCTTGCCCATCCTACGGCTGAGAGTTCATTGCATCACTCGCCACGGCGGGCACGCACCCGGTCGAGGTCCGCGCACAGCTGTTCGGCACCCTCCAGGATGCGCGGCGTGGGGCGCTGGATGAGATCGGGATGGATGAGGAACAGCGCCTCTTCGCGCACCGCGCCGAGCCCCGGCCAGCGCCGCCAGCCATCGAGCCACTCCGGGCGCTCCGCGGCCATCCCGCTGGCCACGATGGCCTCCGGATCGCGCACCAGCACCGACTCCACGTCCACCGCTGGCGCCAGCGCCGCCTGGTCGGCGAAGATGTTGCGGCCGCCGCACAGTGCGATGACCGAGGTGATGAGGTGATCGCCACCCACGGTCATCAGCGGGCTGTCCCAGATCTGGTAGAACACCCGCACCGGCGAGCGGCCGGCATAGCGGCGGCGGAGCGCCTCCACGCCGTCACGGAACGCCGCGGCCGCGGTGCCGGCCTCGCCGGGGGTGCCGGCGAGGATGCCGATCCGCTCCAGCGTGGCGGGAATGTCCTCAAGCCGGCGCAGCTCGGTCACGTAGACGGGGATCCCGAGGGCGCGCAGCCGCTCCACTTCCGCGCCGGGATTGCCGCTCTCCCAGGCCACCACGAGGTCCGGCGCCAGGCCGAGAATCGCCTCCAGGTCGAGGCGCTCGTAGCCGCCCACCTGCGGAAGGGCGCGGGCCGCGGCGGGGTAGTCGCTGTGGCTCACCACGCCCACCACCCGCCCTCCGGCGCCGGCGGCGAGCAGGAGTTCGGTGGCATGGGGGGCAAGGCTGACGATGCGCCGCGCCGGCTCCGGCAATGCCACCCGCGCACCGCTGTCGTCGACCACCGCCACCGCCGCGGCGGCGGCCGACTGCAACCACAGGATCAGCAGCAGCGCCAGCAGGCGCCAGAGTTCAGACATCGATGAAAACTCCTACCTTGATGGTCCAGGGCACCAGTTCCGACGCCGGCAAGAGCCTGCTGGTGACGGCGCTGTGCCGGGTGCTGGCCCGCCGCGGCGTGCGGGTCTGTCCGTTCAAACCCCAGAACATGGCGCTCAACAGCGCGGTGACCGCCGACGGCGGCGAAATCGGCCGGGCCCAGGCGGTGCAGGCCCAGGCCGCGGGCCTGGCGCCGCTGACGGACATGAACCCGGTGCTGCTGAAACCCAACACCGAGCGCGGCTGCCAGGTGATCATCCACGGCCGGGCGGTTCATGCCAACCTCGAGGCCGCCGCCTACCACGACTACAAGCGCCTTGCCCGCAGCGCGGTGCTGGAATCCCACGCCCGTCTCGGCGCCGGGTTCGAGGCGCTGGTGGCAGAGGGCGCGGGCAGCCCGGCGGAGGTCAACCTGCGCCGGGGCGACATCGCCAACATGGGCTTCGCCGAGGCGGTGGACTGCCCGGTGGTGCTGGTGGCGGACATCGACCGCGGCGGCGTCTTCGCCCAGATCGTCGGCACCCTGCAGCTGCTCTCGGCGAGCGAACGGGCGCGCATCGCCGGTTTCGTCATCAACCGCTTCCGCGGCGATCCCGCCCTGCTGGAACCGGGCCTCCGGTGGCTGGAGGCGGAGACCGGAAAACCGGTGTTCGGCGTCCTGCCCTACCTGCAGGGGCTGCACCTGGAGGCGGAGGACAGCCTGGCCCGTCCGGCCGCCACGGATGCGGCGGCGGACGCCCTGCGGGTGGCGGTGCCGGCGCTGCCGCGCATCAGCAACCACACCGATCTCGATCCCCTGCGGCTGCACCCCCGGGTCCGGCTCGAATGGGTGGGACCGGGCCGGACGCCGCCGCCGGCGGACCTGGTCGTCCTCCCCGGCTCCAAGAGCGTGCAGGCCGATCTCCGCTGGCTCCGGGCCCAGGGCTGGGAGCGCGCCCTGCAGCGCCACCTGCGCTACGGCGGCCGGCTCATCGGCATCTGCGGCGGCTTCCAGATGCTGGGCGCCGTCCTGCACGACCCCCAGGGGCTGGAGGGCGAGCCCGGCAGCCAGCCGGGACTAGGCCTGCTGGCCCTGCAGACCACCCTGGCGGCGGAAAAGCGCCTGGCCCGGGTGCGCGGCCGGCTCGCCCTGCCGGGCGCCCCGCCGGTGAGCGGCTACGAGATCCACCAGGGCGTGACCCGCGGGGAGGCGCTGGGGCGACCGGCCGTCCATCTCGACGGCGGCGGCACGGACGGCGCCCTCTCCTCCGACGGGCAGATCCTCGGCACCTATCTCCACGGCCTGTTCGAGGAACCCGCCGCCGGCGCCGCCCTGCTCCGCTGGGCCGGCCTCGATGCGCCGCAAGAGACCGACTACCGCGCCCTGCGCGAAGCCGCCATCGAGCGCCTCGCCGACACCGCCGAGGCCCACCTCGATCTCGACCGCCTGTTCGCCCTCACCGGGATGCCGTACAGAAGAACTGATTAGACAGGATAAAAGACGAAAAGAAGTTTTGTCCGCAGATTACGCAGATTACGCAGATTTTTATTCAGGTGCTCTGTTTGCGGCTCCCAAGCCAGCCTTTCGGGGCCTGCATGAAAGGAGAAGCCGCAAGATCCATAAAGGACTCCACGCAATACTCGCTCAATCTGCGTAATCTGCGTAATCTGCGTAATCTGCGTAATCCGCGGATAATAAAATATTCTTCCATTCATCAGGTTACATCACCCAGGGCCGCTTCGAGGCGTTGCCAGCCGGGTTCGTCGCCGGGCAGGCCGAAGCGCAGGCCGTGGTGGTCGGGGAAGTGGCGCACGAGGATGGCGCGGCGGGCGAGCGCCTCGGCGATGGCCGCGGCCTCGGGATGGCGCAGCCACTGGAACAGGGGCGTGCCGCCCTCCGGCGCCAGGCCGTGGCGCGCGAGCAGGGCCGCCAGCCGCGCACCGGCGGCGGACAGGCGGGCCCGCATCCGCTCCTGCCAGGCGGCATCGGCGAGCGCGTGGCGCCCGGCCCAGCGGGCCGGGCCGCTCACCGCCCAGGGCCCCAGGCTCTCGGCGAGCCGGGCCAGCAGTTCCGCTTCGGCGTGGACGAAGCCGAGCCGCGCCCCGGCCAGGCCGAAGAACTTGCCCGGCGAGCGCAGCACCACCAGCCCCGGCCGGGGTCCCATCGGGATCAGGCTCTCCCCGGGCTGGAGATCCATGAACGCCTCGTCCACCACCAGCCAGCCGCCGTGGTGCGCCAGGCGTCCGGCCCACGCCAGCAGCGCCTCGCGCCCGGCCAGGAACCCGTCCGGGTTGTTGGGGCGGCAGAGGACCGCCACTTCGACGTGCGCGCACGCCGCCTCGATCCCGCCGACGGCCACCGGCTCCACCCGGTGGCCCGCCCCGGCCCAGGCCCGGGCATGTTCGGCATAGCCCGGTGCCAGCACCGCCACCCGCCCGGGTTGGCGCAGCCGCGGCAACAGCTGGATGGCCGCCTGGGTGCCGGGCACCGCCAGCAACGGGCCGCCGCCGTAGCAGGACGCCGCCACCGCCTCGAGGTCATCCTCCTCCGGCAGCCGGCCCCACGCCTCCGCCGGTGGCGGCGGCACCGGGTAGCCCCACGGGTTGATGCCGGTGGAGAGATCGAGCCACTCCCGCGCCGGAATCCCGTGGCGGCGTGCCGCGGCCCGTACCCGGCCGCCGTGCTCAAGCACCGGCCGCTCCCCCGGCCAACGCCACAGCGAGGATCACGGCCAGCCACAGCCATATCCCGTGCCGCACCAGCGCCAGGGCCCGGCCGATGTCCGCCGCCCGCGGCGGCTCCCCAGCCCCGAGCCGCGGCCGCACGCGGCGCTCGCCGTGGTAACTGGCCGCACCGCCGAGGCGCACCCGCAGCGCACCGGCCCCGGCGGCCATCACCGGCCCGGCGTTGGGGCTCTCCCAGGCCGGCGCCTGCCAGCGCCAGCAGGCCAGCGCGGTGCGGGCATGCCCGAGCACGGTGTAGGTCAGGGCCGTGGCGCGGGCCGGCAGCCAGCCGAGGCCGTCGTCCAGCCGCGCCGCGGCCCAGCCGAAGCGGCGGTAGCGCCCGGTGCGGTAGCCCCACATGGCGTCCAGGGTGTTGACGAGCCGGTGCAGCACCACCCCCGGGGCGCCGGCCAGCAGGTACCAGAACAGGGGGGCGAAGACCGCGTCGGCGCCGTTCTCCAGCACCGACTCCGTGGCCGCCGCGGCCACCTCCCCTTCCTCCAGACCCTCTGTCTCCCGGCTCACCAGCCAGGCCACCCGGGCGCGGGCGGCGGGCAGGTCGCCGGCGGCCAGCGGCGTGGCGACGGCCCGGGCATGCTCGGCCAGGCTGCGGGCGCCGATGGCGAGGTAGAGCAGCAGCGCCTCGACCAGCGGTGCCGCCGCACCCCGCGCGGCGAGCCCCGCCAGCAGGGTGAAGGGCGCCACCAGCAGGAAAACCGCCGCCAGTCCTGCAGTCCGGGCGCGGGGCGAATCGCGGCAGTCGGCGGGATTGAACCGCCGCTCGATGGCCGCCGCCAGGCGCCCGAACCCCACCAGCGGGTGCCCGCGCCGCGGCTCGCCCAGGAACCGGTCCAGCAGCACGGCGGCGGCACAGACCCCCGCCGCCGCCAGCGGCGCCGGGATCACAGCGCCATCGCGGCGGCCAGCAGGACCGCCGCCTCGCCGATTTCGCACAGGGCCCCGGCCGTATCACCGGTGGTGCCGCCGAGACGGCTCAGGAGCGCGGCGCGCGCGCCCAGGAACACCGCCGTGGCCGCCACCAGCATCCACAGCCCGGCGAACCCCGCCAATAGCAGCGCGGCGGCCGCCACACCCACGGCCACCCGGGCCGTCTCCCGCGGCAGGTGCCCGGCGAGCTCCGCGCCGAGCCCGCCGGGCCGCACATAGGGCAGCCACAGCAGCACCGCCACCAGCAGCGCCCGGCCCGCCACCGGCGCCAGCACCACCGCGCCCCAGCTCCCGGCACCGAGAAGCGCCTGCAGCGCAGCGAACTTGGCCAGCAGCACCACCCCCAGCGCGGTCGCGCCCATGGGACCGGTGCGGGAATCCTTCATGATGGCCAGGGTGCGCGCCCGGTCGCCCTGACCGCCCACCCAGGCGTCCACCGTATCGGCCAGGCCGTCCAGGTGCAGGGCGCCGGTGAGAAGCACCCAGGCGGCCAGCAGGAGTGCCGCCTGGACACCGGGATCGGTGGCGCCGAGCGTCCCGTGGAGCGCGGCCAGCAGCAGGCCCAGCAACAGCCCCACCAGCGGGTAGAAGGGCACGGCGGCGGCCCGCTCGCCGGGGCTCCCCGGCCAGGGTGCCCGGACCGGCAGCCGGGTCAGGAACTGCAGCGCCAGCAGCAGCCGTCCCATCAGGGGCGCCCGCCGTGGAACACCACCCGCGGCAGGCCGCCGCTGACCCGTACCCGGCTGAGCCCGGCATAGGGCACCTCGAGCCGGAACAGGTGGGAGAGCGGCGCACCCAGCACCCCGCCCAGCAGAACCCGGATCACGCCGCCGTGGGTCACCAGCAGCAGGTGCCGCTCCCCATGCCGCTCCAGCAGCTCGGACCAGGCCGCCTGTACCCGCTCACCAAAGGCCTCGATGGGTTCGCCGCCGGGCGCCGGGTGACCGACGGGATCGGTCCAGAAGCCCATCACCCCGTCCGGATCCTCGTCATAGAGCTCGCCGGGTATGCGTCCCTCCCAGTCACCGAACCCCACCTCGCGCAGCCGGGGCTCGATCTCCACCGGCAGCCCGTGCCGCTCCCCCAGGGCCGCGGCGAAGGCCGCGCAGCGCGATAGGGGCGAGGTGACGATGACGTCCCAGGAATTCGCTTCTCCCACCGTGCCCCACATCTGCTCCCAGCCCCGGGCGCTCAGGGGATCGTCCCGCCAGCCGCGCAGGCGGGTCCCGCCCTCGGGCTCGCCGTGGCGGATGAGATCCAGGGTGGTTTCCGCATCCTGCCGATCCATGGTCACCCCCCCGCGATCCCGGCCTCGGCAAAGGTGGCCATGCCGCTGTGCAGGGCGCAGGCGAGGCGCAGCAGCGGCACGGCCACCGCCGCTCCCGTGCCCTCGCCCAGCCGCATGCCCAGGTCAAGCAGCGGCCGCCCGCCCAGGGCCTCCAGCACGCGCCGGTGGCCGGGCTCGGCGGAGACATGGCCGAACAGCAGCCAGGGCGTCGTCTCCGGGCGCAGCCGCTGCACCACCAGGGCCGCCACGCCGGCGATGAAGCCGTCCACCAGCACCGGGATGCCGCGCTGGGCGCAGGCGAGGAAGGCGCCGGCCAGGGCGGCCAGCTCGAATCCGCCGAAGCAGCGCAGCGCCTCCAGGGGGGCGGCGGCGAGATCCCCGTGGCGCGCCAGCGCCTCCCTCAGCACAGTCACTTTCCGACCCACCCCCGCCGTGTCCAGCCCCGTGCCGGGGCCGGCCAGGACGGAAGGATCCTCCGCCAGCAGCGCGCAGGCCACCGCCGCGGCGGCGGAGGTGTTGGCAATGCCCATCTCGCCCCCGATGAACAGCTGGCAGTCCGCCACCGCGGCGCGCTCCACCGCGGCCCGGCCGGCCTCCAGGGCGGCGCCGAGCTGGGCCGGGGTCATGGCGTCCTGGTGCTGGAAGTTGGCGGTGCCGGGACCGACCCGGGCGCTCACCAGCCCGGGGAGTTCCCCCGGCGGCTCCAGGGTGCCCACGTCCACCACCTCCAGCTCCGCCCCCAGCGCCCGCGCCAGCACGCTGATGGCCGCGCCCCCGGCGGCGAAATTGCGCACCATCTGCACCGTCACCGCCTGGGGAAAGGCGGACACGCCCGAGGCGGCGACGCCGTGATCGGCGGCGAAGACCACCATCCGCACCCGCTCCGCCGCCGGGCGCTCGCGCCCCTGCAGCGCCGCCAGGCGCACCGCGACCGCTTCCAGCTCGCCGAGGGAGCCCGGAGGCTTGGTCAGCCGGGCCTGCCGGGCCTGCGCGGCGGCGGCTGCGGCTTCATCGACGGGGTGTACGGGGGCTTCCAGCCAGGTCGGTGTCAACGGATTCTCCTTGCGGGCTATCAGTTACCAGTTATCAGTTGCCCGTTGCCAGAACGCGGGATGCGCCGTGCGCACAACGGGATTGCGGCTGACGGAACAGGAAGTCGGGCCGGGTCCGCGCCCCCCCGGTGCCCGCCACGGGCGTCACGCCAGGGGCGGTCCCTTCAGCACCAGCGGCAGGCCGGCGGCGGTGAAGACGACCCGTTCGCAGCGTGCCGCCAGGGCCTGGTGCAGCCACCCCGCCTCGTCGCGGAACCGGCGTGCCAGACCGTTCACGGGAACGATGCCCAGGCCCACCTCGTTGCTCACCAGGATCAGCCGTCCCGGGAGATCGGGCAGGACCTCCAGCAGGGCCCCGCGCTCAGCGGCCAGCCGCGCCTCGTCCTCCAGGGCCAGCAGGTTGGTCAGCCACAGGGTCAGGCAGTCCACCAGCAGGCAGCGCCCACCGGCGGCGTGCCGGGCCAGCGCGGCGGCAAGGGCCACCGGTTCCTCCACCAGGGTCCAGTGACCGGGCCGGCGGGCCCGGTGGCGGGCGATCCGCTCGGCCATCTCCCCGTCCGCGGGCGCGGCGGTGGCGAGATAGGTCACCTCCATTCCGCTCTCCAGGGCCAGCCGCTCGGCCAGCGTGCTCTTGCCCGAGCGGGCCCCACCCAGGATCAGTTCCTTCACGCTGCTGCTCCACCGCTTGCGAGGTCGCCCATGATCGCATCCCCCGCCGCCCGGCGCACCCCCTCCGTACCAGTGAGGGCGAACATTTCAGCGCCAAAAGACCTGTTCACCACGAAGGCACGAAGGACACGGAGAAAAACGAAAGGATTGGGATTAACCGCAGATTGACGTTGATTTACGTTTATTTGGGAACAACAAGATGGGCATGGCAGGTGCCGGGACGGCGGGGTGTGGACAGCGTTGGCAGCAGGCCACACCATGTGGCAGGCACAGTGTCATACCAGTTGCCGTCCTGTTCCTCCAAGAGTGAAGCAGTACACTGGTTCTCGTTCAACACCTGAGAAATCAACGCCAATCAACGTCAATCTGCGGTTTATCTGTTTTTCTCCGTGTCCTCCGTGCCTTCGTGGTGAAAAAAACAGGCTGGGCTTGCCCCCGGCGCAGCGCTGGGCGATAGTCCCTCTCCGCGGCACATCAACCCGGAGGAGCGTGTCCCATGGGCTACCGGCTATCCAAGATCTACACCCGCACCGGCGACAAGGGCACCACCGGCCTCGGCGACGGCAGCCGGGTACGCAAGGATGACCCGCGCGTGGAAGCGTACGGCACGGTGGACGAGCTCAACAGCGTCATCGGCGTGCTGCTCGCGGGCGAAGTGCCCGAGGCGGTCCGCGACTGCCTGACCGACATCCAGCACGATCTGTTCGATCTGGGGGGAGAGCTGAGCGTGCCCGGGTTCGTGGCCATCGACGCGCGCTACGTCGGCTGGCTGGAGCAGGTGCTGGATCGCTTCAATGCCGAACTGCCGCCGCTCGCGGAGTTCATCCTGCCCGGCGGCACCGCGGCCGCCGCCACCTGCCACCTGGCCCGCACCGTCTGCCGCCGCGCCGAGCGCCTGGTGGCGGGGCTGGCGCCGGAGGCCGGCATCAACCCGGAGGCGATCGCCTATCTCAACCGCCTCTCGGACCTGCTGTTCGTGCTGTCCCGGGCGCTCAACGCCGCGGCGGGCGTACCCGACGTCCTGTGGAAGAAGAACCGGCGCCGGGACGCCGGGCAAAGCAGCGACGGCTGAGACTCACTCCTCGCGGACCACCACCACCCGCTCCTCGAGAATCCGCCACTCGCCGGTGGCCGTCGGACCCACGACCATCTGGATGGGCTGATAGCGATCCTGGCGGGCCGAGTGGCGCATGCCGCGCACCTCCACCCGGCCATCCTCCAGCCCGGTGAAGCTCATCTGGCTGTAGCTGATGGTGTCCGGTTCGACCTTCGCGCGGGGCAGCATCTGCCGCACCAGGTCCTTGTACCAGCGTCCCTCCAGCTGATTCACCTTGCGCGTCCCGTCGGGCAGCAGCTGGACCCGGGTCACCATGGCATCATCGGCGTAGAGCTCCAGGATGGCCGGATCATAGGCCTGTTCCAGCGCCGTATAGCGCTCGAACAGCTGCTCGGCCTGGTCCACGGATGTGGAGGCCACGGCATTCCCGCCGATGAGAAGAGACGTGAACAAGGACACCAGAAGGCTGATTCGCTGCATCGGAATGACTCTCCTGCGGATGGACACCAATGGCGTAGTTTGCCCCGCCGGCCGCACAAACACCTTGATCCGGCTCAAAACGGTGCCGGGTGCCGGTGGTCAGTCGCCAGTTGCCGGTTACCAGTTGCCACACGCACGCATTCACTCCGCCGCCAGCACGGCGATCAGCTTCGGGTCCTTGAGCAGTTCTTCCAGCACGGTGGTCAGGGTAGTGTTGATGAGGCGCAGGCTCTCGGGCGAACCGGGGTTGAACAGTCCCTCCTTGTGCTGCCGCATCCGGTAGCGGACCCGGTAGGTCTCCCCGCCGTTGCGGGCGATGCCGCGCAGCTCGGCCCACACCGTCATCTCCCCGGAGACGTAGCCGCGGGCGGCCTGGTACTCCAGGTGCAGGATCTCCACGGTGAGCCCCCGGGGCAGTTCCTCTCCGGCGCCATGCATGGGGATGAAGCCGAGCGCCGCGATCCCCTCGCCCACCTGGTCGCGGATCGAGCTGGTGAGATCGTTCTCGAGATCGATCCGGACCCGCTTGCCGTAGACGCTCTCGTAGCTGCCGAGCGGGGTCTCGCCGCGCCGATCCACCACGGTCACCGCCACCGGCTGCTCCCGCCCGATCTCCGCGCTCGAAAGCTCCGGCTGCGGCTCCACGTTCATCCGCTCGGGCACCGTTCCGCACCCCGCCAGACCCAGCGCCATCAACGCAACCGCCAGCACTCTCCTCACGGGCATCTCCTTCAGGGAATGAAATTCTGGAATAGACAGGATTAACAGGATTTACAGGATTTACAGGATGTTTGAAGACGTTTCGGCCATCGATTGCGCTCATACCGTGAGACATCGGATGGCCACGTCTTGCCCGACACGGCCCGGCTCCGGATTCAATCTGCGTAATCTGCGTAATCTGCGGATAAACGGCGTTTGGTCTCTATCCCGTCAATCCTGTAAATCCTGTCTATCAACAATCACTTCTTCTTCGGCAGGTAGAGGTCGGTGAGGGTGCCCTCGAAGGCCTCGGCGGCCATCATGACGCTCTCGGACAGGGTCGGGTGGGGATGGATGGTCAGCCCGATGTCGGCGGCATCGGCCCCCATCTCGATGGCCAGCGCCCCCTCACTGATGAGCTCGCCGGCATTGGGGCCCACCACGCCCATGCCGATGACCCGGTGGGTCTCCTCGTCGAAGATGAGCTTGGTCAGGCCCTCGTCGCGCCCCAGGCTCAGGGAGCGGCCGCTGGCGGCCCAGGGGAAGGCGCCCTTGCCCACCTTGCGCCCCTCGGCCTTCGCCTCGGTCTCGGTGACGCCCACCCAGGCCACTTCCGGGTCGGTGTAGGCCACCGAGGGGATCACCTGGGCATCGAAACGGCTCTTCAGGCCGGCGCATACCTCGGCGGCAATCTTGCCCTCGTGGCTCGCCTTGTGGGCCAGCATGGGATTGCCGACGATGTCGCCGATGGCATGGATGTGCGCCACGTTGGTGCGCATCTGCGCGTCCACGGGGATGAAGCCGCGCTCGTCCACCGCCACGCCGGCGGCCTCGGCGCCGATGTCACGGCCGTTGGGGGTGCGCCCCACCGCCACCAGGATACGATCGAAGCGCTGCGGCTCCGCCGGCGCCTGGGCGCCCTCGAAGGTCACGTGCAGGCCGTCCTCGCGCGCCTCCACGGCGGTCACCTTCGTCTGCAGCCAGATGTTCTCGTAGCGCTTCTTCACCCGCCGGGTGAGCGGGGTCACCAGGTCCTTGTCGCAGCCCGGAATGAGGCTGTCCTGCAGCTCCACCACCGAGACCGCCGCGCCCAGGGCGTGATAGACGGTCGCCATCTCCAGGCCGATGATGCCGCCGCCGATGACCAGCATGCGCCCCGGCACATCCGCCAGGGCCAGCGCCCCGGTGGAGTCGATGATGCGCGGATCCTCGGGCAGGAACGGCAGCCGGACCGGGCGCGAACCGGCGGCGATGATGGCCTTGTCGAACAGGATCCGGCGGGCTCCCTCCGCGGTCTCCACCAGCAGCTGGTTGGGGGCGGCGAAGCGGGCCCGCCCCTGCACCACCGTCACCTTGCGCTGCTTCGCCAGGCCGCCGAGACCCTTGGTGAGGCGGTCCACCACGCTCTCCTTCCAGCCGCGCAGGGCGTCCAGGTCCACCTCGGGCGCGCCGAAGCGGATGCCGTGCTCCGCCATCTCGGCGGCCTCGTCGATGACCTTCGCCGCGTGCAGCAGCGCCTTGGAGGGAATGCAGCCCACGTTGAGGCACACCCCGCCCAGGCGGGCGTGGCGCTCCACCAGCACGGTCTTCAGGCCCAGGTCCGCGGCCCGGAACGCGGCCGTGTAGCCGCCGGGGCCGGCACCCAGCACCACCACCTCGGCATGGAGGTCCCCCTCGGCGGTGGTTGCCGCCTGCGGCGAGGGAGCGGCGGCCGGGGCCTTTTCGGGGGCCGCCGCGGGCGCTTGGGCAACCGCCGCGCCACTGGCCGCAGTCTCCAGCAGCAGGACGAGGCTGCCCGTGGAGACCTTGTCGCCCACCGCCACATGCAGCTCCCGCACCACGCCGGCCTGCGGCGACGGGACATCCATGGTGGCCTTGTCACTCTCCAGGGTGATGAGCGAGGTCTCGGCCTCGACCGCGTCCCCCGGCGCCACCAGCACCTCGATCACATCCACGTTCTCGAAATTGCCGATGTCGGGAACGCGGATTTCGACTGTCTTGCTCATTCGGCTTTGTTCCTGTCATTGGGTTGGCGTGAATGCCGTGGAAACTCAAATCGCTGTGATGCGTTATGGGTGATGGGTGATGGGCTCTCAAGAACCCGCCGAATGGGCATTCCTCAAGCCGTTCAGCAGGCGACTAATCCGATCCAGCCTCAAGGTCAGCTCGCGAAACCTTACTTCGTCAAGGTACCCAAGCCTCCTGGCAATCTCGAACTGGGTGTCAAGCTCGGCGATGCTTCCCCTGGCAAAGACATAAAACCTCAACGAATCGCGCTTTGATCCCCTGGCAGATCCTTCTGCGATATTGCTCGGAATGGATACTGCCGCACGCTGCATCTGTGAGGCCAATCCATGACGCTCAACTGCCGGAAAGGCGCGTGTCGCAGCATAGGTTGCCACCACCAGCTCCATGGATTGCTTCCACACCAGAAGTCGTTTGTGTCCATATGCGTTGCTCGTCTCATCCATGAGAGCACCCCATCACTCATCACTCATCACTCATCACTCATCACTCATCACCCATCACTCATCACCCATCACTCATCACCCATCACCCATCACCCATCACCCATCACTCATCACTCATCACCCATCACTCATCACCCATCACCCATCACCCATCACCCATCACCCATCACCCATCACCCATCACCCATCACGCACTCACGCATTCACCCATCACAGCAACAACGTCCTGATGTCCCCCAGCAAGCGGCGCAGGTAGGTGGTGAAGCGGGCGGCGGCGGCGCCGTCGATGACCCGGTGGTCATAGGAGAGCGACAGGGGGAGCATCAGCCGCGGCACGAATCCGCCCTGGCCGTCGTAGATCGGCTTCATCTCGGCGCGGGAGACGCCGAGGATGGCCACTTCGGGGGCGTTGACGATGGGGGTGAACTGGGTTCCCCCGATGCCGCCGAGGCTCGAGATGGTGAAGCAGCCGCCCTGCATGTCCGCCGGGCCGAGCTTGCCCTCGCGCGCCTTGGCACTCACGTCGCCGAGCTCGCGGGCCAGCGCCATGAGCCCCTTCCGGTCCACGTCCCGGATCACCGGCACCACCAGGCCGTTGGGGGTGTCCACCGCCACGCCGATATGGAAGTACTTTTTCAGGATCAGGTTCTCGCCGTCGGGCGCGAGCGAACTGTTCACGTCCGGGTAGGCCTTCAGCGCCGCCACGCAGGCCTTCATCAGGAACACCAGCGGGGTCAGGCGCACACCCTCCCTGGCCGCGATCTCGCCCTGAGCCTTGCGGAAGGCCTCCATGTCGGTGATGTCGGCCTCGTCGTGCTGGGTCACGTGGGGAACGGTGATCCAGTTGCGCTGCAGGTTCGCACCGGAGATCTTCCTGATGCGCGAAAGAGGCTGGGTCTCGATTTCGCCGAAGCGGCTGAAATCCACCTCCGGCATCTCCGGCAGGCTGAACCCGGAGCCGCCGGCGGGGGTGGCCTTGGGCCGGGAAAGCTCGTACTTGACGAAACCCTGGACGTCCTCCTTGAGGATGCGCCCCTTGGGCCCGGTTCCGGTCACCTTGGCGAGATCCGCCCCCAGCTCACGGGCGAAGCGACGCACCGAGGGGCTGGCGTGAACCTGCCCCGTGGCCACCTCGCTCATGGCGGGATAGGCGGGCACGGGCGGCGGCTGCCAGGGCGATGCCGGCGTCTCCGCCATGGATTCCGCTGCCGCCTGGGCAGGCGGAGGCGCGGCACGGGTCTCCGGGGCGGGCACGGCCTTCGGCTCAGGAGCCGGGACAGCCGCCTGCGCCGACTCCACGGCGGGTACCTGTGCTCCTGCCGTCTCGGCCTCGATGACGAACGCGACATCCCCCTCGGAGACCTTGTCGCCCACCTTGACCTTCACCTCCTTCACCACGCCGGCGAAGGGCGCCGGGATGTCCATGGAGGCCTTGTCGCTCTCCAGGGTGAGGAGCGGATCGTCGACATCCACCCGGTCGCCGGGGGCCACCACCACTTCAATCACATCCACATCGGCGAAGTCGCCGATGTCGGGAATCAAGACGTCTTTCTGGGTTCCCAAGGGTATTCCTCCACTGCGTGGGGCCGGCCGCCGCCGGCCCCGCTGCCGATTGCCTGTGACCGGAAGCCGGGGCCGTCAGACGGTGACCGGATTGGGCTTCTCCGGGTCGATGCCGTAGCGCTCCATGGCCTCTTTCACCTTCGCCGGGGGAATCGTTCCCTCGCCCGCGAGGGCGTGCAGTGCCGCCACCACCACGTAGTGGCGATCCACCTCGAAGAAACGGCGCAGATGGGCACGGGTATCGGAACGGCCGAAGCCGTCGGTGCCGAGCACGACATAGCGGCCCGGGACCCAGGCGCGGATCTGGTCGGCGTAGGCCTTGATGTAGTCGGTGGCGGCCACCACCGGGCCGGGACGCTCGCCGAGCGCCTGCGTCACGTGGCAGGTGCGCGGGGCTTCGCCGGGGTGCAGCAGGTTCCAGCGGTCCACGTCCAGCCCTTCACGGCGCAGTTCGTTGAAGCTGGTGACACTCCACACGTCGGCGCTCACCCCGAAGTCCGCGGCCAGCAGCTCGGCGGCCGCCTCCACCTCGCGCAGGATGGTGCCGGCACCCAGCAGCTGCACCCGCGGCGGTGCCTTCTTGCGTCCCTTCGGCGCAGGCGCCTCGTGGAGCCGGTACATGCCCTTGAGGATGCCCTCCTCCACGCCCTGCGGCATGGCCGGCTGGGCGTAGTTCTCGTTCATGGTGGTGATGTAGTAGAAGACGTTCTCCTGCTCGCGGAACATGCGCCGCAGTCCGTCCTGGATGATCACCGCCAGTTCGTAGGCGTAGCAGGGATCGTAGGCCACGCAGTTGGGAATGGTGGCCGCCTGCAGGAAGCTGTGGCCGTCCTGGTGCTGCAGGCCCTCGCCCGCCAGGGTGGTGCGCCCGGCGGTGCCGCCGATGAGGAAGCCGCGCGCCTGCATGTCACCCGCCGCCCAGGCCAGGTCGCCGACGCGCTGGAACCCGAACATGGAGTAGAAGATGTAGAAGGGGACCATGTTGATCCCGTAGCTGCTGTAGGCGGTGGCGGCGGCCATCCACGAGGCCATGGCGCCGTCCTCGGTGATGCCCTCCTCGAGGATCTGTCCGGCCTTGTCCTCCCGGTACCACATCAGCTGGTCCTTGTCCTCCGGCTCGTAGAGCTGGCCGGAGTGGGAGTAAATGCCGAGCTGGCGGAACAGCCCCTCCATGCCGAAGGTGCGCGCCTCGTCGGGCACGATGGGCACCAGGTTCTTGCCGATGCCCTTGTCCCGGGACAGCTGGGTGAGGATGCGCACGAAGGCCATGGTGGTGGAGATCTCCCGCTCGCCGGAGCCGTCGAGCTGGCTCTGGAACGCCTTCAGCGGGGGAGTCTCGAGGGACGGGGCCTGGTTGAGGCGCACCGGCAGGGAGCCGCCGAGCCGCTCCCGGCGATCCCGCAGGTAGCGGATCTCGGGGCTGTCCTCGCCCGGGTAGTAGTAGGGCACCTGCTCCAGCTGGTCGTCGGGTACGGGGATGTTGAAGCGATCGCGGAACTGCTTCAGCGCCGCGAAATCCATCTTCTTCTGGGAGTGGGTGACGTTGGCCGCCTCGCCCGCCGCGCCCATGCCGTAGCCCTTGACCGTCTTGGCGAGGATCACCGTGGGCTGGCCGTTGTGCTTCACCGCCGCGGCGTAGGCGGCATAGACCTTGTGCGGATCGTGGCCACCGCGGTTCAGGCGCCAGATGTCCTGGTCGGACATGTTGGCCACCATCTCCTTGAGCTCGGGGTACTTGCCGAAGAAATTCTCGCGGGTGTAGGCGCCGCCGCGGTTCTTGTACTTCTGGTAGTCGCCGTCGAGCGCCTCTTCCATCCGCCGGAGCAGCATGCCCTGGGTGTCGCGGGCGATGAGCGGATCCCAGTAGCGGCCCCAGATCACCTTGATGACATTCCAGCCGGCGCCGCGGAAGCCCGCCTCCAGCTCCTGGATGATCTTGCCGTTGCCGCGCACCGGGCCGTCGAGCCGCTGCAGGTTGCAGTTGATCACGAACACCAGGTTGTCGAGCTTCTCGCGGGCGGCCAGCGAGATGGCCCCCAGGGACTCCGGCTCATCCATCTCGCCGTCGCCCATGAAGGCCCATACCTTGCGCTGGCTGGTGTCCGCCAGGCCGCGATTGTGCAGGTATTTCATGAACCGGGCCTGGTAGATGGCCTGCAGCGGACCGAGCCCCATGGACACGGTGGGGAACTGCCAGAAATCCCGCATCAGCCAGGGGTGGGGATAGGAGGAAAGACCGCCCGGCTCCACCTCCTGGCGGAAACGATCCAGCTGCGCCTCGCTGATGCGCCCCTCGAGGAAGGCGCGGGCGTAGACCCCGGGCGATGCATGGCCCTGGATGTAGACCAGGTCGGCGCCCTGCTCCGCCTCCGGCCCGTGGAAGAAGTAGTTGTAGCCCACATCGTAGAGGGTGGCCGCCGAGGCGTGGGTGGCGATGTGCCCCCCGAGCTCGGAGCTTTCGCGATTGGCGCGCACCACCATGGCCATGGCGTTCCAGCGGATGATGGCGCGGATGCGCCGCTCCATCTCCGGATCCCCCGGAATGTGCTCTTCCAGGGCGGCCGGAATGGTGTTCAGGTAGGCGGTATTGGCCGTATAGGGCAGATAGGCCCCGGAGCGGCGCGCCTTGTCCACCAGGCGCTCAAGAAGGTAGTGGGCGCGCTCGGGCCCCTCGCGCTCAAGGACGGCCTCCATCGCCTCAACCCATTCCGAGGTTTCGACGGGGTCGATATCGTTCGCTACTACGGACATACGCACTCATCCTCAATCAGAACCGCACCAGAACGCCCCGCTTCCTCCGGCCGTGCCGGGGACGGGGTCTGAATCGGTGCGCATGGGCCCGGAACCGGCTGGTTGGACCGGCAAACCAAAACAACAAGTGTTCTTATGTACGAATAAGAAATCTTAATGACTTGATTCCCATTGTATCGAACCGTCCGCCGGAACTCATTTTGCGGCGCAATAGAATATAAGGATATAGCGGGACAAGAGACCAGGGACAAGGGCTATCCTGGCTGCACGCCGGGAGGCCGGAGCACGATGCCCCGCCCGGCCGGGTGCCTCACATCACGCATCACGCACTGACGCACTCACGCATCACCAAACAACAGACCGTAGGGTCGGGCGAGGGCGTCCCGCACCTCGGCCGGACTGAAGTTGCGCGCCCGGCGCAGAAATTCGCGCCCGTCGAGGAACACCAGCAGTGTGGGAATGGTGAAAACCTGGTGTTGTGCCGCTACCTCCGGCTGCGCCGCAGTATCCACATCCTGCCACAGGATCTGCGGAAACTCCTGCTCGAACAGCGACTTGACCCGTGGCCGAAGGACACTGCAGACACCGCAGCCGGGCGCACTGAACCAGATCGCCGCGGCGGGGCGATCCGCGGGAGCCGTCGCCGAAGTGGGGATCACCGGCTTCACGGGGCGGATTCCGGCAGCCGGCTGGCGCCATGGAACAGCAGGCGCTGCAGGCGCGCGCCGTCGATGGCGTCCACGGCCACCCGGCTGAGGGCCGCGTAGGAGACGGAGAAGCTGAACAGCCGCTCCAGGGGCATCCCCAGCATCTGGCTGAGCAGCATGCGGATGACCCCGGCATGGGCCACCACCAGCACATGCTGTCCGGGATGCTGGTCGAGGATATCCTCCCAGGTTCCCGTCATCCGCGCCCGGGCGGACTCGAGCGACTCGGCGCCCGGGGGCATGAACACCACCGGGTCGAGCCACAGGCGCTTGCGCAGCCCGGGATCCTCGGCCTGCACCTCGGCATGGGAACGGCCTTCCCACTCACCGTAACCGATCTCGCGCAGGCGCTCATCCACCCGCAGCGGCACGCCATGGCGGGCGGCAAGTTCCTCGGCAAAGGCCCGGCAGCGAACCAGCGGCGAGGTGTAGATGGCCTGCCAGGGGCGGTGGTTGCCGACCGCCGCCCGCATCTGGGCCCAGCCATTCTCACTCAGCGGGTCGTCCACGCCGCCACCGCGATAGCGGCTGCCGCCCACGGGCTCGCCGTGGCGGATGAAATCGATGGTCGTGGTCATCAATCCTTATTCCGTCGGGTTGGTGTCCGTCGCCCGGGCCAGGACCGGCCGGTGCGGTTCCAGCAGGGCATGCAGCCGGCGCCAGTCGAAGGCCGGCCCCGGATCGGTCTTGCGTCCGGGCGCCACATCGCTGTGCCCCACCACGCGATCGAGGCGGATCGCCGGATAGGCACGGCTCAACGCCCGGATGACCGCGGCGAGCCGTTCCAGTTGCACCGGCTCGTAGGGGAGATCATCGACGCCCTCCAGCTCGATCCCCACGGAGAAGTCGTTGCAGGCGCTGCGCCCCTCGAAACTGGAAACGCCGGCATGCCAGGCCCGCTGGTGAAAGGGCACGAACTGCAGCAGCTCGCCGTCACGGCGGATGAGCAGGTGGGCCGAGACGCGCAGGTGGGCGATCTCCGCGAAGTAGGGATGCGCCCCCGGGTCGAGCCGGTTGGTGAACAGCGCGGCGATATGTCCGCCGCCGAACTCCCCCGGCGGCAGACTGATGCCGTGCACCACCACCAGGTCGATGCTCGAATCGGGCGGGCGCGCGTCGCAATTGGGCGAGGGAAGGTACCCGGCGGCGGCCAGCAGCCCGGTTTCCGGGTCGACGCTCAGCTCCATCAGGGCGCCTCCTCGGCCGGGTGCCCGAGCCGTTCGTCCACGGCCCGGCACAACTCCCGGGGGACGGGGGCGGCATCGACGCGGGCATGGAAGTGGCCGTCGCGGAACAGGAACAGGGCCGGCAGGTGGAATACCTCGTATTCACGGGTCAGCGCCAGGCTGTTCCCGGCGTCCACCACGAACACCCTGAACCCGGCGCCCTGCGCCCGGGTTTCGTGCAGGGCGCGCCGATAGACACGGCAGGCGCCGCACTCCGGGGTGGTGAACAGCACCAGGCTCGCCCCGCTGGCATCCGCCAGCGTGGAATAGAAGTTGAATTCGTCGAGGACTGTGAAGTCGGTATCGGGCATGGAAGGCATGTGCCATCGCGGGGCGTATAGGCTACCATTGCCCGGTTTGTTGTGAAAACGCAAAGCATCGTACCGGCCGCCGCGGCCGTCCCATGGACCGGAAGCGAACCGCCCCGCGACGCCGTTCCACCCGGTCCCGGCAGGCTCCCGGTCCGCCCGTACCACAGGCTTTGCGCGACACCCCCAGGCACAGCGTATCAGTCCAGGAAGCATTCATCCCATGCCCGCCATTTCCGCCAGCACGCTCGGCCAGCTGAGCCAGCTCCAGAACCTGATATCGCTCCTCGTGGAGGGAGTCAGCGACCCGGACTGCCGGGAGCAGTTCCACCCCGATCTCGCGCCCCTCGGCTGGTACCTGGGCCGCGCGGCCTGGCTGGAGGCCTACTGGCTGCGCGATCGCGTGCTGGGCGAGCAGGGCGTGGTGGGCCCGCTCGAACCCCTTTACGGCCCCGCCCCCCTGCCCGTCGCCCGGCGCGGCAGCGAGCTGCCGGGGCGCGACGACCTGCTCGTCTGGGCGCAGGCCTGGTTCGACGACACCCTGATGCGGCTGGCCAATCCCGGGCTGCTGCCGGACCATCCCCTGCTGGAGCGGGAGTACCTGGTCCACTATCTCGTGCAGCACCTGGCCCTCATCTACGAGGAGATGCTCATGGTGCTGACCCAGCGGGCGCTGCGACAGCCGGCGACCGAGTTCCCGGTGGCGGAGCCGCTGCGCCCGGCCCGCCCGGCGACCGCCACCCATGAGATTCCCCGGGGCCACTATCGGGTGGGCGGCACCGACAATCCCCGCGCCCTCGACCTCGAGCTGCCGCCCCAGGCGGTGGAGCTGACCGCCTACCGCATCGCCGTCCGCCCGGTCACCAACGCCGAGTACCTGGCGTTCATGGAGGAGGACGGCTACGCCGAGCCCCGCTGGTGGAGCGAGGCCGGCCTGGCGTGGCTGCGGGGCAGCGGTGTGGAGCAGCCGGACAGCTGGCGCCGCAACGGCCGGGGCGAGTGGTTCGGCATCGGGCTCAACGGCGCCTATGCGCTCGCCCCCGAGGCTCCGGTCCAGGGGGTATGCCGGCACGAGGCCGAGGCCTTCGCGGCCTGGGCCGGCCACGCCGTGCCGGAACTCGCCGGCGCCCGCCTGCCCCACGAGTACCAGTGGGAGGCGGCCTGCCGCCTGGGCAGCCTGGACGACCCCTGGCAGGTGCGGGAGTGGTGCGCCAACACGCTGCAGCCCTACGCCGGCTTCAGCCCGTTCCCGGAAGGCAGCCCCTCGCCCCGCCTGTTCGAGGGCGAACCCGGGGTGCTGCGGGGCGCGACGCTCCATGCCCAGCCCGCCGTGCGCCGGGCCAGCTTCCGCCACCCCGCCGCGCCGCAGCAGCGCCACGGCTTCAGCGGCCTGCGCCTGGTGCTCGCGCCTTCGGAGTAGACCCACTGCGGTCTACAGAAGGGATCCCACCACGAAGGCACGAACAGAGACAAAGACTGTTTATCCGCAGATTACGCAGATTACGCAGATTTGTTTGTTCTGATTGCGGGTTCGGTACCGGAAGCCAAGACCGGGGTTTTTCCCGGTCCTTCAAGCAGCACCCCTCCCGAACAATGAGTACTGCGCTTTAGACCGCATGAAGGAAATCTGCGTCATCTGCGTAATCTGCGGATAACTCTTCCTGTTGCCTGTTCTTCGTGCCCTTCGTGCCTTCGTGGTGAATGTTCGTGCCTTCATGGTGAGGCATAATCAGACTCATGACCTACGGCATCCTCCTGGAAGTGCTGGTGCTGCTGGCCAGCGCGGTGCTGGTGGTGGCCCTGTTCCGCCGCCTGCACCTGCCCCCGATCCTCGCCTACCTGGCGGTGGGCATGGCCGTGGGTCCGCACGGATTCGGCTGGATCCCGGATACCGAGGACACCCGCCTGCTGGCCGAGTTCGGGGTGGTGTTCCTGATGTTCACCATCGGCCTGGAGTTCTCCCTGCCGCACCTGCTGGCCATGCGCCGCACCGTCCTCGGGCTCGGCGGCAGCCAGGTGCTCATCACCACCCTGCTGGTGGGGGTGGCCGCCTGGCTGCTGGGACGCTCCCCGGAGGCGGCCTTCGTGACCGGCGGCGCACTGGCCATGTCCTCCACCGCCATCGTCACCAAGCAGCTGGCGGAACAGACCGAGATCCATTCCCGCCACGGCCGCCAGTCCATCGCCGTGCTGCTGTTCCAGGACCTGGCCGTGGTGCCGTTCCTGATCCTTATCCCGGCGCTGGGCAGCGGGGGCGGGGGCGACCTCCTGGCCCTGCTGACCCTGACCCTGGCCAAGGGGCTGCTGGTCTTCGCGCTGCTCCTGGCGGTGGGGCGCTGGGCCCTGCGCCCCCTGTTCCGGGAGGTGGCGGCGGCACGTTCCGCCGAGCTGTTCATGCTCACCGTGCTGCTGGTGACCCTGGGCGCGGCCTGGCTTACCCATGCCGCCGGGATGTCGCTGGCGCTCGGCGCCTTCATCGCCGGGATGATGATTGCCGAGACGGAGTTCCGCCACCAGGTGGAGGCGGACATCCGGCCCTTCCAGGACGTGCTGATGGGCCTGTTCTTCGTCACCGTGGGCATGCTCTTCGATCTATCCGCGCTGCCCGCGGTCTGGCCCTGGATGCTGTTGCTGCTGGCCGTCATCCTGGTATTCAAGACCGGACTGATCATGGGCCTGGCACGCCTCGCCGGCACCGAGACCGGCGTGGCCCTGCGCACCGGGGTGACCCTGGCCCAGGGCGGCGAGTTCAGTTTCGTCATCATCTCTCTGGCCCTGGCCTATGGACTTTACCAGCCCGCCGAGAGCCAGCCCCTGCTGATGGCCATCGTGCTCAGCATGGGGCTGGCTCCGGTGCTGATCCGGTCGAGCCTGGTGATCGCACAGCGGTTCTGCGCCCTGAGTTACGGTCGTGGCTTCAGCCGCATGGAGGATCAGGTGCGCGAGAGCACCCAGGCGCTCCAGGAGCAGGTCATCATCTGCGGCTACGGCCGCATGGGACAGGCACTGGCCCGTTTCCTCGAGCAGGAGGGGCGCGAATACGTGGCCCTGGATCTGGATCCCCTGCGCGTGCGGGAGGCCCGGGACGCCGGCGAGCGGGTCCATTACGGCGACTCCACCCGCCGGGAGATGCTCCTCTCCGCCGGATTGATGCGGGCGGGCGCACTGGTGGTGAGCTATGCCGACACCGCCTCGGCGATGAAGATTCTGGAGCAGGTACGGCAGCTGCGGCCCGGGCTGCCGGTGCTGGTCCGCACCCGCGACGCCTCCGAGCTGGATCAGCTGCGGGCCATGGGCGCCACGGAGGTGTTCCCGGAAACGCTGGAATCGAGCCTGCTGCTGGCCGGACACCTGCTGGTGCTGCTCGGGGTGCCGGTCACGCGAATCCTGCGCCAGACCCAGGCGGTGCGGCAGGCCCAGTACCAGTCGCTACGGGGCTTCTTTCCCGGGCTGGAGCCCGTCCCGCTGGCGGACGAGGATGGTGCGCGCGAGCGGCTCCACGCCGTGAGCCTGCCCGCCGCCGCCCACGCGGTGGACCGGAGTCTGGAGGAACTGGAGCTCGAACGCAGCGGCGTCACCGTCACCGCGGTGCGCCGGGGCGACATCCGCGGCCCCCAGCCCGAGCCCCACACGCGGCTGCAGGAAGGCGACGTGCTGGTGCTCTACGGCACCCCGGAGGCGCTGGAGCAGGCGGAACACCGGCTCCTGACCGGCGGGTAGCGAAGCTATTCACCACGAAGGGCACGAAGAAAGATAAGAAGCAAAGGCAGTTGACCGCAGATTTACGTGGATTAACGCTGATTTTTCTGTCCTGTTTCCCACGGTCATAGTTGATTGCGATCGCATCTCCTCACTTGGCGCCGACATCGAGACTCTCTGGGTGTGGTTCGACTCCGAGACTGCCAAGTGGAACAGCCAATTTGTGCCAATCCACGCAAATCTGCGGTTACTGTTGTTCGTCTTTCTTCGTGCCCTTCGTGCCTTCGTGGTGAACAGAAAACCCGTCACGAGCGGTTGAGATCCTGCAGGCTGGTGATGACCGCCTCCAGGGCGCGATCGAACAGCAGCCGGTCGTCCAGCAACACCAGCTGCCCCTGGCGCAGCGCCCGCGCCAGTTCCTCGATGTCCTTTTCGGCCACCTTGACCCCGCTGCGATTGACGAACAGGAGCCGTTCGCCCCCATCGTCCCGGATTCGGGCGGAAAGCTTGGCCCGCAGCACGCCAGCGCCCGGCCCCCGGAACTCCACCCAGCCGCCCACGGCGAGTTTCGCCACCCGCTCCCGGTACTCGGCCGGCTCCGGGGCGAAGATCGCGGAGCGCTGATCGGCCCCCGGCTCCTCCACCACGATGGCCTCGACTGTCGCCTCTCCCTGTTCGTCGAAGGCGGGTGCGGCGGGCGCCTGCGGTTCCGGACTGCTCACCTCGGGTGGCTGAGTGGAGGCAGGCTCGAAGAACTGCTCCTCCCACTCCTGGACCTCGATGCCGCCGGGCGTCACCACCCCGAAAGCCTGGCTCCGATCCTCGGCGGACGGGGCGGCCGGCTCGCCCCGGCTCACCCGGAGCGCCCCGATGTGGCACTCCTCGAGCCCCTTGAACAGGCGGCGCATGGCGACCGGGTCATAGGAGATGCTCGTGAGCCCCACCCGCAGGGCCTGCAGCAGCTTCGGAATGGTGGCGATGAGCTCCTTGCGCTGTTCGTACCCCCCCTTGGGCTCGAGGGTCCAGAACAGCAGGTCGGCGGTTTCCAGGCCGCGGCGCCAGGCGTCGCTCTCGGGACCCTCCTGCAGGTAGGTGATGAACAGCACCCGTGACCAGGCGTCCTGGAGCAACTCCCGGATCACCTCCGGCACCCGCTTCCCCCGCAGGCGGGCGCCAATCTCCTCGTCCACGCGACGGCGGGCGGACGTCGCCCGGGCCCGGCCCTGCTCGGCCTGCCGGGTCCGCTGCTCGATGATCTCCGAGCGCCGGCGCTCCTGGCGCTGGAAGCTCTCGAAGTCCTCGAGCAGCCCGGCGAAGATGGCCACGTCATCGACGAACTCCAGCAGGACGCGGTTGACCACCTCCTCGATCTTGCCGAGCAGCTGGTCGTGACCCGGGGCGCCCTCCTCGCCCAGCCCCATCCCCGCCTGGGCCAGGGCATTCAACAGTCGCCGGGCCGGATGCAGCCGCTTGCTGAAGAAGCTGCGGTCCACCACGGCCACCTTGATCATCGGGATCTGCAGGCGGCTGAGCAGAACCTTCACCACCGGCGTCAGGTTGGGATCGTCGAGGATGAAGTCGAACAGCATCCCGATGACGTCGATGGCCTCGCTCTCGCTGCGCCCGATGCTGGTCTGCCCGCCGGGCGCCAGGGACTGCAGCTGACTGTTGAGCAGGGCACGCACGTCCGAGAGGCTGTAGGTCTCCCCGCCCTTGACTCGCTGCTGGATGCCCGAGAGGGCCTGCATCACCTCACCGGTACCGAACCGGGGCTGCTCGGAAACGGCCAGGCCACCGCCGCCGGGCCCGCCGGGCAGGGAGCCGATGCGGCTCTCCACCCGGCGCAGGAGATCGAACACCTCGCTGCCCGAAAGGCCGACACCCGGGTCGGCGCCCGGCCGCTGCCCCGCCGCGGGGGCTTCCCGTCCGGCCGGCTCCCGGCCCGGCGCCTCGGCCGCCGCGCCGGTGCGCGCGCCCCCCGCCTCGTCACCGGGACGGCTCCTGGCGCGGTAGGTGGTCTTGAGCTCCGGCAGCACTCCGGCATCCACGAGGAGATGGTTCAACTCCTGGTAGAGCTCACCCAACCCCTCCATCAGGCCGTGCTCGAACAGCTTGTAGACCACCAGGCGCGAGCGGATGTCCAGTTCCAGCCCCCGCGCGCAGGCCCGGAAGGCGTTGCAGACGATCGTGGGGCTGAAGGGCGTGGGAACCTCGGCCAGCTTGGTATCGCCGGCCAGCCAGCCGAGGCGGACACCCAGGTGGGTGAGGGGCAGGACATAGTGCTGCTCCGCCTTGCCCTCCATGGTCTTGATGGCCAGGTCCTCCTCGAGCTCGTCGTTGTCCATGAGCTTCATGGAATCGACGTTGAACGCCCCCTCCGGGCTACGCTCCCCGGCCAGGGCATAGGGATTGGTGAGGAAGCGGCGATAGCTGCGGTCCCACTCCTGGAGGAAGATATTGCGCATCCCCTGGCGCTTGATGCGGACCTCGCGCATGGCGTTGAAGTAGAGATCCCGGGCCGCTGTCTCCTCGGACTTGTCGGCCAGGGCAAAGAGGGAGTCGTCGGAGGTGTTGAGAAACCGCTCCAGCAACCGGGTCAGGTGCTCGGCAGAGCGGCTCTGCATGCGCACCAGCATGTCCGTGAGGCGCGTGGAGCCGCGCGCCTGGTTGGGAGCGTTCCGGCCCGGAATGGGAACTATCTTGTCACCGGCCATACAGACGACACTGGGCAATTGGATATGGATGCCACACGCTACTGTGGCAAATATAGGCGCTGCGCCCTGCATGCGTCGTGACTGCCATCACAACGGCCGCCGGGGAAACACCGAAAACCGCCCTGCCTGTGAATCCGTTCACACACAGAGGCGCATCACTCCCCGGCCAGCATCCCCCGCAGCACGAGGTCGGTGAAGCTGACCACGCCCAGCACCTCGCCGCACTCCACCACCGGGGCCCGGGTCAGCCCGAAGCGGTCGAACAGGCGGGCGCAGTAGCGGATGTCCATGCCGGGCTCCACGCTGATCACGGGCTTGGTCATCACCTCGTAGACATTGACCCGGTCCGGTGCCCGGTCCTGGGCCAGCACCTTGCGGGCCACGTCCGAGAGCAGCAGCATGCCGTACTCGTCATGCTCGTGCCGCTTCTTCACCACCAGGCACTTGTTCTCCACGTGCTGGAGCGCCCGCAGGGCCTCGCGCACGGTCGCCATGCCGTCCACCATGTCCACCTGCGGGTTCATCACGTCCCGCACCTGTACCAGCTTGCTCGGGCTCATATCTGTTCCTCTACCACGGAAGCGAGTTCGCGGACCTGGTGGGCGACTCCCACCGCGTCCTCCACATCCAGCTGCAGTGCAATGCCGGTGCCGGGCCGTTCATCGAACTCCGCCACCTCGGCAATCTTCTCCAGTATGCTGCGCGCCAGGTGCTCCTCCACCAGCAGCAGCACCATGTCCCGCTGGGTTTCCAGGCTCAGCCCGAAGAAGGTCTTGGGCTGGTTCAGCCCCTCCCCGCGGGCATTGCTGATGACCGTCGCCCCGGTGGCCCCCTTCTCACGGGCCGCCGTGAGCACGGCCTCGGTCTTGCCGTCCTCAACGAACACCACGATCAGTTTGAAGCGCATGTGCGTTCCTCCGGGTCAGAGTCCCTGTCTGCTTCTGTTTGCACCACCACCGGATCGGCCCAGGTAGCGGCTGAGCTGGGCGTAGCCCATGACGCTGATCATGGGAAAGAGACTGGCGAAGGCGATGAGTCCGAAACCGTCCACCAGCGGGCTGCGCCCCGGCACGGTGGAGGCCAGGCCCAGCCCCAGCGCCGCCACCAGCGGCACCGTCACGGTGGAGGTGGTGACGCCGCCGGAGTCGTAGGCCAGCGGGATGATGAGCCGGGGTGCGTAGAGGGTCTGGATGATGACCACCACGTAGCCGGCGATGATGTACCAGTGGATGGGCGTTCCGGTGACGATGCGGAAGGTGCCCAGCGCGATGCCCACCGCCACCCCGATGGCCACGGCGATGCGCAGCCCCCAGACGCTGATGGCGCCGCCCGAGACCTCGTGGGCCTTCAGCGCCACGGCGATGAGCGACGGCTCGGCGATGGTGGTGGCGAAGCCGATGGCGAAGGCGAAGAGATAGATCCAGCGGTAGTCCCAGGCCCCCAGGGGCCGGCTCAGCAGTTCGGCCCCGCCGCTGATGAACTCCGGCGCGGTGAGCTGCTCGGCCATCAGCCGCCCCAGGGGGAACAGGGCCTGCTCCAGCCCCTCCAGGAACAGGGCCAGCCCCAGCAGCACGTAGACGAATCCCAGCAGCACCCGCTTGAGGTTGGGTATGGGCCGGCGGATGACCAGCAGCTGGAAGCCGAACACCACCACGGCGATGGGCAGCACATCGCGCAGGGTATCGAGCAGCGCGGCGAGCAGGCCGCTCATCCCACCACCATGCCGTAGCCCATGACGAAGATCATGGGGGTGAGCGAGGCGAAGGCGATGAGGCCGAAGCCGTCAACCATGGGATTGCGGCCCTTGATGGAGGAGGCCAGCCCCACCCCCAGCGCCGTCACCAGGGGCACCGTGATGGTGGAGGTGGTGACCCCGCCGGAGTCGTAGGCGATGCCCACGATCTCCTTCGGCGCGAAGATGGTCATGATCACCACGCCCATGTAGCCGCCCACGATCAGGTACTGGATGGGCCAGCCGCGGATGATGCGGAACACGCCCACGACGATGGCGAACCCCACCGACACGGCCACGGTATAGCGCAGCCCCTTGGCATAGCCCGCCAGCGCCGCGGGGTCGTTCGCGATGACCCGGTCCGCCGCCGCCATCTTCGCCGCCTCGTCGGCCACCGCGATGAGCGCCGGCTCCGCCACCGTGGTGCCGAACCCCAGCGCGAAGGCGAACAGCAGCAGCCAGAACAGGCTGCCCTTGCGCGCGAAGGCGTAGGCCATGGTCTCGCCGATGGGGAACAGCCCCATCTCCAGGCCGCGGATGAAGAGCGTCAGGCCGAGCAGCACCAGCAGTGCGCCAACCAGCAGATCCAGCAGGTTGGGAATGGGCTGGCGCAGAAGCGCCAGCTGGAACACGGCGATCACCACCACGATGGGCAGCAGGTCCCTGGCGCTCTCCGCCAGAGACCGGAACAGTACCCGCAGCTGGTTTCCGCCCATCACCCCCGCCCCGCCCCGGCCATCACGGCCGGGCATCTTATTTTGGTATATGCCTGATCCAGTGTACTGCTTCACCCCTGGAGACGCATTCAGCGGGCGCGGGGGCCGCCCCCGGGGCGATATCCGCTCACAACTCGACACCAGCCGCTGCCGTGCCCGGCCGAATGAATTCGGCCCTGCAAAGCGGCCGGGGAGCCCGTACGGCATCGCCGCGGGGCGATATGCCGCCGCGACCCGATGCCCGGAGTGAGCCCGGCAACAGTAGCCCGGGATATCGCCCCTCCGCTATGCTGTGCGGATTGCCGCAGATACGGGAACTCCACCATGACCGCGATGATTACCGACTCGGGACTGAAGTACGAGGACCTCAAGGCCGGCGACGGCGCCACCGCCGAGGCCGGCAAGCGCGTCACCGTGCACTACACCGGCTGGCTCACGGACGGGCGCCAGTTCGACTCCAGCCGCGACCGCGGCGAGCCCTTCAGCTTTCCCCTCGGGGGCGGCCGGGTGATTCGCGGCTGGGACGAGGGGGTGGCCGGCATGCAGGTGGGCGGCATGCGCAGGCTGACCATCCCGCCCCAGCTCGGCTACGGCCGCCAGGGCGCCGGCGGCGTCATTCCGCCCAACGCCACGCTGGTGTTCGAGGTGGAACTGCTGGCGGTGGATTGATCCCATGGAAGCGGAAGCCATCCGGGAACTCGTCGCGCGGGCCCTGGCCGAGGACGTGGGCGGCGGCGACATCACCGCCGCGCTCATCCCCGCCGGCACGGCCGGCCGGGCGCGGGTCATCACCCGCGAGACGGCGGTGCTGTGCGGGCGGGCCTGGTTCGACGAGGTCTTCCGCCAGCTGGACGGCACGGTGCGGGTGGACTGGGAGCTGGAGGACGGGGACGCGGCGCAGCCGGAGCAGACCCTCTGCACCCTGGAGGGACCTGCGCGGGCGCTGCTGACCGGCGAGCGCAGCGCGCTCAACCTGCTCCAGACCCTCTCCGCCACAGCCACCCTCGCCCGCCATTACGCCGAGGCGGTGGCCGGCACCGGTGCGCGGGTGCTGGACACCCGCAAGACCCTCCCCGGCCTGCGCGCGGCCCAGAAATATGCCGTGGCCTGCGGCGGCTGCCACAACCACCGCATGGGCCTCTGGGACGCCTTCCTCATCAAGGAGAACCACATCGCCGCCTGCGGCTCCATCACCGCCGCCATCGCCGCCGCCCGCAGGAGCGCGCCGGGTCGGCCGGTGGAAGTGGAGGTGGAGACCCTCGGGCAGCTGGACGAGGCCGTCGGCGCCGGCGCCGATACCGTGCTGCTGGACAACTTCGACCTGGACGGACTGCGCGCGGCGGTGGAGAAGGCCGCCGGGCGGGTGAAGCTGGAGGCCTCCGGCGGGGTCACCCTGGACACCGTCCGCGCCATCGCCGAGACCGGGGTGGACTACATCTCCACCGGCGCCCTCACCAAGGACGTCAGGGCCGTGGACCTCTCCATGCGGTTTGAATAGGTGATGGTTGCGAGTCCGGAGGATGGGTAAAGCGCAGCGTGCCCATCACGGCCGCATTCCAAGGGCGTCGGGTGGGCGCGGTGCGGTGTGGCCGTCACCTCCTGCGCACCGATGGGCACGTCGCTGCGCTCCTTTGCCCATCCTACGTCTCTGCTACGTCTCCGCGACCCGCCGCGCGATTCCCGGCAACCGGCAACTATTTCCCGTCAATGTAGCGCTCGTCGCGGAAAGTGCGCATCCAGTGGGGCTTGAAGCCCACCAGCACCGCCGTGAGCCAGCCGTTGAGGAACCCCTCGGGAAACATCAGCAGGGGGAAGTAGGGCAGGTAGTTGTTGGCGAGGTAATCGATGCTGTAGACCCCGCCCAGCCACAGCACCAGCATGGCGCCCAGGCCGGCGACCGCGATGGTCAGCCCGGCGCCGAAGAAGCCGCAGGCGAGGACATAGATGAAGAAGTTGGGCATCTTCCGGTCGACGATCAGGAAGATGCGGTAGCTGACCAGCACCGGCAGCAGGATCATCATCACCCCGTTGAGGGAGAACATGTCCCAGCCCGCCCTTCCGTAGCCGGTGATGCCCGCCAGGGCGATGCTCAGGATGATGATGGCGAACTCCCAGCCGAACATGAGCGTGATCAGGCTCGCGCCCAGGAGATGGAAGTTGAGCCCGGGCGTCACGCCGGCGCGGATGCTCCACAGCACCACCGCCAGGGCGCAGGCGCCCAGGAACAGGTGCTGGCCCTCGCCCTGGCGGATACGCCACCAGGGCGCCCGGTACAGGGCCCAGAGCAGAACCGGGATGTAGATGAGGTGCCCCAGCCAGTTCCACGGGGCGCCCACGATGCCGGCGGGAAAATCCACGACTCAGTTCACCAGGAAACGCAGGTACAGGCGTCCGAGTATACGGCAACCCATCGGCATTTCAGAGTTTTCTGATAAAAGGCAGATTTTCACCACGAAGGCACGGAGGACACGAAGAAAGGCGAAAGGTGAAAGGAAAAAGGCAGCCCGTAGGATGGGCAAAGCGCAGCGTGCCCATCACGTCCGCACGGACCTCCACACCGATGGGCACGTCGCTGCGCTCCTTTGCCCATCCTACGCCGACTGGCCCGGAGATGAACCACGCGCAACGGGTTCTCCAGGCAGTGTCCGCGACGGCCAGGGGCGCCTCAATCGACCCTGAACGTCTGGAAACATGACAGGAAAATCTGCGTTAATCAGCGTAATCTGCGGTTAACTGCCTTTTCCTTCAGCCTTTCGTCCTTCTCCGTGGTGAATCAATAAACCGATCAGCTCTCCGCCCGGGGCCGGACCGCGTGCGACACCTTCTCGATGAAGGTGTCGATGGTGTCCACGGGGACCGGGAAGATGATGGTGGAGCTCTTCTCGCCGGCGATGCCGGAGAGAGTCTGCAGGTAGCGCAGCTGCATGGCCTGGGGCTTCTGGGACAGGACCTCGGCGGCCTCCAGCAGCTTGGCCGAGGCCTGCATCTCGCCCTCGGCGTGGATGATCTTGGCCCGCCGCTCACGCTCCGCCTCCGCCTGCTTGGCGATGGCCCGGATCATGCTCTCGTCCAGGTCCACGTGCTTGATCTCCACGTTGGCCACCTTGATGCCCCAGGCGTCGGTCTGGGTGTCGAGGATCCGCTGGACATCCTCGTTGAGCTTGTCCCGCTCCGCCAGCATCTCGTCCAGCTCGTGCTGACCCAGCACCGATCTCAGGGTGGTCTGGGCCAGCTGGCTGGTGGCGGCGAAGTAGTCCTCCACCTGGATGATGGCCCGCTCCGGGTCGATGACGCGGAAGTAGATCACCGCGTTCACCTTCACCGACACGTTGTCGCGGGAGATGACATCCTGGCTCGGCACGTCCATGACCACGGTGCGCAGGTCCACCCGCACCATCTGCTGGATGAAGGGGATGATGATGATCAGTCCGGGGCCCTTCACCTTCCAGAAGCGCCCGAGGAGGAAGACCACGCCGCGCTGGTATTCGCGCAGGATCTTGAAGGAGTAGAACAGGAGGGCAACGACAAGGCCCACTATCACGTAGAGAGGGGTAATCATGAGCATTCTCCTCGGCTTCCGTTTCCTGGTTCGCAACGGGCAGGGATTCCTGCCCACCCAGCGCTGCTCGTTGTCGGTTCACCGCCAAGGCGCCAGGGACGCCAAGCCGGCAGGATGGGCAAGGCGCCGCGTCCCATCACGCCCGCACCGACCTCCATGCCGATGGGCACGTCGCTGCGCTCCTTTGCCCATCCTACGCCTGCAGGGCCGCCTACCGTTCCTTGTCCGGCAAAGGCTCCACCCTCAGCCGCAGCCCCTCCCGCGCCGTGACCCGCACCGGCATGCCGCGGCGCAGGGGGACCCCGCTCCAGGCCTGCCAGGTCTCGCCGTGCACGCGGATCCAGCCATGCCCGTCGACGAAATCCTCCAGCACCTCGCCGGGACTGCCGACCATCTCCTCGGCCCCGCTCACCACCCGGCGCTGCCGGGCCCTGATGGCCATGCCCACCACGAGGATGAAGAACGCCGCGCTGGACAGCGCCAGGGTGCCGATGATGGGCCAGGCGATCTCGAAGCCCGGCACGTCCGTGTCCAGCAGCATCACCGACCCCGCCACGAAGGCGACCACGCCGCCGATGCCCAGCGCGCCGAAGCTCGGCACCACCGCCTCGGCCACCATGAAGGCGATGCCCAGCAGCATGAGCGCCAGGCCGGCATAGTTGATGGGCAGGAGCTGGAAGGCGTAGAGCGCCAGGACCAGGCAGATGGCGCCCACCACGCCCGGGGCGAAGCCGCCGGGATTGGCGAACTCGAAGATGAGCCCGTAGATGCCCACCAGCAGCAGGATGTAGGCCACGTTGGGGTCAGTGATGAAAGCGAGCAGCCGGGCGCGCCAGTCGGGCTCCAGGACGGTCACCGGCGCATCGGCCGTGGCCAGGGTCACCTCGCGGCCGTCCACGTCGAGCACCAATCCGTCCAGGCTCTTGAGCAGCGCCGGGAGGTCGGTCGCCAACCGGTCGATGACACCCGCCTTCAGCGCCTGCTCCGCACTCAGGCTGGCCCCCTCCCGCACCGCCGTCTCGGCCCAGTCGGCGTTGCGCCCGCGCAGCTCGGCCAGTCCGCGGATGTAGGCCACCGCGTCGTTGACCAGCTTGCGCTCCATGGCATCGCCGTTGCCGTCCCCGTCGTCCGGACCGGAATCGCCGCCGGGCACCCCGCCGATGCGCACCGGCGTGGCGGCGCCGAGATTGGTGGCCGGCGCCATGGCCGCCACGTGGCTGGCGTACATCAGGTAGGTCCCGGCGCTGGCCGCGCGGGCGCCCTGGGGCGAAACGTAAGCCGCCACCGGTATCGGCGAGGCGAGAATCGCCTGCACCATCCCGCGCATGGCCCCGTCGAGACCGCCCGGGGTGTCGAGCACCACGACCACGAGCTCTGCATTGCGGCTCCGGGCCTCCTCCAGGCCCTGCTCCAGGTACTCGAGCGTGGCCGGACCGATGGCGCCGCTGATCTCCAGGCGCAGGACACCGCCGCCGCCCGCCGCCTGCGCGCCCCAGAACCCCAAGAGCAGCGACAGCACCATGAGCCGTGCGGCAACGCGCCCGGAGAACACACCGCTCAGGCGGAGGCCGCCGTCTTCGCTTCGCGATCGAGCCATATCTCAAGTCCCTGGACGTTGAGCTCCACGTCCATCGTCAACAGCTCCCGGCGCCGCGACACCGGCAGGGTGCAGCCGTGGCGCTCTAACTGCGCCAGCATCTGCTCCATCAGCCCCCCGATCAGGCGCTCCTTCCGGCGGGCACCGGCAGCCGCATGCTCCCGGCCCAGCGCCACCATGCCGTCGATCTGTTCGTGCAGCAGCCGTCGCAGCCGATCGACCCCACCCACCCGACCATAGTGGGTCAGGTACATGTAGTCGAGCCCCTGGGCCACCAGCCGGTCGATGGAGGCATGCAGTGCCGGCGGGTCGAACTGCACCGGCGTGGTGGTGGGGAAGATCCAGGCGCCCTGTTCGTTGTCGAACTCCCGGTAGGAGATACCGAATGTGTCGCCGGTGAAGATGCCCCGCCCCGCCTCGTCAACGACGCAGAAGTGGTGGAGGGCGTGCCCCGGCGTATCGAGGAAGCGCAGGGTGCGGCCATTGAGATCCACCTCATCGCCCTCGCCGGCCTCCATCACCCGCTCCGCCGGGACGGGCACCACCTCGCCGTAGTGGCGCCGGATGGCCTCCTCGCCATAGACCGCGGCGGCCCCGGCGATGAGCCTCGAGGGATCGATCATGTGGCGCGCGCCCCGGGGATGGATCACCAGGCGCGCCGCGGGCAGATGGCGCATCAGCTCGCCGGCCCCGCCGGCGTGGTCGAGATGGACGTGGGTGGGAATGACGTAGTCCACGCTCTCCCGCGGGATCCCTTTCTTCTCCAGCACCGCCAGCTGGCCGGGCACCGACAGGCTCGTCCCGGTCTCCACGAAGGCGGCGCGCCCCCTCTCCACCACCAGGTAGCTGGCCGCCACGCCGGGGCGGTGGAACTCCGCATCGATGACCGTGATCCCGTAATCCAGGTCCTGGTAACGAACCTCCGCCATCATTCCTCCTGTTCATGGATTCGCTATGAGCATAGACGGACCGCGTGCAACCGGGTTGCTGCGGCACAACATGCAACATAGCACAGCCGTCGGCCTGGGGATGGGCCCCCACCGGGCGCGCCCAGCCCCGGGAGCCGGACAGCCTGGTGGGAGGGGCGCCCTCGCCGCGACAGGGCATCGGGCGGGTAGACTGGGTAGGCCCGGCACACATGACCGGCCCCGTGGCGATTCCAGTCGCGCCAAAACGAAAAAAGGGCCTGCGCGGTAACGCAGGCCCTTGAAATCTCTGGTGCCGGAGAGAGGAATCGAACCCCCGACCTACTGATTACGAATCAGTTGCTCTACCGACTGAGCTACTCCGGCACAAGGCCGCAAAGTATAAGGTAAGGCTGGGAAAACACCAAACCACGTTCACACCCAGTGTCAAATGGAGAGTCCACCCACCGCACCCCACATCCCCCGGATGACGCGGAGCCACCTGAAACCCTCCCCGGATCCCAGTCCGCCCTTTCACCACGAAGCCACGAAGAACACGAAGGGGTGTATTGCCGGAGATCTGTATCCGGCCGGACGAACCCGGCCTTGGAATGAGCGCCACAGGCCACCGGCCACCGGTTCGTAGGTGCAAGATTCATCTGCACAACAGCATCGAACAGGGCGCCTCGTCCGGCCGGCTGAATCCAGCCCTACGGCCGCAGGGAATGGAGGACCTTGAACCAACCCCGGAGGGGCGGATTCCTCTGCCAACTCACCCGCCAGAGCGAAGCCACCTCCTCGATACCCGAAACCAGGAACTCGCCGCTAGTCCTTGTTACGCACCCGCACGATGACATCCACGGCCACCGCCTCCGTGCCCTCCGGTGGCGTGGGCAGGCCGGGCATGGTCATGGTGTGCCCGGGGATATCGGTCAGCTCGCCCGTATCCACATTGAAGTAGTGTTGGTGAGCACTCACATTGGAGTCGTAGAAGACCTTGGAGGGATCGACGATGACCTCGCGCACCAGCCCCTTGCGGGCAAAGAGGCCGAGGGTGTTGTAGACCGTCGCCTTCGAAACCAGGGCCTGGCCCTGGTTGACCTCCAGCAACACCTGCTCCGCCGACATGTGCTGCGGACGTGCGAGCAGAATTTGGGCGATCTCGAGCCGCTGCTGGGTGGGGTTGATGCCGTGGTGCCTCAGGAGCCCCATCAGGTCGGGGGCCGGCACGGGCTGTGAATTCGTTAACGTTCCCATGGTGTTACAGTATACGTACACGGTTTAGACAAAGTCTATCCCGTGAGCGCGGAATCAGGAGACAGGCAAGGTGACACATCGCGTCACTTTCTAACGCTGCAGGTCACGAGCAATTACTGGCCGGAAGGGAAAAACCAGCCCACATGAGGGTTTCTCGTCTTGACAGGAGTGTGAGACAGTCTACATATTCACCTAACATCATCTGCTTACAATAACAATCAGCGACAATGCTTTAGATTGATGCTTCCTGGCATGCATCCTGCTTCATCAGGAATACAAGGGCATCATCCCGGCAACAAAGAAGACCATCGTTTCCCGCTCAGAGAACAGCAAGGAGAATCACCATGAAGCGCACCCAGCAGGGCTTCACCCTCATCGAACTCATGATCGTGGTGGCCATCGTCGGCATCCTCGCCGCCATCGCCATCCCGGCCTATCAGGACTACATCGCCCGCTCGAAAGTGTCCGAGGGTCTGGCGTCCCTGGCCGAGGCAAAGACCACAGTAGCCGAGTACTACTCCACCAACGGCACCCTGGCCGCCAGCTCTGTCTCAATCGGCATTGATACGGGACGCACCACCCCCTATACCAGCGGCATGACCTGGAGCAACGCCGCTCAGCCTGTCGTGGGCGTGTTCCTGACCAACATCAACACTGCCGTCAACGGGACCCGGGTACAGTTGACCGGCACCCGCGACTCCGCGCGCAAGGATATCGAGTGGTCCTGCAGCAACTCCGGCGCTATTGCGGATCAGAAATATTACCCCTCCAACTGCCGCAACTGATCCGTGTCGTTCTTCGCGACAAGGAACAAGGTTCCAAGTTGATGAAAACGCCCACTTCGGTGGGCGTTTTCTTTTGCTGTATGAATATCTTCCATGCAATCACCCATGCAAGACGCTTCGGATAGGGTTTTTATCGGATCGCTTTTCTTTGTCTGCCTCGTCACCATATATATTTATTGGATCGGGTTGGGCGGCCCGTTCCTTTTGGATGACTTTTCCTCCCTTGAATTGGTCAAAAGATATTTTCCCGATCCCATAGCTGTCGCCCTCAGCCGAGCGGACCAGGCCGGGCTGCCAGGCCGCCCCGTCTCCATGCTCAGCTTCATTCTCACCGCCGAGGATTACCCGTTTGACGCCTGGAGTTTCAAGTACGTCAACCTGTGCCTGCATTTGATTACAGGCCTTTCCTGGGCGTGGCTGTTATTAATAATCTGCCGCAACTCTAACATTGCGTTCCTGAGAAAGAGCGCAAATCTTGTCGCCTTGCTTGGTTCTGCGATCTGGCTTCTCCATCCGCTGAATGTCTCAACCGTCCTCTACGTCGTTCAACGAATGACCATCCTCTCGGCGTTGTTTGTAATACTCGCCCTGATAGCTTTTGTTTATGGAAAAACGACCGCCAGCAACTCAAAATATTCTGCCGCAATTTTACTCTGGATCATATATCCGTTTCTATTGTCACTTGGCGTCTTGTCGAAAGAGAATGCAGTTCTCGGCATCCCACTGACTCTATTAATCGACTATTTCCTCATACAGTCAAACCGCACCGATGAGCCCGCTTCATTCAGGAGATGGAGACTAATCGTTGTAATACTACCGTGCGCTCTTCTTGTCATTAAAGTCTTGTCGGCCATCCCCAGCTATCTCGTCACTTATGAGATCAGGGACTTCAGCATATGGGAGCGTCTGCTGACCCAGTCAAGGGTATTGATACTATCTCTCTACAACCTAGTCATCCCAACATCTACCAGCTCCAGCATCTTTTATGACGACATAGAGATTTCTCACAGCATACTTTCGCCGGCGACCACTCTTGCGGCAATACTCTTTCTTGGGGCGCTCCTGGGCTCTTCCATTTATTTCAGAAAACGGGCCCCGATGTATGCTTTCTGTGTTCTGTGGTTTTTCATTGGCCATTTGCTCGAATCTTCATTCATACCACTCGAACTGTATTTCGAGCATAGAAACTACTTGCCAGGCATGGGCATTTCCCTATTAACCGCCAGCTCGCTTGTCTTTGCGACCAGAAATATTTCGAATTCCTACTTCATATTTATCGTCATTCTGGCAACATCTGTTTTTGCATACAGCACTCACACCAATGCAAAGACCTGGGGCGATGCCAACGCTTTGGCAATCTACAGCCTCTATGAACATCCTGATTCCGTTCGCGCCACTGAATTCTATGTAAACAGACTTACCTTTAAACACAAATACAATGAAGCAGGCAGAATCATTTCCGAGGCCCTGGACCGTGACAAGAATAATTCCGGCCTAATTCTCCTCCAGCTATACCACGAATGCCTGCACCCAGAGACTACAGGCATAAGCCCAACGGGCCTGAAAGACGCACAAATAGCACTGAACACAAGCCCCCTGAATCTTGGCGCCGTTGGTCTCGCGCAACAAATGACAGAGAGCGTAGTGTCAGACCAATGCCAAGGAGTTGACAACAAGGACATGCATATCCTGCTTGACAGCTTGCTTACAAATGAAAATTTTCATAAAAGCAGGATCAGCATGCACAATCTATACATCGCAAAATCCACTCTTTATGCAGATGACAGAAATCTCAATAAAACGATGGAGTCCATTCAATACGCAATAAAAAGCAAAGACTTGATTAGAACCTATTACCTCGCCGCAAATATCCTGATTTCGGCCAAGCGATATGACCTTGCGCTTGATTTTCTTCAGGCGGCGTTGAGAAGAGTACAAAACCGGCCTTGGCCACTCAGCAGCCTCTACAGGGACGCAATCGAGCGATACATTCGTGATATAAAAAACTCCGGAATGTCACAAGAAGAACAAATAACCAACATCCGACCGGAAGTGACCGCGAACCTGCCATAACTGGTGGGATGCCACCCCAGCGCTACAGACGGTCCACGAATGTCGTCGTCCCGGCATGGCTGTCGACCCATATGGCCTTGCCCTTTAGTACCGATCGTCATTTCGTTCGACCTCTGCATCCGGGGCTTGATCTCCAACGCATGGACCGGAATGGAATCCAGGGCGAAGGCGGTCATGTGCATCGTTCACACCTTTCTGCACAAAGTTCTGTATGATTAACCACATGTTATGAATCCGGATACTCTCAAACCCTATCCTGATGGAGGCAATGCGTTGAGCGTGTCTATCGTAATCCCCGCCCGCAATGAGGCCGCCTCTCTGCGTACACTGCTGCCCAGGCTGCGGGAAGTGGTGGCCACAGGGGAGATCATTGTCGTGGACGACGGTTCCACAGACGATACAGCCACTGTGTGCGAGGCCTTGGACGCCAGGGTCGTCAGCCACCCTTACGGCATGGGCAATGGCGCAGCCATCAAGAGCGGCGCCCGGGTGGCAATAGGCGACATATTGGTCTTCATGGATGCTGACGGACAGCACGACCCGGCGGATATCCCCCGCCTGCTGGAGAAACTGGACAGGGGCTATGACATGGTGGTGGGCGCACGGCAGAAGGGCTCCCAGGCAACCGTAGGACGCGGCCTCGCCAACCGCTTCTACAATCGTCTGGCGAGCCTCATGACCGGGCAGCCCATCGCCGATCTGACATCGGGCTTCCGGGCCGTAAGGGCCGAGAAGTTCCGCCAGTTCCTCTACCTCCTGCCCAACGGCTTCTCCTACCCGACCACCAGCACCATGGCATTTTTTCGCAGCGGCTACCCCGTAGCCTACGTGCCTATCGTCGCATCGGAACGCATAGGCAGCAGTCACATCAAGCCATTGAAGGACGGACTTCGGTTCCTGCTCATCATATTCCGCATAGGGACTCTCTACTCGCCGCTCAAGCTCTTCGCTCCTGTTGCCGCAGTACATGGCCTATTCGGCGTTGGCTACTATGTCTACACATTTGCCACCCAGGGGCGCTTGTCATTGGCAACGCTGTTCCTGCTGACTGCCTCGGTAACCATATTCCTGATTGGCCTGGTGTCGGAACAAATCACCCAGCTGATGTATCGCACCACATCGGAAACCTCATATCGCAATGGGAATTTCAATGTGGAGAGACCCACCGTTGACCGGATCAGTAAACAATAACCACTCGCACGTTCTTCCGCCGTCTGAGCATCAATAATTTCGCCCAGGATGCCGAGTCAAGGATCACCACCATGAACGAACCAATCACTGCGCTCATGGTAAGCACTACCTATCCAGCAAGCACGGAAGACTGGAAGGGCATATTCATCAGAAACCTTTGCAATGCCCTGGCCTTACGAGCCGATCTGGAACTCAACCTGTGGGCACCACCTGGCGACATGCACACTGCAATCAATCCAGCCACCACCCTTCGGGAGTCTGCCTGGCTGAGTGAGTTGATGCATAAGGGAGGAATCGCACATCTCTTGCGAACGAACAAGGGCGTCGCATTCATAAGCGCAGTCAAGCTGCTTATGATGCTGCGGTCGGCATATAAGCGTTCAGCATCTGTCGATCTTTATCATGTCAACTGGTTGCAAAACGCTCTGCCCCTGCCGGCGGACAGAAAACCCTTGATTGTCAGTGTCCTCGGCACGGATATGCTGCTTCTGAAACTCCCAATGATGCGGGCCATGCTCCGGCGGATATTCAATAACCATCCCACGATCATCTGCCCGAATGCCGACTGGATGGTACCCATACTCAAGAGCCAGTTCTCAGAACTCGCCAAGGTAGTGTTCGTTCCTTTTGGCATCGATCCAATGTGGTATGCCATCACGCGCGACTGCCAGACCAGGAGCCCTGCAAGATGGCTGGCAGTTACCCGCATCACCCGGGACAAGCTGGGCCCCCTGTTTGACTGGTGCGCACCATTGTTCGAGGGTCAACACCGCGAATTGCATCTCTTCGGGCCAATGCAGGAGTCCATCAAGCTGCCACCCTGGCTGCACTACCATGGCCCGGAAAACCCGGAAAACCTGTGCAAGACCTGGTTTCCGACCGCACAGGGGTTCATTACACTGAGCCGCCATGCTGAGGGGCGACCGCAGGTCCTACTCGAGGCGATGGCCGCCGGTCTGCCCATCATCGCATCACGCATTCCTGCCCACGAAGACCTCATTCTTCACAACGAAACCGGCTGGCTGTGTGGAAAACCCGAAGAACTCAGCGAAGGAGTCAAAGAACTTGAGACCTGGCCTGACAACCACAGGATAGGGACCGCCGCCCGGAACTGGGCAAGCCGTGAATTCGGCACTTGGGAGGACTGCGCCGCGCGCTATGTCAGCCTGTACCACGAGTTGATCGAGGACAAGCGGTATGGCTGACGCAGTCCTGGTCTTAGGCGCCGGCGGATTTGTCGGCAGACACCTCGTGACGACTCTTGCCTCACATGGCGTACCTGTCATCGCTCTGGTGCGCAGACCATCCGCAGAACTGTCCCCTGCTATTGAAACAGTTACTGGCACATTCGACACCCCGGCAGAATTGTCTCCCTTGCTGAGCCGCGCACGTGCAGTCATCCACACCGCCTCCCGATCCACACCCGGCCAAACGGCTGGGCTGCCCATCGCCGAGTTGGATGCCAACCTGCGACCGACCCTCGCCTTGCTGGAGGCACTTCAGTCAGCACCCCACTGCGAACTCCTGTACCTTTCGTCGGGGGGTACACTCTACGGAGAGACCAATGGTCGCGCCGCCTGCGAGCAGGACAGCATACGCCCGAGGTCCTACTATGGGGCCGGAAAGGCCGCCGCCGAACACTTCATCCATGCCTTCTGCATGCAATTCCAGCGGTCAGCCGTCATACTGCGCCCCTCCAATCTTTATGGTCCCGGACAGAACAGGAGAAGCGGATTCGGCATCATCCCGACCGCGCTCGATTGTGTGAAGAGCCAGATTCCGCTGACCGTGTGGGGTGACGGAACCTCCGTTCGGGATTACCTCTACATCGACGATTTCATCCAGCTCTGCCTCGCCATACTGGGCCGTCCCATACCTGCCGGCACCCATATTTTCAATGCTTCAAGCGGGGTCGGTGTCAGCCTCAACTCGCTGATAGATGAAATCCGAGACGTTACAGGCGCAACGCTGAATATTGTCCATGACACCGGCAGGACAGTCGACATCAACCGGGTCGTCCTTGACCCCGGCCAAGCGTCACAGGAGTACGACTGGTCGCCGCGAACTTCCCTGCGGCGCGGACTCGAGTTCACCTGGCAATGGTGGATACAACAGGCATGAACGGGCAGGTTCACCCCCTCTGCTCCATCTGCATCGCTAACTATAATGGTGAGCATGTCCTTTCAGACTGCATAGACTCCTTGTTAACACAGACTGGCGGTATCCCGGTCGAGATTATCATTCACGATGACGCATCCACTGACCGTTCCCTCGCCCTGCTGCGTGAACGTTATCCGGTCGACATGTACCCGAACATTCGTGTAATCGAAAGTCAGGAAAATGTCGGGTTCTGCATCAGCAACAATCGGATGGTTGAAACTGCTCGTGGAAAGTACGTTTTACTGCTCAACAATGACGCCGCCTTAGCCCCTGATGCACTGATTACACTGCTGACTGCATCCCAAGCACAGTCGCCCGAAGGCATCCTCACCCTGCCACAACGTGACTGGGAAAGTTATGATGTCGTTGACCGCGGCTGCCTCCTCGACCCCTTTTACAATCCTGTGCCTAACATTGACCCTGCACGACGCGATGTCGCAATGGTCATCGGTGCCTGCATGTGGCTGCCACGCTTGCTATGGAAGGAACTTGGCGGATTCCCGGATTGGTTCGAATCCATTGCAGAGGATATGTATCTCTGTTGTCGTGCAAGACTCGCGGGCTATCCGGTTCAGACGACTGCTGGCAGTTACTACCGACATCGCCAGGGAGCCAGCTTTGGTGGAGGGCGCGCCAGCGACAATGGGTTGTCAACGACCTACCGTCGACGTCGCCTGTCTGAACGTAACAAGACGTTCGTAATGGTGTTGTGTAGCCCCCTATTGCGACTCTGCCTGATCCTACCTTTGCATTTGATACTGCTCGCTATTGAAGGTGCTTCATTAACACTTTTCAAACGTAATGCTAAGTTATTTATAGTTATTTATTGGAATGTATTTCAGAGCCTTTTCATGCAGGCCCGACATCTCCATGGAGAACGTCACAAAATTCACAGGCTGCGTCGCATTACACCCCGTGTTTACGGAAATGTTTTCATAATATTTCCCAGAAAATTAAAACTGCTTTTGCATTACGGTTTACCTGAAATACGGTAATTAGCGATCGAACTCCATCTGCTTTCGCATAAATAGAAAGAATGGTTCATTTTCGTTGACACCATAAGACCACCCATCGAAATCTCCCAGCAGTTCGTCATGCCACTTGACACAAGATGACAATCCCGAGAGCTTGTATCGCTCGAATATATCGAGCCCATAGAGCCTAACGTGGTCCTCTTGCCCATATGCTTGATAGCGGCACTCATCCGTATCAATACCTGGGTCTGACCATGTTTTTTGCAACTTGGAACTGTATGGAGTTTGCAGAATTGCGTAACCGCCAGGTTTCAAGACTCGATATATTTCTGTTAGGGCACGGGCATCATCCGCCACATGCTCCATTACATGATTGGCGATCAGAATGTCGAAACTACAGTCATTGAATGGTATATCAAGAATGTCCACAGGCATCACATCGATCGCCTGTGGCATGAAGTCGCATTTGATGTATTTCTCAGGCCCTGCAGACACTATACGCTCTGACAATCTTCTCTCAGGCGCAAAATGTAGCACGCTTCTATTTGTGATCGCATCAAATATACCGCTAGCGTTCATGTACATGTAAAGATGCCGTTCGCGATCATGGCAACCACACCAGGGGCAACTGAAGCGATCAGTGTCACTACCGACGACATCAAGTGCGCGCATTAAAGGTGCGGAATGCAGGCTACCTTTTCGATAGGGAAGGTACCTGAAGAAAGAATGCGCACAAAGAATACATTTGTGATTACGCGGCCATGCCAAACGGTATGCCAAAGCAAGTAATGCTTTTTTGTAGTTGATCCTGTTCATCTAGCCTTATCGCCAATAGATAACTCGAAGGCGAGTCCCACCGATACGGGATGCCACCAATGACAAAAACAGACGAATTCCAGTAATCAGGATATTTGATATGGCCAACAATGTGAGCCTTGCTTTATGTTCTCGATGCTCAGCAGAGACTATAGGCCACCATTTTTTCATCAATGCCATTGAGCGCGTTTTAATGGATCGATAGAAGACTTTGCTGAGAAAGTCCGCGGATGCCAACCGCTTATTTCTATCACCAACCACTTCACCAGACGGTTTATTTATTGACTCCCAGTACAATGAACGCACATGCTCGTTCAAATTATCAATAACAGACGATGCGGTACCTATCCTGTACACTGACAGAATCTTGTCTATGTATCCAATATCCCCAAGCGAAGCCAAGTTCATAAGTAGCGTATAATCTATGAACAATCCATCTGGCGGTATTATTGACTCACGCAATTCCGCTTTGTAGAGCAGGGTACTATGATTGATGAAATTACCATATTGCATAAGATATGTTCTGCTTATTCTTTTTATTTTTCCCTGATTGTTGAATACACCCAATGCCACACCATTTTTGTCCAGACATAATGAATTTGTACACACCGCTACACATCCATCATTTTTCTCCATGTATTGCATTTGTTGACGAAGTTTTCCTGGAAGCCAAAAATCGTCTCCATCCAAGTGAGCAATATAGCGACCTCTGGTCAGAGGAAGAATGGATCTAAGATTCAATGCACCATACCCGAGGTTCGCCTCATGTCTCACCACTGTTATTATATCAGGGTATGTTGTTTTCAGTTTTTTCAGAATTTGTTTTGTTTTGTCATTTGAGCAATCGTCACCGATGATTACCTCTAACGAGACATCCTCGCGTTGAGCAATTACGCTCATGACACAGTCGCGTATATAATCTTCGTGGTTATAAGAGGTTATACATACACTGACATCACAGGAATAGTTTGCCACAACGCTTGTTCTCCTTCATATATTTCTAGACATTGCGCATCAATTAATTACTCTGAAAATAGTACAGGCGCAGGCCATTTTGCTATTGAATACAATATTTATAAGTTTAGCCATTAAAATTATTGGCATTTTAATACAACGTATAATTGCAATTCTATTTTTGAATACGCATTATGCCAAATATAGATACAGCAATCTGCATAGACGACATATTAAACATGACCGCTAGACCAAGATATGCAGCCACAGACGCCAACCCCAATATAGTCAACTGCAACTCTGATGTTAGTGGCAACAATTCAACAAGCACGAATACCGCGCCTGCAATAGCCGCTGAAAGAAGAAGCGATGGATAGATGTCAGCCAACTGCTCCTTTATTGAGTAACCTATCAAGCGCGACGAATAGTAACTATTTGGCACATATGATATTACTGAACCTACAAACTGCCCTATTAATATTCCTATCACTCCGAAACGGTAGCTTAAAAAAAGCACAAATATCATAAATAATTTTTTTATTATATCCAAATAGAGAATAAGCTCTGAACGACCTTTTACTTTTAAAACATTTAGATTTATCGCATGCAATGGGTAAAGCAAGCCCGTAAAACATAGCAACTGCAAATATGGCGCAGCAGATGACCAGTCTTCTGGTAACAGGAAAGAAAACAGCGGTTTTGCCAAAGCTGCCACAAATAGCAGAAGTGGAAACAATATGAATGTTGTCACTTTCACGATCTGGCGAAAACCGCTTTTTAATTTTTCAGTTTCGTTTTGTATGCTTGCAAAGGCTGGATACATGACAGTCTGCATGGTTCCGACAAGCAACTGTAGTAACATATTCTTAATTTTATCTGCCAAAAAGTAATGCCCAGCGACCGTTGCGCTGAATATTCGCGCTATTACTAGTACGTAAATGTTTTCAAAAACAATGTTATTTAAATTAGCTCCAAATAATCTTGAGCCGAATCCAAACAACTCACGAAACGTACTTCGCCTAAACCTAAAACCGGGGCGCCATATGCTTAACCGCCAGTAAATGCCACTGCTAACAAATGCAGTCACAAGCATCTGCACAACAAGCGACCATGCACCCACACCGGCTTGCGCTAGAGTAACCGCAACTACACCAGAAATAATAACCGCAGGAATAGTTGCTTGCAGTTGTCTTTTAAAATTTAATTTTCGACTCAATATGGCAACATGGACCATTCTTGATGCATTAATTAAAACAACCAAACCAGTAACGCGAATTAAATTCAATAATTTTTCTTCTTGATAAAAGCCCGCAATAATTGGTGCACTGAAAAACAATATAGTGTACGCAACCATACCCATAACAAGATTTGAGTAAAAAACGGTATCTAGATCCACCGACTTCACATCTGACTTTCGTATAAGTGCCTCTGTGAAACCTGAGTCCATAACGTTGTTTGCAATTGCAATGAACAGCGCCATCATTGCCAGCAACCCAAACTCACCAGGACTCAGATACCGCGCAAGAATTAACGTTACAAGGAATTCTATTAAAGCCGTACCCGCCCGCTGAAATAAGTTCCATAGCGCACCAGATAACGCTTTTTTACCAAGCGACATTACATGAACCTTTTGCTGAATCCTTTTCGGCAGGCATTAAATTGCCGACCGCTTTAAATAACACCTCTTTAATCTGCTCTTTTCGTCGACAGTCGTCGGGTTCCGTTATTTTCTCTGATAGCAACCTCCCCCAACAATTAGGATCCACCACTGGTTAGTCCACGATCAAAGAACCGCAGTGCATCTTCAATCTCACGACGATTCTTAACGCCCCCTTCACGTGTGTTTTCGAAGCGACCAGGACCTTTGTATTGGATGCTGGCCATCCCAATTTTTTTCATCACTCTTTCAAATACATCAGCCGGCCTATCACATAACTCCTTGTATTGCACTACGAGTTTTCGGTTGTTGTCGACGCTATTTAGACCCCGACGCACCGCCTGATTAATGTAGTGCACTTGCCCGGCCACTTGTTGGATCGTGTTCATTTCTGACAACCGGGCATATTCCGGAATCTTGAACGAATACCAGGCGTCGCTGCTTCCCAATTGCCGCCGCCTAGCATCGATAAGAGAAGCGACATTCTCAACCGGATCTCGATGCATATGAATAAATAGGACTTTATCCAAGATAGAATCGAGCAATTCGATATTATAGTTAAATAGCATACCTTTGGTGACAAAAGGCTTATTGAACACATCGATAATTCCATAAAGTTCCGCAGCCATGGTTTTTGCGTCCATGCCTTCGCGCATCTCTTCGTTTGTCCAAACATCACGACAGGGTTCCGTTAAGAAGCGCCGCCAGAAATACCAAAATTCGTTGGGAGCCAAAACACCTTTTGTTTTGCCGTTTTCCGAAACATAGTTGCACTTTTGACCCAAATCATTCAGTTCATCCCTGAAGTTGTAGCGGTCATCTGTTAGCAGCAGCTGGATCTTTGCGCCAATAATCGGCGCATGGTAGAAACGTGATAGAAGATTGGTTGGATATGCGATGACTCCAGTGTTCGCGAGCCACTGTAGTAACAAAGTAGTCCCGCTCCGCGCCGATCCCATTATCAAAACTACCGGCCATTTTGCTGGCTTGTGATTTCGCAGAAGAGTCTTTTCGCTCTCCCAGAGCAATGAATTGATATCCTTCAAGAGAGTTTCCAATTGCATATTTCGAGCGAAATTTGCTGTTCTCCCTAGGGCGGAGTCGCGCATTGTATTCATGTCTTTGCACCAAGGACGACGGATACCAGTCTTTTCATCTGTGTTCTTCCGTACCTCTGATCTATGGGCAGAGGGACTAGATTCTTTATGATTTCTCCTATTGATCGCTCCTCCATCCGGTCAACCGCCTCGGGCCAGTAGGTCGGCACAAAAATTCTATTTCGTCTAAGCCTCTCCCTCAGACCGGCATCACGGGTCACGAATGGATAACACATGGGCGCCACAATATTCGAAGCATCAAATAGCAGGTGATTGTGCACGCCCAACTGTTCATGGAGGAAAAAAAAGTTCTCTCGCCGCCTATTCGAGACACGATGATAATTGATGGAGGAAAGAATACGGTCCGTAAGTTTTGACATTTGCCTTGGCTCACAATCTTCTAGGCTTTGTTCTGCGCGAAGAAATCCTGGATACCCTGCCTCAGGAGAAACTGCCAGCCGTCGGAGGAGATGCGAAGCGCGGGATAAGGAACCGGTATCCCGCATTGCCGGCAACGGGACCCGCAACCGCCCTAGCAATAACCCCCCATCAGGCACTCCGAAAAATTTTCTCGGTGAAAATATTGTTGCCAAAGCATCCTGTACCAGCGGCGAAAAAAACGATTGCGAATAATCTAATACCACTTGGTCAGGATCAAAGCGCGCAAGCAGTTCGCGCACGTTCCTATGGCAAATGCCAAAATAGTCCACATAGAGCAGCCAGTCGTGGCTATCAATGCTTACGTTTGGAGCGACTTCCAGTTGCTCGGTCAGGTCATACCATCGGTACTCGACTTGCGCATTTCTCAAGGGAGCCAACATGGCGTCGCAGATGTATCTCGGCATCCAGACCTTCTTTGGCGTTCCGGTGCGCAGTAGGGCTAAGAACGCCGCCCTGGCAGACTGAAATCTCATTGCACCGTGGTGGGGAAGGCCTTTATCATCTGGTAGCTCAAGCTCAAAATAGCCACCGATCGGGTCGGCCTTGCGCTCAGACAAGTTCGTACTCCTGGAGCAAGGCCCTGCATTGTGTTTTATCATTGAACATCATCACATCGACCATAGATAGACCGGATATAAATTCGTCACCGAATTGCCGATACGCGTAGACTCTAGGTTCTATAAATGAAAGCTGGATCTGGCGACTGGCGAACGCGTCCTTTTTGTAGAGTGATTGTCCGCCTGGGAGATTGATGTAATGCGTCGCGCCTAGCTCTGCACAAATAGCAAGGACTTTGTCCTCGCCGCGTAACACACTATTTTTTTTCAACGACGATGAGATATACCAATTTGGTTGAATGTTTAGATAGTCGCATATGGTTAGCAACTGATAAACAAGGAAGCGGGACAGATTTATTTCTCTGTGGTTGAGTATTTTTTCAATAACTGGGTATACTTCGGTGAAGTATGGCGCTTTACAATAGGTCTGCTTTATAGTCCGCAATAGTTTCGTATTCCTCCCGCCTATCAGTATGGTGTTAATTAATTTATTTGGGCTCGCACCCTGCAATTGCAAGGTGATAAGCTGCTTGCCACGCGGACCAAGAATAAAGTTTCTGTTTATCCATCCACCCTTTATGTAATTGACATCATCGTAAACCACGAAAGCATCCACCGCCCGTATGAGCTGAAAGTAGCCCAGATAGGGAAACAAGTAGGGCTGCATGATAGCGAGTTTCATTTCGGCTTCGCGATCAACCCCGTGATAACATCCACCTGCTCCTCTGGCAGTCCCGGATAAATCGGCAGGCAGATGACGTGGCCAGATAACTGGTGGGAGTGCTGAAGGTTTTCCGCCTTTGCGCTTGAAAGCCCGCGGTACATCGGCATGTCGCTGATCAACGGATAGAAGTAGCGCCGCCCATTGATTCCCGCATCTTTCATCCTTTGGTAGAGCCCATCGCGGCTGAGCGGGTAGTCAGCTCCGACAAGGATAGGGAAATAGGAGGCGTTGCCCTTGGTCTCAGGGGGCACCGGGAGTACCGAAATCCCTGGAACCTCAGCAAGGGCCTGTCGATACCGAGCCTCGATCTGCCTGCGACGCTGCAGCGCGTCATCGATGTATTTGAGCTGCAACAGCCCTAGCGCCGCATTGAACTCGCTCATTTTGCCGTTGATGCCAGAGGCAGTGACTGTTACTTCGTCGGCAAAGCCGAAGTTCTTCAGGTAGTCGATGCGCTGCTTGGTCTTGGCGTCGGGGCAGATGATGGCGCCACCTTCGAACGTGGTGAAAACCTTGGTGGCGTGGAAGCTGAGCACCGAGAGATCCCCGTGGCGCAGTACGGTTTTGCCCTTGTAGCGGACGCCGAAGGCATGGGCCGCGTCGTAGATAACTTTGAGCCCATAGATGTCGGCAATCTGCTGGATGTGTTCTACTGCACAGGGGTTGCCGTAGCAGTGCACAGGCAGGATCGCCGTGGTTTTCGGTGTGATGGCCTCCTCGATGCGTGCCGGGTCGAGGTTACAAGTGTCGGGATCGATGTCTACAAAGACCGGCTTGATGTTGTTCCAGAGCAGTGAATGTGCAGTCGCTGCGAAGGAGTATGGTGTGGTGATGACCTCGCCGCTGATGCGCAGCGCCTGCAGGGCGGTGACCAGCGCAATTGTGCCGTTGGTGAAGAGCGCGAGGTGGTCAACGCCGAGGTATTCACAGAGTGCCTGCTCCAGTTGCCGGTGGAACGGGCCATTGTTGGTGAGAATCTTGTTGTCCCAGATCTGCTCCAAATAGGGGATGAACTCCTCCAGCGGGGGCAGATTGGGCTGGGTGACGTAGATCGGATTTTTCATGGGTGGACCGTGGTCAGTGCGGGCGCCTCGCCATAGGCTGAGTGGCAACTGATGACAATTCACATCTAGTCATCGCCAACGTTTCTCATGACGTCTTTGTGAGGGCTTTCCCACAAGTTCAACATCGGCCGCCTCTCCAGCACCGGCTGCAACCGCTCGAAGTCCTCACCGCTCAGCACCAGGGTGCGGATCTTCCTGCCGATGTAACGCTCGGTCTTGGCGGTCAGGTCGGCCAGGTTGGCGTGGTCGATCTCGCCCACCAGTCCCAGGTCGATGATTCCGGAGTCCCTGCCCACAGCGTAGTCGTCCAACAGGAAGGCACGCTCCAATCGACCGAGGCGCTGGACGATACTCTCGAGGATGCGATCCATTCCCAGCGCCTTCTGCACCATGGAGTGAAGCTCAGGGAAGAGGGGGTGCGCTCGATTGGCCCGAAAGTTGACCTGACGGCCCTGTTTGGCGCTCACAAGCAGCCCAGCCTGGCTGAGCTGGTCCAGTTCATCCTTGACCTGGCTTGGGGAGATTGCGAACTCCTCCGCGAGTTCACGCAGGTAGGCCTGCCCGTCCGGGTTCAGGAACAGGCGCATGAGGATGCGGACCCGGGTCTTGGAGGTGATGAGTGAGCTGAGGAGGCTGGTCATTACTATTCAGGATCTCACATTACGTTCTACTTTATAGAACAAAGTAGACTTCTACCGAATGAAGTCAACAGGATAGTGAGGCGAACGGGTGATGCGTCACAAATTTCAACAGTCTGTATCCTGGTTTCCTGGATCCTGGGGATCGAACGGGCCATCATGGGATGGATAAATAGTTCTACAACGCATGAGCATCAGCATCGAATACCTGCGCGGGGCTGTAACTATCGCGCCTGGAAGGCGCTCCTACGGATTGGAGGCTTATCCGTATCCCCGGATCCTCCCTTCCCGCTTTCAATTCAGCCGGTTAGTTCAAATCGTTCGAGCCGGTGCTATGATTGTGCCAATAGTTAAGAAAACGAGTGGTACCCATTGCGCATGGCGACCCAAAGCACCCCCGTCAGATTGAGCGGTCTCGCACGTCGCCTGGTCATTGATGGTCTTCTCACGGAGACCGATGCTCAGGCGGCATTTGATCAGTCGCTCAAGGAAAAGATCCCGCTGGTCACCTACCTGGTGCAGAACGGCCTGGTGGAGGACGGCCGGATCGCCGTGGCCGCCTCCGAGGAGTTCGGCGCGCCGGTGCTGGACATCGATTCCCTGGACATCGGTCTCCTCCCCAAGGATCTGGTCAGCGAGAAGCTGATCCGCAAGCACCGCGCCATCCCCCTGTTCAAGCGCGGCAGCCGGCTCTACGTTGGGCTGGCCGATCCCACCAACCTGCAGGCCCTGGACGAGATCAAGTTCCATACCGGCATCAACACCGATGCCGTCGTGGTCGAGGAGTCCAAGCTCAGCCGGTTCATCGACCGGGTGGTGGAAGCCCAGGAAGCCACCAACCTGGGCGACCTCTCCGACTCCGATCTCGATGGGCTCGATATCAGCGGCGGCGATGAACTGCCGCAGGACGAGGTCCGGGACACCGATGTGGACGACGCGCCCATCGTGCGCTTCGTCAACAAGGTGATGCTCGACGCCATCAACAAGGGCGCCTCGGACATCCATTTCGAGCCCTACGAGCGTAACTACCGGGTGCGTTTCCGCCAGGATGGAATCCTGCACGAGATGGCCAGCCCCCCGGTGACGCTGGGCTCGCGCATCGCCGCCCGCCTCAAGGTGATGTCCCGCCTGGACATTTCCGAGCGCCGCATCCCCCAGGATGGGCGCATCAAGATGACCCTGTCCAAGAACCGGGCCATCGACTTCCGCGTCAGCACCTGCCCGACCCTGTACGGGGAGAAGGTGGTGATGCGTATCCTCGACCCCGCCAGCGCCCGCCTGGGCGTCGATGCGCTCGGCTTCGAGGAGGCCCAGAAGGATCTCTTCCAGCGGGTAATCCACAAGCCCCAGGGCATGGTGCTGGTCACCGGACCCACCGGCAGCGGCAAGACCGTGACCCTCTACACCGCCCTGAGCATCCTCAACACTCCGGACAAGAACATCTCCACGGTCGAGGATCCGGTGGAAATCAACCTGCCGGGCATCAACCAGGTCAACATCCACCCCAAGGCCGGACTCACCTTCGCCTCCGCCCTGCGCGCCTTCCTGCGCCAGGATCCGGACATCATCATGGTGGGCGAGATCCGCGACCTGGAGACCGCCGAAATCGGCATCAAGGCGGCCCAGACCGGTCACATGGTGCTCTCCACCCTGCACACCAACAGCGCCCCGGAAACCCTGACCCGCCTGGCCAACATGGGCGTGGCGCCCTTCAACATCGCCAGCACCGTGACCCTCATCATCGCCCAGCGCCTGGCCCGGCGGCTCTGCCCCCATTGCCGGCGGGAGGAGGAGGTGCCGCCGGAAGCCCTCCTTGCGGAAGGGTTCACGGAAACGGAGCTGCAGGACATTACTATATTTGGTCCAGTGGGGTGTGATCGCTGCACGGCGGGTTACAAGGGCCGCGTGGGCCTCTACGAGGTGATGCCCGTGACCGACGAGATCGGGCGCCTCATCATGGAAGGGGGCAACTCGATGGAGATCGCCGACCTGGCCCGGCAGCAGGGCATGGTGGATCTGCGCCGCGCCGGACTGAACAAGGTTCGTGACGGCCTCACGAGCCTCGAGGAAATCAACCGCGTCACCAAGGACTAAGCTATGGCCAAAGCAGCAGCGGTGAAGTCCCAGGTCTTCGTCTGGGAAGGAACGGACAAGCGCGGAGTCCGCCTCAAGGGCGAGAGCCGGGGCGAGAACATCGGCAAGGTCAAGGCCGAGCTGCGCCGGCTCGGCGTCACGCCGCTGAAGGTGAAGAAGAAGCCGCTGGAGATCTTCAGCAGCCGCCGCCGTATCCGGCCCAAGGACATCGCCTTCTTCACCCGCCAGCTGGCCACCATGATGAACGCCGGCGTGCCGCTGGTGCAGTCCTTCGACATCATCGCCCGCGGCCTTGAGAACCCCACCTTCCAGGAGCTCATCCTCTCCATCAAGAACGACATCGAGGGGGGCACCTCGCTGACCGAGTCCCTGCGCAAGCACCCCCTCTACTTCGACGATCTCTACTGCAACCTGGTCCAGGCCGGCGAGCAGTCGGGCGCCCTGGAGACACTGCTGGACCGCATCGCCACCTACAAGGAAAAGACCGAGTCCCTGAAGGGCAAGATCAAGAAGGCCCTGTTCTATCCCGCCGCGGTCCTCGTGGTGGCGGGCCTGGTGACATCGATCCTGCTGCTGTTCGTCATCCCCACCTTCGAGTCCCTGTTCAAGGGCTTCGGCGCCGACCTGCCCGCCTTCACCCGTGGGGTCATCGATTTCTCGCAGTTCTTCCGCGAGTACTGGTGGGCGATTTTCGGCGTCATCATCCTGGCGGCCTGGGGCTTCGTGCAGGCCAAGAAGCGCTCGCGGAAGTTCGCCCATTTCCTCGACCGCATGTCGCTGAAGATACCGGTGGTGGGCGACATCCTGCGCAAGTCCGCCCTGGCCCGCTACGCCCGCACCCTCTCCACCACCTTCGCCGCCGGCGTGCCGCTGGTGGAGGCGCTCAACTCGGTGGCCGGCTCCACCGGCAACATCATCTACGAAAACGCCGTCTACCGGATCCGCGAGGACGTGGCCACCGGCCAGCAGCTGCAGCTCGCCATGCGCATGACCAACCTGTGGCCGAACATGGACATCCAGATGGTGGCCATCGGCGAGGAATCCGGCTCCCTGGACGACATGCTCGCCAAGGTGGCCGAGTTCTACGAGGAGGAGGTGGACAACGCCGTGGACGCCCTGAGCAGCCTGCTGGAGCCGCTCATCATCGTCATCCTGGGCGTACTCATCGGCGGCATGGTCGTGGCCATGTACCTGCCCATCTTCAAGCTGGCCGCGGTCATCTGACAGACAGTCTGGGCAGTGCCGTAGGGTGCGCCATGCGCACCGACCAATGGGCCACTGAAAACCGGTGTGGTGCGCGCGGCGCACCCTACGGCAGGGCGGCGAATTTCAAGCGACACGTTTCGTGGCGATAAATTCTTACATCCTTCATCCGTTCTCCGTCCCCCGATCCTTCCCATGGAACTGATCGCCCTGCTGCGTGACAACCCGTCCGCACTGCTGACGATTGTCGCCGTATTCGGACTGGTCATCGGCAGCTTTCTCAACGTGGTCATCCACCGCCTGCCCCTGATGCTGGAGCGGGAGTGGGCCGAGCAGTGCCGGGAGCTGCTGGGCCGGGAAACATCCTCCGCCACGGCACCGGAACGCTTCAACCTGGTGCTGCCCGGCTCCCACTGCCCCCACTGCGGTCATGAGATCGGCGCCCTGGAAAACATACCCATCCTCAGCTACCTGTGGCTGCGTGGGCGCTGCCGACACTGTGGCGCCGCCATCTCGCTGCGCTATCCCGTCGTGGAGGCGGTCACCGCCCTGCTGTCGGTGGTGGTGGCCTGGCGCTTCGGCTGGGGCGCCGCCCTGCCCGCGGCGCTGCTGCTCACCTGGGCCCTCATGGCGCTGACGGTCATCGACCTGGACCACCAGCTGCTGCCCGACGGCATCACCCAGCCGTTCCTGTGGCTGGGCCTGGGCCTCAGCCTGTTCGGCGTCTTCGTGGATCCCCGCAGCAGCATCGCGGGCGCACTGGCCGGATACCTGAGCCTGTGGACCGTCTACTGGCTGTTCAAGCTCTTCACGGGCAAGGAGGGCATGGGCTACGGCGACTTCAAGCTGCTGGCCCTCCTGGGCGCCTGGCTGGGCTGGCAGATGCTGCCGCTCACCATCCTCCTGTCCGCCCTGGTGGGCGCCGTGGTCGGGGTCAGCCTCATCGCCCTCAAGCGTCACGAGGGCGGCAAGCCCATCCCCTTCGGCCCCTATCTCGCCGGCGCCGGCTGGATCGCCCTGCTCTGGGGCGAGCAGATTACCGGCGCCTACCTGCATTTCGCGGGTATCGGATAAAGGGGAGCGGGGAACAGGCAGGCCGGTGGCATTCATGCCGGCCTGGCGCACTACACACCCCGAGTTGCGGCCAGGGCCCTATCGCCCCGAGGGCGGGCCTCCCACAAGCTTCGGCCTGACCACCAGGACCGGGAGACCTCGTGGGAGGTGCGACCCCGCAGTAATCACTTCTTCTTCGAATGGGGGGGGACTGACAGGATTTTCCAACTCATCAGGGGCACCCCGGGCCATGGTGAGCCAAAGGGTCCGGCCAGGACTCATTCGCCCCGAGGGCGGGCCTCCCACAGGCTTCGGCCTGGCCACCGGGACCGGGAGACCTTGTGGGAGGCGCGCCCCCGCGGCGATAACGGCTCCGGCCAACACCCTGTCGGCCAGGCGGGAGCTCCACACCTGGGCAAAGCCACCCCCTGGCCCCAACATTTCACAAATCTCCCGCAAGGACGCGAAGAACGCCAGGAGAACACGGGACTGACGGTCTTGTCCTGCTGTGGCACTCGTACGAGACGATGCCCGACGCTCCATTCATAATGGTCCTGTTAATTTTTTTACCTTGGCGTTCCTGGCGTCTTGGCGAGAAAAATCCGGGTTCGTAACCTGACCCCTCATATTGAGGCCACCGGCCATATACTTGTCCCCATGCAGCCAGTGTCCACCGATAAATCGAATACCCCGCGCACCCTGGTGATCGGCCTCACCGGCGGCATCGGGAGCGGGAAGTCCACCGTGGCCGAAGGTTTCGCCAGGCTGGGCGTCCCGGTCATCGACGCCGATCTCATCGCCCGCGAGGTGGTGGAACCGGGCCAGCCGGGACTGGCCGCCGTGGCGCGGGCTTTCGGCGCGGAGATAATCGGCGCGGATGGCCGGCTGGACCGGAAACGGCTCCGCGAGCGGGTGTTCGCGGAGCCGGCCGAACGCCGCCGCCTGGAGGCGCTCCTGCATCCGCTCATCCGCGCGGAGATGCGGCGCCGAATCGCGGCCTGCGCCGCACCCTACTGCCTGCTGGTGGTTCCGCTGCTGCTGGAGGGCGGGCAGTCCGACCTGGTGCAACGGATCCTCGTGGTGGATGTTCCCGAGGCGCTCCAGGTGGAGCGCGTGCGGCAGCGGGACGGCGACACAACCGAGCGGGTCCGCGCCATCCTGTCCGCCCAGCTGCCCCGTGATGAACGCCTGGCGCGGGCCGACGACATCATCGTCAATGATCGTGAACTGACCGATCTTGAAGCCGATATTCGTCGATTGCACCGCTATTACCTTGAACTGGCCGCAAACCGCCGCGATCGCGGCGACTGACGCCGCCCCGGTCCCGATTGCCACGGACGCGCCTTGTGGGTGACAATCGCCAACACATCACGATGAACCCCTGACATCGACAGCGAGTGACCGTGCCCGGCGAACTGGTGATCTACGAACAGCCTCTGAATGAGCGTATGCGAATCTTCATGCGCCTCGAGCACCTGTTCAGCCAGGCCCTGTACAACCTCCGCGGCGCTTCGGTCTGGGACAGCCGCCAGACGCTCGAGACCCTCATCGATATCCTCAACGTCTTCGATCGCACCGACCTGAAGACCGAGGTGCTCAAGGAACTGGAGCGCCATACCGCCAGCCTCGCCCGCCTGGAACAATCCCCCGGGGTGGACTGGGACAAGCTGAACCGGGTACTGGACGAAATTGAGGTGCTGCTGGAAGGCCTCTACAACTACAGTGGGCGCATTGGCCAGGCGCTGCGCGAGAACGAGTTTCTCAGCACCATCCGCCAGCGCAGCGCCATCCCCGGCGGCACCTGCGATTTCGACCTGCCCCTCTATCACCACTGGCTGGAACGCTCGCCGGAGGAGCGCATCCGCGATCTGGAGCGCTGGCTCACGGACTTCGAGCCGATACGCCTCGCCATCAACCTGATCCTGCGGCTGGTACGCTCGAGCGCCGCCCCGACGCCGGTCCTGGCCGCAGCCGGCTTCTTCCAGCGCTCCCTCGACCCGGGCATACCCTACCAGATGCTCCGTGTCAGCCTGCCCGCAACCTCCGTCCTCTATCCCGAGATCAGCGCCGGCAAGCACCGCTTCACCGTCCGCTTTCTCGTCGCCAGCCGCGATCAGCGGCCCACCCAGACCGAGGAGGACGTGGACTTCCAGCTGACCTCCTGCCCGATATGACGGGTGTTATGGGTGATGGGTGATGGGTGAGTGCGTGAGTGCGTGAGTGCGTGAGTGCGTGAATGCGTGAATGCGGCACGGCCTGCTTCCCCTCCCCTCGCGGGAGGGGGTTGGGGGGAGGGGACGCGGCCTCTCCACCCGGCACAGGCGTGCAGATGAATCTGCACCTACATCCCCGCGTGCGAGCATGTGAACACGGAACGCGAACCGAGCCCGAGCCCCATGACCGAATCCCGCCCCAAGCGTGACCGCCCCACCGTGGTGCAGTGTCCCACCTGCGGCAAATCCGTGGAGTGGACCGAGGCATCGAAATGGCGGCCCTTCTGCAGCGAGCGCTGCCGCCTCATCGACCTTGGCGCCTGGGCCTCGGAGGAGTACCAGGTACCCGGCAGCAACGGCGACGCCGGCACCCCCTCCGACGACGAACCGCAACACTGAGCGCGTCAGCCACCGCGACCGGAACGTGGAAAAAGCTTCCTGATCCATCCACAGAGTACGCCGATTACACCGATTTCCAGCCTGTCATCAACCGGCTTCAGCGCCAGGCAATGGAGCGGGAACCTCCCGCCCGAAGATGTTTCCTGCTCGCCGTTTCTGGTAACAGGTTTGATCGGTGGAAATCCGTGTAATCGGCGTAATCTGTGGATAAAAGGGTTTTCAACTCCTGGCCGATACCGGCTCCCAGAGGGCGCGGATGGCGGCAATGCCCTGGGCGTAGTGGCCGTGGGCGCGGGGAATGTCGGCCGGGCCGACGCCGCCCAGCGCGTAGACTGGGATGCGGGCGGCATCGGCCAGTTCGGCGAAGCCCCCCCAGCCGAGGGTCGGCGCGCCGGGGTGGCTGGCGGTGGGCAGCACCGGCGAGAGGACGGCGAAGTCGCAGCCGATGGCCTCGGCCCGGGCCAGTTCCCGGGCATCGTGGCAGGAGGCGGCCACCCAGTAGCGGGAGTCGAGGGGCCGCTGGCCGAGCGAGGCGAGGCGGCGGCTGTCCAGGTGCACCCCGTCGGCGCCCACCCGCTCCACCCACCCAGGCGGCCCGTTCAGCAGCAGCCGTGCACCATGCTGCCGGCAGCACTCGATCGCCTGCCCGGCGAGCCGCAGGTACTCCGCCTCCGGCAGCCCCTTGGCCCGCAGTTGCACGAGACGCACGCCGCCGGTTAGTGCCTGGTCCAGCCGGGCCAGAAACCGGCGTGGATCACCTGCCGGCTCGCCGGTGACGAGATAGCGGTCCGGGAGACGGACGGCGTTGACGATGGGCCGGTTGGCCGCCGGAAACTCGCGTTCCGGCAGCTCCTCCGGTGCGACCCATTCCACCGGCTGACCTTCCCGCCCGTGGGGCTCGCCGCTGAAGGCATCCACCCGCCAGACATCCAGCTCCACCCGGCGATCGGGATAGGCGTGGCGGATGCGGATGAGCGGCCGGCTGCGCCGGGGCAGGATGCCGAGTTCCTCCTCCAGCTCCCGCGCCAGCGCCTGCTCCAGGGATTCGCCCGGCTCCACCTTGCCCCCGGGAAACTCCCACAGCCCGCCCTGGTGCAGGTGCGCCGGGCGCCGCGCCAGCAGCACCCGGCCCGCGTCGTCGAACACCGCCGCCGCGACCACCCGCAGCCAGTCCGTTGCATCGGTCATGGAACATTCACCACGAAGGCACGAAAAACACGAAGAATGAAAAAGCAGCTAACCGCAGATTCCGCTGATTGACGTTGATTGGAATGTGAAACCCGGAACTATCGTCAGTGGAACCAGGCTGACGCGGTTCAGAGCGAGTTTACCGGACGAGCAGCCCCGAACGCACTCACGCGCACAGCATGTGCCATGCCGTTAGAACACTAACAATAATCTGTGAAAATCTGCGTAATCTGCGGTTAAAACGATTTTCTTCTTGTTCTTCGTGCCTTCGTGGTGAGCACTCAGGAACGGTACTCGGCGTTGATCTTGACGTAGTCGTAGGAGAGATCGGTGGTCCACACCTCGGTGGTGTGGTTGCCGCGGCCGAGGTTGACGCGGATGGTGAACTCGGGCAGCTTCATGACCGCCGCGCCCATCTCCTCGCGGTAGTCGGGATGGCGTCCGCCGTTCATCACGATGGAGACATCGTCCAGGTGGATGGTCACCCGGGCGATGTCGAGCGCCTCGAGCCCGGCCCGGCCGACGGCGGCGAGTATGCGGCCCCAGTTGGGATCGGAGGCGAAACAGGCGGTCTTGACCAGGGGGGAGTGGGCAATGGTGAAGGCCACGGCCGCGCACTCTTCGGGGGTGGCGCCGTCCTCCACCCGGACGGTGATGAACTTGGTGGCGCCCTCGCCGTCGCGGATGATGGCCTGGGCCAGTTCGAGGCATACGCCGTCCAGTGCTTCCTGGAAGAGGGCCAGCGCGGGATCGCCCTCGTTGTCGATGGCCGGCAGCCCCGCGGCGCCGCTGGCCAGCAGGACGCAGGCGTCGTTGGTGGAGGTGTCGCCGTCCACGCTGATGCGGTTGAAGGAGCGTTCCACCGCCCGCTTCAGGCAGTCGGCCAGCAGATCGCGCTCCACCGCGGCATCGGTGGCCACGTAGGCGAGCATGGTTGCCATGTCCGGGTGAATCATCCCCGAGCCCTTGGCGATGCCGGTCACCGTCACCGTCCGGCCAGCCTGCTCGAAGCGCCGCGAGGCGCCCTTCGGCACCGTGTCGGTGGTCATGATGGCGCGCGCCGCCCGCTCCCAGGCGGCGGCATCGCCGGCGCGGTCGGCCAGCACCGCGGGGATGCCCGCCTGCAGGCGCGCCAGCGGCAGCGGCTCGCCGATGACCCCGGTGGAGAAGGGCAGCACCTCGGCCGGCCGGCAGCCGCCCGCCTCGGCCAGCGACTTGCAGCTCTGTCGGGCATCGGCCAACCCCTGCTTCCCGGTGCCCGCATTGGCATTGCCGGCGTTGATGAGCAGGAAGCGGGGGCTGAACAGTTCCAGGTGCTCGCGCGCCACGCTGACCGGGGCGGCGCAGAAGGCATTGCGGGTGAAGACCGCCGCGGCCGTTCCGCCGGGCGCCATCTCCATCAACACCAGGTCATCGCGGCCCCGGTAGCGGATACCGGCCGCCGCCGTGCCGAGAGAAATGCCCGCCACCGGATAGAGCTCCGGCAAGCCCGTCAGACCCACCGCCATGATGCACTCACCTCTGTGAAAATTGAGATTGAACCCGAGACCGCGGCTGCTCTCGCCAAGGCGCAGAGCACGCAAAGGATGACCCAACCAATGGCTGGGGGCCGTACCCCCTCCCGCGCCGGCCTTCGCGGCTTTTCTTTGCGGCTTGGCGAGAGAAATCAGAATACGGCCCCGCGCAGAGACTCCAAGCGCGCCGGGAACAGGGGGACAACAGCCACACGCCCTGCCCGGCCGGATAAATCCGGCCCTACAGGCGCTCGCGCATTCACGCACTCACGCACTCACGCATTCACGCACTCACCCGTCACCCCAGCCGCCCGTGGCAGTGCTTGTACTTCTTGCCGGAACCGCACGGGCAGGGCTCGTTGCGCCCCACCTTGCGCCCCTCGCGCACGAACGGCTGCTCCCGCTCCTCACCGCCGGGCGACGGCTGGCCGGCACTCTCCTCGTCCGCCAGGGCGGCGGCCTCGGCATGCTGGTACTGCATCTCCTGCTCGCTGGGACGACGGCGCTGGGCCTCCAGGGCCGCCACCTCCTCGGGCGCCTGCAGCTGCACCTTGGAGATGATGCCCACCACGTCGTGCTTGACCCGATCGAGCATGCTCGAGAACAGTTCGAAGGCCTCGCGCTTGTACTCCTGCTTGGGATTCTTCTGGGCGTAGCCGCGCAGGTGGATGCCCTGGCGCAGGTGGTCCATGGAGGCCAGGTGCTCGCGCCAGTGGTTGTCCAGCACCTGCAGCATCACCACCTTCTCGAACTGGCGCATGGACTCGGCCCCGGCCTGGGCCTCCTTGGCCGCGTAGATCGCCTCCAGTTCAGCGACGATACGCTCGCGCAGGGGCTCCTCGTGCAGGTTCTCGTCGGCCTCCAGCCAGCCGCGGATGTCGGCGCGGAGACCGAACTCCTGCTCCAGCGCCTGCTCCAGGCCGGCAAGGTCCCACTGTTCCTCGATGCTCTGGGGCGGAATGAACTGGTTGATGACGCCGTTCACCACATCGATCCGGATCTCATGAAGGGCCTCGGCGATGTCCTTCGCGGCCATGAGCTCGTTGCGCTGGGCGTAGATCACCTTGCGCTGGTCGTTGGCCACGTCATCGTATTCCAGCAGCTGCTTGCGGATGTCGAAGTTGCGTCCCTCCACCTTGCGCTGGGCGTTCTCGATGGCCTTGGTGACCCAGGGGTGCTCGATGGCCTCGCCCTCCTGCATGCCCAGCTTCTGCATCAGCCCCGACACGCGGTCGGAGGCGAAGATGCGCATGAGGTTGTCTTCCAGCGACAGGTAGAAGCGGGTCGATCCGGGGTCGCCCTGGCGGCCGGAGCGGCCGCGCAGCTGGTTGTCGATGCGCCGCGATTCGTGACGCTCGGTGCCGATGATGTGCAGCCCCCCGGCTTCCAGCACCTGCTCGTGGCGGCGCTGCCACTCCTCCCGCACCCGCGTGCGCTCCGCCTCCGGGGCATCCTCGGGCAGCATCGACAAATCCGATGCCAGGCTGCCGCCCAGCACGATGTCGGTACCGCGACCGGCCATGTTGGTGGCGATGGTCACCGCCCCGGGGCGGCCGGCCTGGGCCACAATCTGGGCCTCCCGCTCATGGTGCTTGGCGTTGAGCACCTCGTGGGCAACCTTGTACTTGTCCAGCAGCCTGGCGAGGTGCTCGGAGGCTTCGATGGAAGCGGTGCCCACCAGCACCGGCTGGCCCCGCTTGCGGCACTCGGAGATGTCCTCGATGATGGCGTTGAACTTTTCCTTCTGGGTCAGGTAGACCAGGTCGCCCAGGTCCTGCCGGATCATGGGGCGGTGGGTGGGCATCACCACCACCTCCAGCCCGTAGATCTGCTGGAACTCGTAGGCCTCGGTGTCGGCGGTGCCGGTCATGCCCGCGAGCTTGTCATAGAGGCGGAAGTAGTTCTGGAAGGTGATGGAGGCCAGGGTCTGGTTCTCCTGCTGGATGCTCACCCCCTCCTTGGCCTCGATGGCCTGGTGCAGCCCCTCCGACCAGCGCCGGCCGGGCATGGTGCGGCCGGTGAACTCGTCCACGATCACGATCTGGTTGTCGCGCACGATGTAGTCCACATCGCGCCGGAACAGGGCGTGGGCCCGCAGCGCCGCGTAGATGTGATGCACGAGCGAGATGTTCACCGCGCTGTAGAGGCTCTCGCCCTCGTCCAGCAACCCGGCGCCGGTGAGCATCTCCTCCACGTGCTGGTGGCCCTCCTCGGTCAGGTAGACCTGGCGCGCCTTCTCGTCCACCGAGTAGTCGCCCGGGCCGTCCTCGACCTCCTGCTTGACCAGCTGCGGCACCAGCTCGTTCATCTTCATGTACATCGCCGAACTGTCCTCGGCGGGTCCGGAGATGATGAGCGGGGTCCGGGCCTCGTCGATGAGGATGGAGTCCACCTCGTCCACGATGGCGTAGTAGAGATCGCGCTGCGACTTCTCCTCCATGCGGAAGGCCATGTTGTCGCGCATGTAGTCGAAGCCGAACTCGTTGTTGGTCCCGTAGGTGATGTCGCAGGCATAGGCCTCGCGGCGGGTCACGTTCACCACGTTGCGGTAGCTCTCCTCGCCCCGGTGCTCGGGATCGAAGCGGTAGGAGGCGTTGTCCGGACCCAGGCCGCCGGAGGACTGCACCACGCCCACCGAAAGCCCCAGCTTGTGGTAGACCGGCCCCATCCACTGGGCATCGCGCCGCGCCAGGTAATCGTTCACGGTGATGACATGCACCCCGCGACCGGTGATGGCGTTCAGGTACGCCGGCAGGGTCGCCACCAGGGTCTTGCCCTCACCGGTGCGCATCTCGGCGATCTTGCCCTGGTGCAGCACGATCCCGCCGATGAGCTGGACATCGAAATGGCGCAGCCCGAGCGCCCGGTCGGCTGCCTCGCGCACGACGGCGAAGGCTTCGGGCAGCAGCCGCTCGAGATCCTCGCCGTCGGCGAAGCGCCGGCGGAATTCGTCGGTCTTGGCTCGCAGCGCCTCGTCATCCAGCGCGCGGACGCCCTCCTCCAGGGCGTTGATGCTCTCCACCGTCTTGCGCATCCGCTTGAGCAGACGCTCGTTGCGGCTGCCGAAAATCTTGCTGAGGAAATTGCTGGCCATGGGTCTCTTCCGGAGATCGGGTTTGGACGGGCATCCCTGCATGGGGGAACCGGCCACGAGAATAAAGCGCTGATTGTACCGCCTGAAAGGGGAAATTGCTTGCTACGGGATAGTTATCTTCAAGGGTCGACAACGGGCGTAAACAGGCCAAGATTTCACCACGAAGGACACGAAGGGCACGAAGAAGAGCAAGATGAGGCTTGGTGGGATCCCGCTTTCTCTCAGCATTCACCACTCGACGATCACCGGCCGCCCGCTGGATGCTGACAATCTCGATTGCTGCATATCCTCCGTGTTCTTCGTGTCCTTCGTGGTTAAAGGCTTTTCAGTCGAGTTACTAGCAGCGAGCGAGGTCGCGGGAAGGGATTGTCTACCTCGAAACTGGTAACTGGTGACTATCCCTTCGATCGCAGATAGCGTGCGGGGTTCACGTGGCGGCCGTCCCGGAGCACCTCGAAGTGCACGTGGGGACCGGTGGAACGGCCGGTGGACCCCAGGAGCGCGATGGTCTGGCCCTGCTTCACCACCTCGCCCTCCTGCACCAGGAGCTTGCTGTTGTGGCCGTAACGGGTGCTGAGGCCATTGCCGTGATCGATCTCCACCAGCAGCCCGTAGCCGTCCTTCCTGCCGGCGAAGACCACGACGCCCGAGGCGACCGCGAGGATGTCCGAGCCCGATTTCCCGGCGAAATCGACCCCCTCGTGCAGGGTTCGCTTGCCGGTGATGGGATCGGTGCGCCGGCCGTAACTGGATGATATCCAGCCGCTTTCAACCGGGCGGCCGGTGGGCCGGGTCTCGGCGGCGAGACTGCGGTCCAGCAACAGGTCCGAGAGCAGTCCGAGCTGGCGCTCACGGCTGTCGACCTGGAGCGACAGCTCGTCGATGGCCGACTCGAGACTCTTAAGCCCGTCCGGCTCCAGGTTGTCCATCACCTCGGGACCACCCTGGGGCGGCGGCTGGCTGAAATCGAACTCCCCTTCCTCGAGCCCGCCCAGCTTGGTCAGCCGTTCGCCCAATGCGTCCAGGCGCATCATCTGTGCCTGGAGCTGGGCCACGCGGGCGGCGAGGGTTTCCGTACGCGCCTGCTGATCGTCCCGCAGGGCGTCCAGGGCGAAGCGCTGGAACTGCAGTTCCTGGCGCCAGGTCTGCAGCTCGGCCTGGGGCAGAGGGAGCCAATCCTGGCCATCACCCGGGGCGGACCTGCCGGCGGAACCCAGGTGATAGCCGAGATAGGCTGTGGCCAAGGGCAGGCTGATCGCCAGCAGCAGGACCGAGAGCATCTGACCCCGCCCCAGCCGCGTGGCGCCGGACTTGCCGTCGCGATTCCGAAAGAGAATGATATGCATGGCGTCGCCGCTCTGATATCCAACTGGTGAAGATTAACTTGAACCGCAGCCGATTTCCAATACGCTTCGCAAGGTTACTCGAATCCCGCAGCGGCCGCCTGACGCCGCTGCTCGAGCGGGTCCGGCTGCTGCAGCGGGCCGAGCATCTGCTGAGGGAGACCCTGGGAGTCGATTTGGGCGCCCACTGCCGGGCCGGCGGCCTCACCGGCGGACGGCTGGTGCTGCTGGCCGACTCCCCCGTCTGGGCCACCCGCATCCGCTACGCGGTGCCCGCGCTGCTGGAGAGACTCGAAGGCGAGGGCGACATCCCGGTGCGGGAGATACAGGTCCGCGTCGGGCGGGCCAGCATAGCCCGTGAACCGGCGTCGCGTCGAGCCCGGCCGCTGGGAGAGGAGACGGCGCGCAACCTGCGCGAGACCGCCGAGGCGGTCGGGGATGAGGCGCTGCGGTCGGCCCTGCTGCGCCTGGCACGGCGGCGCGGGCGGCCGGAATCGTGACTGCCCGCCGCGCGGGACGGGCCCCCTGCCCCGTCAGCTGCCGCCGAACGCGGGCTGCATGAAGGAGATGGGCGCCTCGGCGGGATCCTCGAAGGTCACCTCTTCCCACGCGTCCACATCCGCCAGCAGTTCCTGCAGCAGGCGGTTGTTCAGTGCATGGCCCGACTTGTGTCCGCGGAATGCCCCCACCAGGCTGCGCCCGAGCAGGTAGAGATCGCCGATGGCGTCGAGGATCTTGTGCTTCACGAATTCGTCCTCGTAGCGCAGACCGTCCTCGTTCAGCACCCGGTACTCGTCCACCACGATGGCGTTGTCCAGGCTGCCGCCCAGGGCCAGGTTGCGCTCCCGCAGCATCTCGATATCACGCATGAAGCCGAAGGTGCGCGCGCGGCTCACCTCGCGCACGAACGAGGTGGTGGAAAAGTCCACCTCGGCGCGCTTGGCCGCCCGCTTGAACAGCGGGTGATCGAATTCGATGGCGAAGTCCACCTTGAAGCCGTCGAAGGGCTCGAAGCGGGCCCACTTGTCGCCGTCCTCCACCTGCACCACCCGCTTGATGCGGATGAAGCGCTTGGCCGCGGTCTGCTCCTCCACCCCGGCGGACTGGATGAGGAAGACGAAGGGCCCTGCGCTGCCGTCCATGATCGGCACTTCCGGCGCGCTCAGGTCCACGTAGGCGTTGTCGATTCCCAGGCCGGCGAAGGCCGAGAGGAGGTGTTCCACGGTGGCGATGCGCACCCCGTCCCGCACCAGGGTGGTGGACAGGGTCGTGTCACCCACGAACTCCGGCCGCGCCGGCACTTCCACCGGCTCGGCCAGGTCCACCCGGCGGAAGACGATGCCGGTGTTCGCCGGCGCCGGCCGCAGGGTCATGTAGACCTTGTCTCCGGTATGCAGGCCAACGCCCGTCGCCCGGATCACGTTCTTGAGAGTCCGCTGTCTGATCATGCGCGCCCCAGATTGCCTGTCGCCGTGCGGCAACACCAAAAAATTGGTGGACATAGTAGCACAGGTTGTGCAGCCGCACACAACCTGTGCACCGGTTCACACAACCGGCGCCACCCCCCGCCGCCATTCCGCCCGGGCGGGCAACCTTCCTTCCGCCCGGCCGCACCCATCCGGCAACGCACCTGCCGCGGCGCGCTGCCTCCGCCTCCGGTCAGTCGGCCTGCCGGCGCAGGAAGGCGGGAATATCCAGGTAATCCATGTTCCCGCCCTCCGGCTCGGCGCCGAACTGCTGGCCCACGGCCTTCTTGCGCATCACCGCCGGACGCTCCAGCTCGTCGAAGTTGGTGCTGCCGTCGGCCTTCTTCGCCACCGCCACCGGACGTACCGGTTTCTGGATCTCCGCGGCCCGGGTCCCCAGGCCGGTGGCCACCACCGTCACCCGCAGCTCGTCGGTCATGTCCGGGTCGATGACCGTGCCCACCACCACCGTGGCGTCCTCGGAGGCGAACTCCTTGACCGTGCTGCCCACCTCGTCGAATTCGCCGATGGACATGTCCAGGCCGGCGGTGATGTTGACCAGGATGCCGCGGGCACCGGCCAGGTTGACATCTTCCAGCAGCGGGCTGGAGATGGCCGCCTCGGCGGCGCGGCGCGCACGCTCCTCGCCGGTGGCCGCGCCGGTGCCCATCATCGCCATGCCCATTTCCGACATCACCGTGCGCACGTCGGCGAAGTCCACGTTGATGAGCCCGGGCCGGGTGATGAGCTCGGCGATGCCCTGCACCGCGCCGAGCAGCACGTCGTTGGCCGCCTTGAAGGCGTCCAGCAGCGAGATGTTCTTGCCCAGCACGCTCAGCAGTTTCTCGTTGGGGATGGTGATGAGCGAGTCCACGTGCCCGGTCAGCTCGCGGATGCCCTCCTCGGCCACCAGCAGGCGCCGCTTGCCCTCGAACGGGAACGGCTTGGTGACCACCGCCACCGTCAGGGCGCCCATCTCCTTGGCCACCTCCGCCACCACCGGCGCACCGCCGGTACCGGTGCCGCCGCCCATGCCGGCGGTGATGAAGACCATGTCGGCCCCCTCCAGCACCTCGGCGATGCGCTCACGGTCCTCGATGGCCGCCTGCTTGCCCACCGACGGGTTGGCGCCGGCGCCGAGCCCCTTGGTGATGTTGCCACCCAGCTGCAGCACCGTGCGCGCCGCGGCGTTCTTCAGCGCCTGGGCGTCGGTGTTGGCGCAAATGAAATCCACGCCCTCGATGTTCGCCTGGACCATGTGCTGGACCGCGTTGCCGCCGCCGCCCCCCACGCCGATCACCTTGATGACCGCATTCTGCGGGTAGGTATCCATCAGTTCAAAGACCATTGTTATCGCCTCCTGTCTCCGCTTGTCGTCGCGCCCCGGGAGCGCTTCGAGCACCACCGCCGCAGCGGCGGGCAGTCGCCACCATCGGTTCAGAAATTACCCTGGAACCAGCCTTTCATCCGTTCCCAGATCCCTCGCATGCCCCCGCCCATCTTCATCTCCGGGAGTCTCTGCATCTGCTGCCGGTGGCCGTGGATCAGCAGCCCCACGCCGGTGGCGTAGATGGGGTTGCGCACCACGTCCACCAGGCCGGTGACGTGCTGGGGCAGGCCCAGCCGCACCGGCATGTGAAACACTTCTTCCGCCAGTTCGATGACCCCTTCCATCTTGGCGCTGCCGCCGGTGAGCACGATGCCGGCGGCGACGATGTCCTCGAACCCGCTGCGCCTCAGCTCGTCCTGCACCAGCTGGAAGAGCTCCTCGTAGCGGGGCTCCACCACCTCGGCCAGGGTCTGGCGGCTCAGCCTGCGCGGCGGCCGATCGCCGACCCCGGGGACCTCGATGTGGTCCTCGATGTTGGCGAGCTGGGTCAGCGCGCAGGCGTACTTGATCTTGATCTCCTCGGCGAACTGGGTCGGCGTGCGCAGGGCCACGGCGATGTCGTTGGTCACCTGGTCGCCGGCGATGGGGATCACCGCGGTGTGGCGGATGGCCCCCTCGGTGAACACGGCGATGTCGGTGGTCCCGCCGCCGATGTCCACGATGCACACCCCCAGCTCCTTCTCGTCGTCGGTGAGCACCGAGTGGCTGGAGGCGAGCTGCTCGAGGATGACGTCGTCCACCTCCAGCCCGCAGCGGCGCACGCACTTGATGATGTTCTGGGCCGCGCTCACCGCGCCGGTCACCAGGTGGACCTTCGCCTCCAGGCGCACCCCGGACATGCCGATGGGCTCGCGGATGCCCTCCTGGTTGTCGATGATGAATTCCTGCGGCAGCACGTGGAGGATCTTCTGGTCGGCCGGGATGGCCACCGCGCGGGCCGCGTCGATGACCCGGTCCACGTCCGCCTGGGTCACCTCGTGATCGCGGATGGCCACGATGCCGTGGGAGTTGAGGCTGCGGATGTGGCTGCCCGCGATCCCGGCGAACACCGAGTGAATCTGGCAGCCGGCCATCAGCTCAGCCTCCTCCACCGCGCGCTGGATGGACTGGACGGTGGACTCGATGTTCACCACCACGCCCTTCTTCAGTCCGCGCGAGGGGTGGGAGCCGATGCCCACGATGTCGAGCTTGTCCTCGGCGGTGACCTCGCCCACGATGGCCACCACCTTGGAGGTGCCGATATCCAGCCCCACGATCAGGCTCTTCTCCGGTTTTTTCACCATGCCCCGCACTCTCTCCCCGTTGCGCAGAGGACGCGCACAGACCGCATCGACCTCCCTCCACCGTTCATGATTCGCCCTCTCCGCCCGTTGGCTGCTTCCAGCGCACCGCCAGGCCGTTCGTATACCGGGCGTCCACGTTTTCAATCCGTTCGGCCTGCTCGGCCAGCGCCTCGGTCCAGAGGCGGACGAAGCGTCCCAGGCGCTCGTTCACTTCGCTGCGCCCCAGCACCACGCGGATGCCGTCGTCGAGCTCCAGCGACCAGGCCCGGCGGCCGTCCAGCTCCAGCATGCGGACCTCACGCCCCAGGGCGGCCAGCGCCGCATTCATCCGCTTGTGCTCGGCCAGCACCTGCGCCGCCATCCCCTCCGGTCCGCGCAGCTGCGTCAGCCCCTCGGGGAAACTGGCCGGGTCCGGGCTGAACACCCGGCCCCGGGCATTCACCAGGGCCTTGTCCCCCCAGCGCGCCACCGGCACCTGCTCGCGCACCGTCACCAGCAGGGTGTCGGGCCAGACCCGGCGGACCGTGGCCGCCTCAACCCAGGGCAGGGCCACCAGCGCCCCGCGCACGGCCGCCACATCCACCGTGAAGAACCCGCCGCGCACCACCGGGGTGGCGGTATGCTCCAGCTCGGTCCGGTCCAGGTGGCGCAGATCACCCTCGATGACCACCGTCCGGATGGGCAGGGTGGCGGGGTCGCGCAGCTGCGCCACGCCCCAGCCGACGCCGCCCAGCAGGATCGCGCCCAGCAGGACGCCGGCCAGCATCAGCAAGCCCCAGAGCCGCTCCCGCGGCGGGGGCGGCGGTGCCTTCGCCACCGCCTGCCGGCGCTGGTCACGCCGTGCCATGAGCAACCTCCCGCGGGAAGCTGGTGTCGAGGATGCGCAGCACCAGCGCCTCGAAGCCCAGACCCGCGGCCCGGGCCGCCATGGGCACCAGGCTGTGATCGGTCATGCCCGGCACCGTGTTGACCTCCAGCAACCACAACCCGCCGGCGGCGTCCATCATCACGTCCACCCGGCCCCAGCCGCTCGCCCCCACCGCCCGGTAGGCCTCCAGCGCCAGCCCGGCGAGCTCCCGCTCCCGCGCCGGCTCCAGGCCGCAGGGGCAGTGGTAGCGGGTGTCGTCGGCGAAATACTTCGCCTCGTAGTCGTAGAAGCTGCGCGGCGTCTCCAGCCGGATTGCCGGCAGGGCCGTCTCCCCCAGCACGGCCACGGTGTACTCGCCGCCCTCCACCCAGTGCTCCGCGAGGACCACCGGGTCGAACTCCGCCGCCGCCCGCCAGGCCGCCGTGAGCTGGTCGAGGCTGGTCACCTTGGTGATGCCGATGCTGGAGCCCTCGGTGGCCGGCTTGACCGCCAGCGGCAGCCCCAGCCGCTGCGCGGCCTCGGCGCACTCCGCCTCCGAGCGCAGCTCCGCGTAGTCGGGCGTGGGCAGCCCCGCGCCCTGCCACAGCCGCTTGCAGCGCAGCTTGTCCATGCCCAGCGCCGAGCCGAGCACCCCGCTGCCGGTATAGGGCAGCTCCAGCAGCTCCAGCGCCCCCTGGATGACGCCGTCCTCCCCGCCGCGGCCGTGCAGGACGATGAACACCCGGTCGAACCGCCCCTGCTCCAGCACCGCGAGGATGTCCCGCCCCGCATCGATGCCGTGGGCGTCCACCCCGGCGCGCTGCAGCGCCGCCAGCACCGCCGCGCCGCTCTTGAGCGACACCTCCCGCTCCGCGGACCAGCCGCCCATCAGCACCGCCACCCGGCCGTAGTCGGAGACCGGCCGCGTCTCAATCGCCATGGTTCCCTCCTCCCCGCGGTCCCGGCTCGCCCACGATGTGGACCTCTGTCACCAGCCGCACGCCCTGTTTCCGCTCCACGGTCGCGGCCACCCGCCGGATCAGCACCTCGATGTCGCCCGCCGTGGCGCCGCCGGTGTTGATGATGAAGTTGGCGTGCTTCTCCGAGACGCACGCCCCGCCCTCGCACTCGCCCTTCAGGCCGCAGGCCTCGATGAGCCGCGCCGCGTGATCCCCGGGCGGGTTGCGGAATACCGATCCGCAGCTGGGCAGGCCGATGGGCTGGGTCTGTTCGCGCCGCTCCAGCAGCGCCTTGACCCGCGCCTGCGCCTCGCCGTCGGCCGTCACCGGCTGCAGGGCGAACTCGGCGGCGGTGAACCACTCCCCCGCCGGCCCCTGCACGCGCCGGTATCCCACCGTGAAATCGGCCGGGATGCGCCGGTGCAGGCGCCCGCCGCGGTTCACGGTTTCCACCGTGGTCACGCGGGACCAGGTCTCGCCACCGAAGGCCCCGGCGTTCATGGCCAGGGCACCGCCCATCGTGCCCGGGATGCCGGCCAGGAACTCCAGGCCGGTCAGCCCCTCGCGGCTGCAGAAGCGGGCCACCTTGGCGCAGGGCACGCCGGCGCCGACGCGGATGCGGTTGCCGGGCAGCGCCTCGAGGCTGTCCAGGACTCCCAGCAGGGCGATCACGGTGCCCTGGAAGCCGCCGTCGCGCACCAGCAGGTTGCTGCCCAGCCCCAGCCACAGCAGCGGCTCGTCCTCCGGCAGGTTGGCCAGGAACTCCTGCAGATCCTCGAGATCGGCGGGGATGTAGTAGCGCGCCGCGGGGCCCCCGGCCCGCCAGCTGCAATGGACCGCCATGGGCTCGTCCTCGCGCAGCTCGCCCCGCGGCTGCCAGCCGCCGTTCCCGCCCGGCGTGTCGCCCTGCATGATCATGCCCACACCCATAGCCCCCCGGAGCCTGTACATGGTCACGAGCCCTCCCCCTTGAGTGCCCCGCCCGCCAGCAGGGCCGCCAGGCGCCCGATGTCGCCGGCGCCCTGGGTCACCATCACGTCCCCCGCCTCCAGCACCCCGAGCAGGGTTCGGGGCAGCTCGCCGTTGTCGGTCACCAGGATCGGCTCCACCCGCCCGCGGCTGCGGATGGCCCGGCACAGGCTGCGGGCGTCCGCGCCCGGTACCGGTTCCTCACCGGCGGGGTAAACCTCCAGCATGAGCAGCACGTCCACCTCCGAGAGCACCTCGGCGAAATCCTCGAACAGATCACGGGTACGGCTGTAGCGGTGGGGCTGGAACACCATGACCAGGCGCCGTTCCGGCCAGCTGTCGCGCACCGCGCGGATGGTGGCCGCCACCTCCCGCGGGTGGTGGCCGTAGTCGTCCACCAGCTCCACCCGACCGGCGGCGGTCTGCAGCTCGCCGTACATCTGGAATCGCCGGCCGATGCCCTGGAAGCCGTCCAGCGCCCGGGCGATGGCCCCGTCCTCCACCCCCAGCTCGGTGGCGATGGCCACCGCGGCGGTGGCGTTCAGCACGTTGTGGCGACCCGGCAGGTTGAGCCGCAGCCGCAGCGGCTCGCGCCCGGCCCGCTCCACCGTGAACTCGGTGCGGGCCACCTTCTGGCTGAGGTCGCGAACCCGCACGTCGGCCCCGGCCTCGAAGCCGTAGGTCATCACCGGCCGGGTCACCTCCGTCAGCACCTCCCGCACCACCGGGTCGTCCAGGCACATCACCGCCAGCCCGTAGAAGGGCAGGTGGTGGAGGAACTCCACGAAGGTGCCGCGCAGCCGGCCGAAGTCGCCGCCGTAGGTGCTCATGTGATCGGCATCGATGTTGGTGACCACCGCCAGCATCGGCTGCAGGTAGAGGAACGAGGCATCCGACTCGTCCGCCTCCGCCACCAGGTAGCGCCCGGTGCCGAGGCGGGCGTTGGTGCCGGCGCTGTTCAGTCGGCCGCCGATGACGAAGGTGGGATCGAGCCCGCCCTCGGCCAGGACGCTGGCGATGAGGCTGGTGGTGGTGGTCTTGCCGTGGGTGCCGGCCACCGCGATGCCGTAGCGGAAGCGCATCAGCTCCGCCAGCATCTCGGCCCGCGGCACCACGGGAATGCGCGCCTCGCGCGCCGCCAGCACTTCCGGGTTGTCGCCGTGCACGGCGCTCGAGGTGACCACCACGTCCGCCCCCGCCACGTGACCGGCGGCATGCCCAAGGTCCACCCGCACCCCGAGCCCGCGCAGGCGCCGGGTCATGGCGCCCTCCTGCAGATCGGAGCCGCTCACCTCGTAGCCGAGGTTGGCGAGCACCTCGGCGATGCCGCCCATGCCCGCACCGCCGATGCCCACGAAGTGGATGCGGCGGGTACGGCCCATGCCCGGTGCGGGAAGCGGGTTGCGGTCCGTTTCAGCCATGCCCAATCTCCACGATGTCGTCGGCCACCGCCGCGGCGGCCGCCGGAGTCGCCCGGCTGCGCGCGGCCGTGGCCATGGCCAGCAGCCGCGGGCGATCGCCCAGTCGCTGCAGGGTCTCCGCCAGCCGCGCGGGCGTCAGCACCGACTGGGGCAGCAATTCCGCCGCGCCGGCCTCCACCAGCCAGGCGGCGTTGTGGGTCTGGTGGTCGTCCACCGCGTGGGGGAACGGCACCAGCACCGAACCCACCCCGGCGGCGGCCAGCTCGCTGACCGTCAGCGCGCCGGAGCGGCACACCACCAGGTCCGCCCAGCCATAGGCCCCCGCCATGTCGGCGATGAAGGACTCCACCCGCGCCGCGACACCCGCCCCGGCATAGGCCGCGCGCACCCCCTCGACATCGGCGGCGCCGGCCTGGTGCAGCACCTCGGGACGCCGCTCCGGCGCCAGCCGGCCGATTGCCTCGGGGAGCGTCGTGTTCAGCGCCCGCGCACCCTGGCTGCCGCCCACCACCAGCAGGCGCAGCGCACCGGCGCGCCCGGCAAAGCGTTCCGCGGGCGCGGGCAGCGCGGCGATCTCCGCGCGCACCGGGTTGCCCACGGTCCGGGCGCCGGGCAGGCTGCCCGGAAACGCCTCGAGCACGCGGGTGGCGATGCGGGCCAGCACCCGGTTGGTGAGCCCGGCTACCGCATTCTGCTCGTGGACCACCAGCGGCACCCCCAGCAGGCGGGCCGCCAGCCCGCCGGGGCCGGAGGCGAAGCCGCCCATGCCCAGCGCCGCGCCCGGGCGCAGGCGCCGCACCACTTGCTGTGCCTGCCACAGGGCGCGGACCAGGCGCAGGGGCGCCAGCAGCCAGCCGGTCGCGCCCTTGCCCCGCAGGCCGGTCACGTCGATGGTGTGCAGCGCCAGGCCGGCCTCGGGCACCACCCGGGCCTCGAGTCCGCGGAGCGTGCCGAGCCAGGCCACCTCGCGGCCCCGGGCCTGCAGCTCGCGGGCCACGGCCAGGGCTGGGAAGACATGGCCGCCGGTACCGCCGGCCATGATCAGCACCGGACGGTCGAGGCGCTGCACGCCGGGCGCGTTCATGCCTCCTCCTCCCGCGTCTTGCCGCGCCGGGCCGGAAGGGTCTCCGGCGGCGCGGTGCGCAGCTCGTAATCCGCCCGCAGCAGCAGGGCGATGGCGATGCAGTTGGTCACCAGGCTGCTGCCGCCGTAGCTCATCAGCGGCAGGGTCAGGCCCTTGGTGGGCAGCAACCCGGTGTTGACGCCGACGCTGATGATGACCTGCAGCGCAATCCACAGGCCCAGCCCGAGGGCGAGGTAGGCGGGATAGCGGCGCCCCGCGCGCAGCGCCCGCGAACCGATGGCGAAGGCGCGCCAGACCAGCAGGGTGAACAGGCCCAGCACTCCCAGCGCGCCCAGCAGGCCGAGCTCCTCGGCCAGCACCGCGAACAGGAAGTCGGTGTGCGCCTCCGGCAGGTAGAAGAGCTTCTGCACCCCGGCGCCAAGCCCCACGCCGAGCCACTCGCCGCGGCCGAAGGCGATGAGCGCCTGGGTGAGCTGGAAGCCGCTGTTGAACGGGTCCGCCCAGGGATCCAGGAAGGTGGTCAGGCGTTCCAGCCGGTAGGGCGAGGAGATGGCCACGGCGGCCAGGGCGCCCAGGGCCAGGAGCACCACCAGGGCGAACTGCCACAGCCGCACCCCGCCCAGGAACAGCATGCCCAGGACGGTGGCGGAGAGCACGGCCACGGCGCCGAAGTCGGGCTCCAGCAGCAGCAGCACGCCCACCAGGCCCAGCAGCAGGCCCGGCTTGAGGAAGCCGGAGAAGCGGGTGCGCACCTCCTCCTCCCGGCGGACCAGGTAGCCAGCCAGGTAGATGACCATGAACAGCTTCATCAGCTCCGAGGGCTGGAGGTTGACCGGGCCGAAGGCCAGCCAGCGCACGCTGCCGTTCACCTCGCGCCCCACCCCCGGCACCAGCACCAGTCCGATCAGCATCACCCCCAGCACCAGCAGGTAGGGTCCCAGCCGCTCCCACAGGGCCATCGGCACCCGCAGCACCGCGACGCCCAGGCCGATGCCGACCCCGCAGTAGGCCAGCTGGCGGTAGAGGTAGAACAGCGGCCCGCCGCTGGCGCGGTCGGCGATGGCCATGGAGGCCGATCCCACCATCACCAGGCCGATCAGCAGCAGCAGCGCGGCGGTGCCGAGCAGCCACAGGTCCCAGACCGGGAGCGGCCGGGTGCCGGCGCCAAGAGGCAGGGCCTGGGCGCTCATGGCGCCAGCTCCCGGACCGCCGCCACGAACACTTCGCCGCGGTGGACATAGTCGCGGAACATGTCGAAGCTGGCGCAGGCCGGCGAGAGCAGCACGCTGTCGCCGGCCTGCGCCAGTGCCGCGGCGGCGGCCACCGCCGCGGACATGCCCGCGGCGTGCACCACCGGCACCGCGCCCTCGAGCACCGCCTCGATGCGGGGCGCATCGCGGCCGATGAGCACCGCCGCGCGGCCGCAGGCCGCCAGGCCGGGGCGCAGGGGGCCGAAGTCCTGTTCCTTGCCGAGTCCGCCGGCGATGAGCACCACCCGCCCGGTGGCGCCCAGGCCCTGCAGCGCCGCCAGCGTCGCCCCCACGTTGGTGCCCTTGGAGTCGTCGTAGAAGTGCACGCCCCCGATCTCGGCCACCCACTGGCAGCGATGGGGCAGCCCGGGGAATTCCCGCAGCGCCGCCAGCATCGCCGTGCGGGGCAGGCCCACGGCCTCGCCCAGCGCCAGCGCCGCGAGGGCGTTGGCCGCGTTGTGGTGGCCGCGGATACGCAGCTCCCCGAGGGGGAGCAACGGCTCCCGGCCCCGGCACAGCCAGTCCGCGCCGTCCCGCTCGCACAGGCCGTAATCACCCGCGGCGGGAACGCCCAGGCCGAAGCGGACGACCCGCCGTTCCGGCTCCACCATGGCCGTCACCACCGGGTCATCGGCGTTGACCACCATCACCCCGCCGCCATGGAACACCCGCCGCTTGGCGGCCGCGTAGGCCGCCAGGTCCGGGTAGCGATCGAGGTGATCGGGACTGATGTTGAGCACCACCGCCGCGGCGGCATCGAGCGTGGCGGTGGTCTCGAGCTGGAAGCTGGAAAGCTCGAGCACGTACAGGTCCGGCTCCGCCGCGCCGGGGACCGGCAGCAGATCCAGTGCCGGGGTGCCCAGGTTGCCGCCCACGCGCGCGTCGATGCCGGCGGCCCGGGCCATCTCCCCCACCAGGGTGGTGACGGTGCTCTTGGCGTTGGAGCCGGTGATGGCCACCACCGGGGCCTTCGCGACCCGGGCGAAGAGCTCGATGTCGCCCACCACCTCGACCCCGTCGGCGATTGCCGCGGCCAGCGCCGGTTCGGCCAGCGGCACCCCGGGGCTGAGCACGATGCGCCCGGCCCGCGCCAGCAGCGCCGGATCGAACCCGCCGGTGCGCACTTCCACCTGCGGACACTCGGCGCGCAGCCCGGCCAGGCCCGGCGGCTCGTCGCGGCTGTCGATGACGGCCACCCGCTCGCCGCGCGCAGCCAGCCAGCGGGCGCAGGAGAGCCCGGTCTTGCCCAGGCCCACCACCACGCTGAGGGCGGAATCCCGCACCCGGCTGTCGTTCGGCTTGTCGCGCATCACGGCTGCCATCGTTTCCTTAGCGAATCTTCAGGGTCGCCAGACCCACCAGCACCAGGATCACGGTGATGATCCAGAAGCGCACGATCACCCGCGGCTCCGGCCACCCCTTCAGCTCGAAGTGGTGATGCAGGGGCGCCATGCGGAAGATGCGCCGCCCGGTGAGCTTGAAGGAGGCCACCTGCAGGATCACCGACACCGTCTCCATCACGAACACCCCGCCCATCACCAGCAGCACCAGCTCCTGGCGCACCAGCACCGCCAGGATCCCCAGCGCCGCCCCCAGGGCGAGCGCGCCGACGTCGCCCATGAACACCTGGGCGGGATAGGTGTTGAACCAGAGGAAACCGAGGCCGGCTCCCACCAGGGCGCCGCAGAACACCACCACCTCGCCCACGCCCGGGATGTAGGGGATGGACAGGTACTGGGAGAAGTTGACATGACCGGTGGCGTAGGCGAACACGCCCAGCGCCCCGCCCACCATCACCGCCGGCAGGATGGCCAGGCCGTCGAGGCCGTCGGTCAGGTTCACCGCGTTGCTGGAGCCCACCACCACGAAGTAGACCAGCGGGATGTAGAGCCAGCCCAGGTTCAGCGCCACGGTCTTGAAGAAGGGCACGATGAGCTGGGTCTCCACGGGCTGCTGGGCGGTGCTGTAGAGGAACACCGCCACCCCCAGGGCGAACACCGACTGCCACAGGTACTTCCAGCGCGCCGGGAGGCCGCGCGAATCCTTCCTGGCCAACTTGCGATAGTCATCCACCCAGCCGATGACGCCGAACAGCAGGGTCACCAGCAGCACCACCCAGACGAAGCGGTTGGAGAGATCCGACCACAGCAGGGTCGCCACCCCGATGGCCACCAGGATCAGCGCCCCGCCCATGGTGGGCGTACCCGCCTTGCTCAGGTGGCTCTGCGGTCCGTCGTTGCGCACCACCTGGCCCACCTGGTGCAGGGTCAGGCGCTGGATCATCCGCGGCCCCACCACCAGGGAGATCACCAGTGCCGTCAGCACCCCCAGGATCGCCCGCAGCGTCAGGTACTGGAACACGTTGAATCCCGTGTGCACCTGGGCCAGCCATTCGGTGAGCCAGAGCAGCATCGTCTCAGTCCTCCGCCGGCGCGCGCAGCGCGTCCACCACCCGCTCCATGCGCATGCTGCGGGAGCCCTTCACCAGCACCGTCATCTCGGGATGCACCACCTGTTCCAGCGCGGCCGCCAGCGCCGCATGGGAGTCGAATTGCTGGGCGCCGGGCCCGAAGGCCGCCGCCGCCTCGCGGCACAGGGGACCCAGCGCGTAGAGCCGTTCCAGGCCGGCGGCGCGGGCCGCGCGCCCGATGCCGGCGTGCAGCGCCGGGGCCTCGGGCCCCAGCTCGGCCATGTCGCCGAGCACCAGCACCCGCTCGCCACCGCAGCCGGCCAGCACGTCGATGGCCGCCCGCACCGAGCCGGGATTGGCGTTGTAGCTGTCATCGATGAGGCGGCAGCCGCCGCGACCCGCCTGCACCTGCAGCCGCCCGCGGATGATCCCCAGCCCCGCCAGCCCCGCCACCACTTCCCCGGGCAGGGCATCGACGGCTAGCGCCGCGGCCGCCGCGGCGGCGGCGTTGAGCAGGTTGTGACGGCCGGGCAGCGGCAACCGCCCCTCCGCCGCGCCCCACGGGCTCTCGAGCCGGAAGCGCTGGCCATCGGCGTCCTCGGCCAGCGGCAGCGCGCGCACCTCGGCCCGGTCGCCCAGCCCGAAGGTGAGGCAGCGTCTCCCGGCCAGCAGGCCGGTCCAGTAGGCGGCGAAGGGATCCTCGGCGTTCACCACCCCGATGCCGTTTTCGGCCAGGCCGGCATAGATTTCGCCCTTGGCCCGCGCCACACCCTCCAGGGAGCCGAAGCCCTCCAGGTGGGCCGGACCGGCGTTGGTGACCAGCGCCACGTCGGGACGGGCGATGGCGGTCGTGTAGCTGATCTCGCCGGGGTGGTTGGCGCCCAGCTCCACCACCGCGTAGCGGTGTTCCGGCCGCAGGCGGAGCAGGGTCAGAGGCACCCCGATATCGTTGTTGAGGTTGCCCCGGGTGGCCAGCACCGGACCGCGCCGGGCGAGAATCGCGGCGATCATCTCCTTGACCGTGGTCTTGCCGGAGCTGCCGGTCACCGCCACGACCGGCAGATCGGCCCGGGTGCGCCACCAGGCCGCCAGCTCCCCCAGCGCCAGGCGGGTGTCCGCCACCCGGATCTGGGGCAGGGGATCGTCCACCGGCCGGGAGACCAGTGCCGCGCAGGCGCCCCGCTCCCGGGCCGTGGCCACGTAGTCGTGGCCATCGAAGTTGGGGCCGGTCAGGGCCACGAACAGGTCCCCCGGCGCCAGGGTCCGGGTATCGGTGCTGACCGCTCCGAACAGGCCATCGCCGCCGTGGTGCGTACCGGCGAGCAGCGCCGCGGCCTCGCTGAAGTGCAGGCTGTAGCCCATGGAAACGTTGCCGGCGGAAGCATTCATGCCGGGCCTCCCGGCTGCAGCAGGCGCAGCACCTCGTCGCGGTCGCTGAAGGGGTGGCGGATATCGCCCACCTGCTGGTAGTCCTCGTGCCCCTTGCCGGCCACCAGCACCACGTCCCCGGCCCGGGCGCCGGACACCGCCAGGGCGATGGCACGGGCCCGGTCATGCTCCACCTGCGCCTGCCCCGGCGCACCCAGGCCCGCCATGATCTCCGCGACGATGGCCGCCGGTGATTCGCCGCGGGGGTTGTCGTCGGTCACCACCAGCCGGTCGGCGAGCCGCTCGGCCACCTCGCCCATCTCCGGCCGCTTGCCGCGGTCGCGATCCCCGCCGGCGCCGAACACGCACCACAACCGGCCGCGGCAGTGCTCGCGCAGCGCCCCGAGGGTCTGCTCCAGGGCATCCGGGGTGTGGGCGTAGTCCACCACCACCAGCGGCCGGCCGTTGCCGCCGAAGCGTTCCATCCGGCCGGGCGGCGTCCGCACCCGGCCCAGCTGTTCGAGCGCGGTCCCGAGGGGTACGCCCAGGGCGCCGAGCACACCGAGCACGCCGAGAAGGTTGGCCGCGTTGTAGCGGCCCAGCACCGGGCTGCGCAGCAACCCGTCACCCCATGGCGTCTCCACCCGGAGCTCGACCCCGGCCGGATCCAGGCGCAGATCGTGGCCCCGCACCCAGGCCAGGCCCTCGGGATACTCGGGCAGCTGCCGCTCCTCTTCCAGGCTGTAGGCGATCACCTCCAGGTCCGCCGGCAGGGTGGCCAGGATCTCGCGCCCGAAGGCGTCGTCGGCATTCACCACCGCGCACTCCAGCCCGGGCCAGTGGAACAGCCGGCGCTTGATCTCGCCGTAGCTCGCCATGTCGCCGTGGTAGTCGAGATGATCGCGGCTCAGGTTGGTGAACAGCGCGGCGTGGAAGCGTACGCCCGCAACGCGACCCTGGTGCAGGCCGTGGGAGGAGACTTCCATCACCGCGGTTTCCGTCCCGCTGTCCCGGAACCGCGCCAGCCAGCGCTGTACGGCCAGCGCGTCCGGAGTGGTGTGGCTGGCGGCTTCCAGCTGCCCCGGACGCCCATAGCCCACCGTACCCATGATCCCGCAGGGGCGCCCGGCACCCTCCAGGGCCTGGGCCAGGAAATGGCTGCAGGAGGTCTTCCCGTTGGTGCCGGTGATGCCCACCACCGTCACCGCCGCGGATGGTGCGCCGTAGAACCGGTCGGCGATCACCCCGGCCCGCAGGGCGAGACGATCCACGCCGATTACGGGCACATCCGGATGACCGGCAACGCTCAGCGCAGTGGGGACCGCGGGCAGTCCCTCGCCCTGCTCCCAGACCACCGCGACGGCACCGGCTCTCACCGCCTGGGCCGCGTATTCGCCACCGTGCCGGGTCTCCCCCGCGACGGCGAGGAACAGGTCCCCCGGCATCACTGCACGGCTGTCCAGCGCCAGCCCCGTCACCTCGCGGTCCTGGCCCGGGAGCAGCAGCGCCATGCCCTCCAGGAGCCGGCCGAGGGGTACACCCGCGGGAATCCGTTCGGCCGCCATCATGGCTTCACCTTGTCGACGCTGGCCATGCGCACGGCATCGCCAGGCTCCGGCGGCGCGTCCGGAGCGATGTTGAGCAGCCGCAACGCGCCGGCCATGACCCGGGAAAAGACCGGGGCGGCCACCTGGCCGCCGTAGTAGGCCTTGCCGCCGGGTTCGTTGATCATCACCACCGCCGCCAGCCGCGGCTGGCTGATGGGCGCCAGGCCGCTGAACACCGCGATGTAGCGGTCTTCCGAATAACCGCCGGCGATGGCCTTGCGCACCGTGCCGGTCTTGCCGCCCACCCGGTAGCCGGGCACCGCGGCCTTGGTGGCGGTACCGCCCGTCTGCACCACCGACTCCAGCATGGGCAGAATCTGCGCAACGATCCGATGGTCGATGACGCGCTCACCCTCGATCGGCTCATCCCGGCGGAGGAACGTGACCGGGTTGCGCACACCATCGGCGGCGAAGACCGCGTAGGCGTGGGCCAGTTGCAGGGAGGTGACCGACAGACCGTAGCCGAAGGCGAAGGTGGCCTGCTCGATGGGACGCCAGCGACTGAAATCCCCCAGCAGCCCGCTGGTCTCGCCCGGGAATCCGCTGGCCGAGACCATGCCGAACCCCACCCGCGAGTAGAGCCCCCAGAGGCGGTCGGGCGGGAGGGACAGGGCGATTTTGCTGACGCCCACGTTGCTCGACTTGCGGATCACCCCGGCCACGTCCAGCAGGCCGTAGTTGTGCACATCGCGGACCGTGTCGCGGCCCACGCGCATCCAGCCCGGGCTGGTCTCCACCGGCGTCTCCGGGGTGTACTGCCCGCTCTCGAGGGCCGCGGCGACGGCGAAGGGCTTCATGGTGGAGCCGGGCTCGAAGGGATCGGTCACGGCCCGGTTGCGGTAGCGCCCCCCGGTCAGTCCGGACCGGTTGTTGGGGTTGAAGGACGGCTGGTTGACCATGGCCAGCACTTCGCCGGAGCGGGCGTCCAGGATCACGATGGAGCCGGAACGGGCCTCGTACTCCTGGATGGCCGCCTTGAGCTCACGGTAGGCGAGGTACTGGAGCCTGAGGTCGAGGCTCAGCGCCAGGTCGCGACCCGGGCGCGGGGCATTGATCAGCTCCACGTCCTGGACCGTCTGCCGGCGCCCGTCCTTGAGCACCCGCTTGCTGCCCGGCACGCCGCGCAGCCACTGCTCATAGGCCAGCTCGATCCCCTCCTGGCCACTGTCATCCACATCGGTGAAACCCAACACGTGGGAGGTCACCTCTCCCGCCGGGTAGTAGCGGCGATACTCCTTGAGCAGGTAGACCCCCGGCACCTCCAGCGCTTCGACCCGCTCGGCCACATCCGGGGGCACCTGGCGCTTTATATAGAAGAATTCCCGATCGGCATAGGCGGCCAGGGTGCGCTCCAGGCTCTCCAGGCTCAGGCCCAGGGTCCGCGCCAGCCCGGGCCAGCTCGCGCGGGCCGCGGCCAGCTCGCGCGGGTTGCCCCAGACCGTGGCCACCGGCGTGCTCACCGCCAGCGGCTCGCCGTTGCGGTCGGTAATCATGCCGCGGTGGGCGGGCATGGTGACCGTGCGCAGCATGCGGGCGTCACCCTGATGGCGGTAGAAATCCCGGTCGAGCACCTGCAGATCCAGGAGCCGCCAGCCCAGCGTTCCGAGGGCGAGCGCCAGCCCGATCAGCACGAAAACGCGCCGTCCGCGATAGTCTGCGTATTCCCGCTCCGCGCCGCTCATGGCCTCACCATCACCACCGCATCGGGACTGGGCAGAACCATGCCCAGCCGCTCCCGCGCCTCGGACTCCACCCGTCCGTGGGTCCCCCAGGTACTCTGCTCCAGCAGCAGCCGCCCCCAGTCCTCGCTCAACTGGTCATGCACCCGCTGCAACCCCTGCAGCTCGACGAACAGCCGCCGGCTGACATGCTTGCTGTAGGCGACGCCCAATGCCGAAACCAGCAGCAGTGCCAGCAGCACCGTGACGCCGATCGCTTCCGCCCGGGTGAGGCCGATGCCGCGTGCGGCGCGCGGCGCGCCCCGGACATGCGGCGGCGTATCGCCCCGGCCACTCATGCCAGCTTCTCCGCCACGCGCAGCACCGCGCTGCGGGCGCGTGGATTGCGCTCCACCTCCCCGGGCCCGGCGCGCACCGAACGCCCCACCGCCCGCATCCGCGGCTGGAGCTCGCTGGCCGGCACCGGCAGGTCGTCCGGGTAGCGGGTATCCCGCTCGTGGGAGCGGATGAAACGCTTCACCCGGCGATCCTCGAGGGAGTGGAAGCTGATGACACAGAGCCGCCCGCCCGGGGCGAGCACTTCCAGTGCCTGCGCCAGGGTCGCGTCCAGCTCTTCGAGCTCACGGTTCACATGGATGCGGATGGCCTGGAAGACACGCGTGGCCGGGTGCTTGCCCTTTTCACGGGAAGGATTCGCCGCGGCCACCACCGCCGCCAGCCGGGCGGTCGTTCTGATGGGCTCCTCCTCGCGGGCACGGACGATGGCCCGGGCGATGCGCCGGGCATGACGCTCCTCGCCGTAGCCGCGCAGCACCTGCGCGATCTCCCCCTCCTCCGCCTGCGCCAGCCAGTCGGCCGCGCCGATCCCGCTGTCGGGGTCCATGCGCATGTCCAGCGGACCATCGCGAAGGAAGCTGAAGCCGCGCCGGGCATCGTCCAGCTGGGGCGAGGAGACCCCCAGGTCCAGGAGGATGCCATCCACCCTGCCCGTCCAGCCCCGGCTGTCCACCTCTGCCTCAAGCATCGCGAATGATCCCCGCACGATCGCGAAGCGTTCATCGTTGGCCAGGTCAGCCTGCGCCACCGCCACGGCCTCCGGGTCCTTGTCGAAGGCCAGCAGCCGTCCCTCGGGTCCCAGCCGCTCCAGAATCGCCCGCGCATGTCCGCCGCGGCCGAAGGTGCCGTCCACGTAGATGCCCCCGGGGCGTATGGCCAGCCCCTCCAGCACCTCCCCGAACAGGACTGGATGATGTACCGCCACTTCCGCCATCCGCCTACAACGACAGGGTCGCCAGCTCGGGAGGCAGGTCCTCGCCCCCGAGCGTGGTCTCTTCAAGCCAGGTATCGCGGCGGATGTTCCAGTTCTCCTCGTCCCAGAGTTCCAGCTTCTTGCCCTGGCCGATCAACACCGTACGCTTGTCCAGTCCGGCGTACTGGCGCAGCGGCGTGGTCAGCAGCAGTCGTCCGTTGGTATCCATGTCCGTTTCCGTGGCATAACCCACCAGGAGTCGCTGGAAACGGCGGGCCCTGGGATTCACGTTGGCCATGGCGTTGATCTGGCCCTCGATGAGCTCCCAGTCGGGCATGGGATAGATAAGGAGGCAGCGCTCGTCAGTGTCGATGGTCACCACCAGGCGGCCGTCGCAACGCTCCAGGATCAGGTCGCGGTAGCGGGTGGGCATGGCCATCCGCCCCTTGGCGTCCAGATTGAGATTGGTGATCCCTCGGAACAACCCCGACCCCCCGGAGCCTGACGGCCCATTTTTTCCCACTTAATTCCACTTTTCGACACTATAGGTATCGGCCAAGATCAATGTCAAGGGAATCGGTCCCCAAAACGGGGAATTTACTGCTTTTAACACAGTAACTTACGCTCGAGAGACAAGGTGGGAGTTGCGCCCGCGAAAGCATTGGGCACAGGCACATGGGGTTAGTCCGGGAAGTTCAAGTAGAATCTCACCATGAGGCGGAAACCGTCGTTTCCGGGCGATCGTTTCACCTCTCCCGACCGGTTCCAGGCTTCACGGGGCGCCTGGACCCCCCGGCAGCCGACGGAAAAAACGGCCGATCACCACCGGGAGCGGTCCTTCCGCGACCACCCGCGCACCAGCCTCGATCAAACGGAGGCCGCCTCCCGGAAGGGCCGGGAAGCAGGCGAGGAGAAATGGGGGAGTCGGCCTGTAAGCCGGGTTCTGTCGTGGACAGCCATTCATCTGGGGCGCACGTCGCCGTGCGCCTCGAGCGACCTACCCGGGAGCGGCGCGGGCCGCGCCATTGCTCCCCTATTTGGTCTTGCTCCGGGTGGGGTTTACCGTGCCGCCGAGTGTTGCCACCGGCGCGGTGCGCTCTTACCGCACCTTTTCACCCTTGCCGGCGCCCCGGAGGGCGCTTTGGCGGTCTGTTTTCTGTGGCACTTTCCGTCGGCTCGCGCCGCCCAGGCGTTACCTGGCACCCTGCCCTGTGGAGCCCGGACTTTCCTCCCCGCCCGCAGGCGGCGCGGCTGTCCGGCCGACTCCCGCAAGCATTATACCAGCGGCCGGCCGCCAGGGGGGCGATATTCATTCATTGCGAAGCGCCGGCCGGCCGGATGGGGAATGGGCACCGCCTGGCCGGATGAATCCGGCCCGACCATTCACGCATTCACGCATTCACGCATTCACGCACTCACGCACTCACGCCCTCAATCACCTTCGCTCAACCGCATTGCCAGCCGGTAGACCTCGTTGCGGCGCCGGCCGGTGAGCTTCACGGCCAGCTGCACCGCCTGCTTCAAGGGCAGCTCCCCGAGCAGGACCGCAAGCTGCCGCACCAGCTCCCCGTCGCGCTCATCCTCTCCGGCCCGTTCGGGAGCCCCGTGGACCAGGATCACGAACTCGCCGCGGCGCTGGTCGGGATCCCGCTCCAGCAACTCCACCAGCTCCGCCAGGCTGCCCCCGCGCACGGTCTCGTGAATCTTGGTCAGCTCCCGGGCCAGGACCGCCTCGCGCTCTCCGCCCAGGACCGCGGCCATGTCCGCCAGGGTCTCGCGGATGCGGTGGGGGGACTCGTAGAAGGCCAGGGTGCGGGCCTCGCCGGCCAGCGCCTCCAGCCGGGTGCGGCGTGGACCGGAGCGGGCCGGGAGGAAGCCCTCGAACACGAATCGCTCCACCGGCAACCCGGCCACCGACAGCGCCGCCACCAGTGCGCTGGGGCCGGGCACCGGGGAGACCCGCAGGCCGCGGGAGCGCGCCTCCCGCACCAGGAGAAAGCCCGGATCGCTCAGCAGGGGGGTACCGGCATCGGAGATCAGGGCCAGGGACTGCCCCGCCTCGACGCGATCGAGCAGCGTCGCGGCGCGCTGGGCCTCGTTGTGCTCGTGCAGGGAGGTGATGGGCGTGGCAATGGCGAAGTGGCGCAGCAGGGGCGTGCTGTGGCGGGTATCCTCCGCCGCGATCAGGTCCACCTCCCTGAGCACCGCGACGGCCCGCGGGGTCATGTCCCCCAGGTTGCCGAGGGGCGTCGCCACTATGTACAGAATCCCGGAACCGGTCGCCACGTCCCCTCCCGATCTTTGCAATACGCCGTTGCTGTTAGATACTGTCGCGCCATGAGCGCCATGACTCGTCACCTTCTGCAAGCGGCCCTGCTGAGCCTGGTCCTGGTACTGTCCGGCTGTACCGGGATGGCTCCCGTGGCCACCACCGCCCCGACGGGCGGAGAAGCGCAGGCGGAATCCCTGCTGCGCTCGGGACAGCCCGCGCAGGCGGCCCGAGAGTATAGACGACTGGCCGACGCCGCGTCCCCGCCGCGCCGCGAGGCACTGTTGCTGAGCGCCGCCGAGGCCTGGCTGGAAGCGGACGACGGCGCCGCCGCGCGCGCCACGCTGGAGGCGCTGGGAAGCGGCGCCCTGCCGCCCGCGCTCGCTGCCCGCCGGGCGATCGTGACGGGCGGGCTGCAGCTGCGTGACAACGACCCCGAGGCGGCGCTGGCAAGCCTCCGCGGACTGGAGGAAACGCCCCTCGACGCGCGCAGCGAGAGCCGCTACCACCGTATCCGCGCCGAGGCCCTGGAGCGGAGCGGGCGCTTCGCGGATGCCGCCCGGGAGCGGATCGCCCTGGATTTCCTGCTCTCCAACCCCGAGGCCATCCTCGCCAACCAGCGCAGCACCTGGGCCGATCTCAACCGCCTGTCTCCGGAGCAGCTCTCGGCACAGCGCACCCGGCCCGCACCGGACACCTACAGCGGCTGGCTGGAACTGGTCATGGTACAGCGGCTGTTCGCCCGCAACCCCGAGCAGCAGGCGCGGGAGCTCGACAACTGGCGCGCCCGCTACCCGGACCACCCGGCCCAGCGCTATCTCCTGGCCAGCCCGGAAACCCCGGCCGCACCGGCCCGGTACCCCGATCGGCTGGCACTGCTGCTGCCGCTGAGCGGTGAGCTGGCCCCCATCGGGCAGGCCGTTCGCGAGGGCTTCATGGCGGCCTACTACTCCGACCGCCACGGCAGCAACGCACCCCGGGTGCAGGTCCACGATACCAGGGCGGGCGGCGCCCGCGCCGCCTACGAGGCCGCGGTTGCCACCGGGGCCGGCATGGTGGTGGGGCCGCTGACCAAGGAGGAGCTGGCGGACCTGGTCACGGGCGGCGAGCTCACGGTTCCGATCCTGGCCCTCAACCGGGTGGATGTATCGCCCCCGCCCGCTGGGCTGTACCAGTTCGGTCTCGCCCCGGAGGACGATGCCCGGGAAGCCGCCCGCCGCGCCTGGGATGACGGCCACCGGCGCGTGCTCGTCCTCGTACCCGCCGGCGAGTGGGGCGAACGGGTGGCCCAGGCCTTCCTGGAGGCCTGGTACGCTGCCGGCGGCAGCGTGGCGGAGACGCAGTACTACAGCGGCGACAGCCTGGCCGACTCGGTGAAGGACCTGCTCAACATCACCGAGAGCGAGCAGCGCCGCAGCCAGCTGTCCGGCCAGCTGGGTCGGCAGCTGAAGTTCCAGCCCCAGCGCCGCCAGGACGCCGATGCCGTGTTCCTGGCCGCCTTCCCGCGCGATGCCCGGCAGATCCGGCCCCTGCTGGACTTCTACTACGCCAGCGACCTGCCGGTGTACGCCACCTCCCATGTCTACAGCGGCGGCCACAACCCCTCCGCGGACCAGGACATGGACGGCATCCACTTCGCCGATCTGCCCTGGATCATCGATCCCGGCGCCGAGGATCTCGCGCTCAAGGAGCACTTCGCCGCACTGTGGCCCGATTCGGCCGAACGCTTCTCGCGCCTGTTCGCCCTGGGACTCGACGCCTACACGCTGGTTCCCCGCCTACAGGCCCTGGCGCAGGATCCCAGCCTGAGCATTCCCGGCCGCACAGGCCTGCTCAGCCTGGCACCCGATGGACGGGTGCACCGGTCGCTGGTCTGGGCCCACTTCGAGCAGGGCATTGCGACACCCGACGTCGAGCCCGGATTCACGGTCAACCCTTGAACACCCCGCCCGGCTCCGGAACCCGCCCGACGGACCGGGGGCGCGAGGCCGAGGAGCGTGCCTGCCGGCATCTCACGGCCGCCGGATTACGCCTGCTGGAGCGCAACTTCAACAGTCGTCGCGGCGAGATCGATCTCGTCATGCGCGAGGGCGCCACGCTGGTCTTCGTCGAAGTCCGCTACCGCCGCAGCGACCGCTTCGGCAGCGGGGCGGAGAGCGTCGACAGGCGCAAGATGTCCCGCATCCTGGCGGCCGCCCGGCACTACCTGCAGCTTCACCCCGGGGCCGCCGATCGGCCCTGCCGTTTCGACGTCGTCGCCATCGGGCCTGGCGACGGCAACGGCGGCATCGACTGGATTCGCGATGCCTTCGGTACCGACTGAGGCGCACATCAGCGGCTGCCGGCGACCTCCGATCAGGCCGGCCACAGGTAGTACACTAGAGACATAACCGGCGCACCGCAGAATCAGGAAACCGACGAACCGATGGAACTTGAACAACGGGTCCGGGGTCTGTTCCAGGACAGCATCAAGACAAAAACCGAGGCGGCGGCGGTTCTGGCCCCCGCCATCGCCCAGGCCGCCGAGATACTGGTGGAGAGCCTGCTCAGTGACGGCAAGATACTGGCCTGCGGCAACGGGGGCTCGGCGGCGGATGCCCAGCACTTCTCCTCGGAGCTGCTCAACCGCTTCGAGCGGGAGCGTCCCGGGCTGCCGGCCATTGCCCTGACGACCGACAGCTCGACCTTGACCTCCATCGGCAACGACTACCGCTTCGACGATGTGTTCGCCAAGCAGATACGGGCCCTCGGCCACCCGCCCGACGTGCTGCTGGCCATTTCCACCAGCGGCAACTCGTCGAACATCGTCGAAGCGGTCAACGCGGCGCACGATCGCAACATGCGCGTGGTGGCAATGACCGGGCGCGCGGGCGGCACCCTCGCCGGCCTGCTCGGCCAGGCGGATGTGGAGATCCGGGTGCCGGCCACCAGCACGGCTCGCATACAGGAGGTGCACCTGCTGGCCATACACTGCCTGTGCGACCTCATCGACCATCGTCTCTTCGGACAGGAGGTTCAAACCCCATGAAAACCCGCACACTGCTCATGACCGCCCTGACGGGCGCGCTGATATTCCCCCTGCTCCAGGCCTGCGCTCCGGTGGTCGTCGGCGGGGCCGCCGCCACAGGCACGGCGGTCGCCATCGATCGTCGCACGGCAGGCACCATGGTGGACGACCAGGCCGTCGAGCTGAAGACCCTCGATGCGATCCTCTCGGACAAGGAACTCTACGAACAGACCCACATCAGCTCCACCAGCTTCAACGGCCTGGTGCTGCTGACCGGCCAGGCGCCCCGCGCCGAGTTGCGCGAGCGCGCCGAGCGCATCGTCAGCGCCTACCCCGAGGTCCGGCGCGTGGTCAACGAGATCACCGTCTCGGCGCCCAACTCCGTCATGACCCGCACCAGCGACACCTGGATCACCACCAAGGTGAAAACCCTCATGTTCGCGGAGAAGGATTTCAACGGGAACAACGTGAAGGTGGTGACCGAGAACGGCACCGTCTACCTGATGGGGCTGGTGCGCCGTGCGGAGTCCGACAAGGCGGTGGCCATCGCCCGCCAGGTCAAGGGCGTGCAGCGGGTGGTGAAGGTCTTCGAGTACATCGACTGACGTTCGCGCCCATGAGGCGGTTCCGGCTCAGGCCGGCGGCTGCGCCAGCAGCCGCCGGTAGAGCAGCGCATCCGGCACGCTGAAGCAGCAGGCCACCAGCAGCGCGAACCGGGACTCGTACGCCCGCATGACCGAGAGGGCGATGGCCGCGGCCCGCTCGCGGGGAAACCCGTAGATTCCGGTGCTGATGGCCGGGAAGGCGATACTGCGGGCAGCGCAGCCCATGGCCGCCTCCAGGCTGCTGGCGTAGCAGCGGGCCAGCAGCCTTTCCTCCCCTTCTCCGCCCCCGCGCCACACGGGGCCCGCCGTGTGGATGACCCAGCGCGCCGGCAACCCGAACCCCGGGGTGACCCTTGCCTCGCCGGTGGGGCAGCCGCCGATGGCCCCGCAGGCGGCCTCCAGCTCCGGCCCTGCGGCCCGGTGAATGGCGCCATCCACCCCGCCGCCGGGCCGGAGCCAGCGGTTGGCGGCGTTGACGATGGCGTCCACCCTCAGGGTGGTAATGTCGGCACAGACCGCGGCAATCATCGCACTCCCTCCACCACCAGGACCGCCGTCCGCGGACGCTGCGGCCATCACAGGATGTAGAATAGCCCCACCCCCACGCAGAAACGCGCTGCGGGCAACAGCGGGCCGGGATCCGATTGGCCAGTCTCGGGATACGGCCCGGCACCTTTGTTCAACACCTTCGCGCCTTCGTGGTGAACCGGCAGATGCCCGACGGTAAACTGACCCCATGAACAGTCTGAACTGGTTCTGGTTCTTCGTCCTCGCGGCCCTGGCGGGGCGGGCATGGCATACGGGCCTGCAGGCACGGGAGGCGGCGGTGCGCTTTGCCGACCAGGCCTGCCGGCTGCGGCGGCTGCAGCTGCTGGATCAGACGGTGGCGCTGAAGCGGATGCGCCTGGAACGGGAACCGGGGCGGAGGATGCCGGCGCTGGTGCGCATCTACGACTTCGCCTTCAGTGACAACGGCGTCACCCGGCAGGAGGGGGAACTGGCCATGCGGGGAGTGCGGGTGCTGCACCTGCGGCTGCCCGAGCCCGATCCGGCTCCCTGCGAGCCGCCGCAGCTGGATATCCCCGACTACAAGCAGCCCGGCAACGTGGTCGTGCCCTTCCGCCGCCCCCAGCGCTGAACTGCAGCTTCCCGGAACCCATCGAACCCGCCGACACAGGTATTCAACCGTTGATCGGCGTTGATTATGTTGCAACCGGGTCCCCGGCTCGCAGGCCTGAACGTGGAAACTGCCGTGGAACAGGGCTACAGGTCCGGCCTGAAAGCAGGAAGAATTCGCGTAGATCCGCGCCAATCCGTGGATGGACAGTCGTCCCGATACCCGCACACGCTCGAGCAGTCAGTCCACCAGCTTGAGGTGGGGACGTCGGGGCTTGTCCTGGGGCTCGTCCTCCGGCGGCGTGGGCGGTTCGGGTGGGGGCTCTTCCTCGGGGAAGGCCATGCCCTGGCCGTTCTCGCGGGCATAGATGGCGAGCACGGCACCAGCGGGCACGTAGACATCCGTCGGCGTACCGCCGAAGCGGGCATTGAAGCGTATGGCGTCATTGCCCAGATCCAGTGCGCGGACCGCCTGTGGCGCCACGTTCAGGACGATGCGCCCCTCCTCCACGAATCGCTCCGGCACGTCGGCGCCGGGATAGCCGGCATTCACCAGCAGGTGGGGGGTCATCCCGTTGTCGACGATCCACTCGTAGAGGGCGCGGACAAGGTAGGGTCGGCTTGATGTCATGGTACTAGTACTGTGGCCCATAGATTTCGGGCTCGTCAGCAGAATTCATGGGCGCAGAGAGAAGAGCTTTCCTCTCGCCAAGACGCCAGGAACGCCAAGGGAACAGCAATTCTCTTCCAGGCGATTGACGATGGGGGTGATCCCGAGCTTCTGCACCGCAGTGTCAACGATCGGCTTCCCCATCGCGTCTTCCGTCATTCTCCCAATCCCTTGGCGTTCTTGGCGTCTTGGCGAGAGCAAGAAATTCCGTTGCGGAAAAAACCAACCCGAATAATTCGGCTCGCTGCCACCATTTGTCCGTGCGCATCATACACTTGGCGCTCGCTGCGAGCGAAACATCCATCCACGGATTCTGCGGACGAGCCAGATTTCGATACATCCAGCGAGTCGCTGACCGGTCAGATGCAAGGCGCGCTTGCGCAGGAAGGGCAGGCCCCCTTTCAAGCAAGCGCAACACCGCGGATGGCCCTGCAACGGCGCGCTGAATGCGCCTGCAAGGGCGAAACAGCACACTAGTTGCGCATCTCCTTCTCCCGCCCGCTCAGGCTGGCGCGGAAGCTCTCGCGCTGGAACATGCGCTTGGCATAGGCCTCGAGATCCCGCGCCTGGGGCGGCAGTTCCACCCCCAGCGCGGGCAACCGCCACAGCACCGGCAGCAGGGCGCAATCCAGCAGCGAGAACTCCTCGCCAAGGAAGAAGGGCTGCTTCTCGAACAGCGGCGCCAGGGTGGTCAGGCTGTCGCGGAGCACCTTGCGGGCCTGCTGGGCCGCCTTCTCGGGCCCGGCCTGGATCTGCTTCATCTGGGCATACCAGTCCCGGTCGATCCGGTAGATCATCAACCGGCTCTGGGCGCGGGCCACGGGATAGACCGGCATCAGGGGCGGATGAGGAAAGCGCTCGTCCAGATACTCCATGATGATGCGCGACTGGTAGACCACCAGGTCACGGTCCACCAGCACGGGCACCGTGTCGTAGGGATTCAGGTCATGCAGATCTTCAGGCTTGTTGTCCGGATCAACATCCACGATCTCGACGCTGACCCCCTTCTCCGCCAGCACCACGCGCACACGGTGGCTGAAGGGATCCACGGGGTCAGAATAGAGATGCATTACCGAGCGCTTGTTGGCCACGACCGCCATCACGGTCCTCCAATCAGGTTGAACACAAACGACCGAGGGGGGTCGGGGTATGCCCCGCCCCCCCCCGGTTCAGTACAGCCAGGAAGAATTGCACCCGGGGCACGCAGCCCGCCCCGGCCGGCAAGCGGTCAGTGCACGTCCTTCCAGTACTCCTTCTTGAGCAGATAGGCCACTCCAGTGAAGACGAGCAGGAATAGGATAACCCAGATTCCCAACTTTTCGCGCTCCACCCGCACCGGCTCGGCCACATAGGTGAGGAAGTTGGTGAGGTCCCGGGCGAAACGGTCGTACTCGGCCGGGGTAAGCTTGCCGGGCTTGACCTGCTCGAAGCCCTCGAACACCTGGTGCTCGTTGCCCTCGGCATTGGTCTCGGTCTTGTAGACCGCCTTCTTCGCGCCCTCCAGTTCCCACAGCACATGGGGCATGCCCACGTCGGGGAAGACGAGATTGTTCACGCCGTAGGGACGCTTGTCATCCAGGTAGAAGGAGCGCAGATAGGTGTAGATCCAGTCCGTGCCACGATAGCGGGCGGTCACGGAGAGATCCGGCGGCGCCTTGCCGAACCACTTCTTGCCCAGATCCTCGGGCATGGAGACGGTGATCGTGTCACCCGCCTTCTTGTAGGAGGGCAGAATGGTGCTCTTCAGCACCTCGTCGGAGATGCCCAGATCCTGGCCCATGCGGTTGTAGCGCATGAACTTCAGGGAATGGCAGCCGACGCAGTAGTTGAAGAAGTGGCCGGCACCCCGCTGCAGGGACGCCTTGTCCTCGAGGTCGATCCCGGCCTTATCCAACTGCGGACCTTCACCGGCGGCCAGGGAGACCAGCGGGGCGAGGGCCAGCAGACTTGCAAGAATGATCTTTTTCATCGTTCACGAACCCCTTTAATCGGTCACCCGCTCCGGAACCGGCTTGGTCTTGTCGATCTTGCTGTACCACGGCATCAGCAGGAAGAACAGGAAGTACACCACGGTGAACAGCCGCGCCAGGTTGGTCAGCAAACCGGTCGCCGGCTGCATGCCGAGCCAGGCCAGGATCACGAAGGAGATCGCGAACACCACGATCCAGAACTTGAACAGCGGCCCCTTGTAGCGGATGGACTTCACCGGGCTGCGATCCAGCCACGGCAGGAAGAAGAACACCGCAATCGCCGCGAACATCACCACCACGCCGGGGAACTGGGAGCCGAACATGGGCGGAACGGCACGCAGCATGGCGTAGTAGGGGGTGAAGTACCAGACCGGCGCGATGTGCGGCGGCGTGGTCAGCGGATCGGCCGGGGTGAAGTTGGGGTGCTCGAGGAACAGGCCACCCATCTCCGGGGCGAAGAACAGCACCGCCGAGAACAGGATGAGGAACACGCCCACGCCGAAGATATCCTTCACCGTGTAGTAGGGGTGGAAGGGAATGCCGTCGGCCGGGGCGGTATCGCTCCAGCGGTTGCCCTTGGGCCCCTTCTTGATCTCCACGCCGTCGGGGTTGTTGGAACCCACCTTGTGCAGCGCCACGATGTGCAGGAACACGAGGGCCACCAGGATGAAGGGCAGCAGGAAGTGGAAGGCGAAGAAACGGTTCAGGGTGACATCGGAGATGACGAAGTCACCGCGGACCCAGACCGCCAGGTCGGGGCCGACGTAGGGCACCGCCGCGAACAGGTTCACGATCACCTGCGCACCCCAGTAGGACATCTGGCCCCAGGGCAGCAGATAGCCGAAAAACGCGGTGGCCATCATCGCCAGGTAGATGACGACGCCGAAGATCCAGATGAGTTCGCGCGGCTTGCGGTAGGAGCCGTAGAGAAGGCCGCGGAACATGTGCAGGTAGACCACCAGGAAGAAGGCGGAGGCCCCGGTGGAGTGCATGTAGCGGATGAGCCAGCCCCACTCCACGTCGCGCATGATGTACTCGACGGAGTCGAAGGCGAGCTTCGCGTCGGGCTTGTAGCTCATGGCGAGCCAGATGCCGGTCAGGATCTGGAGCACCAGTACCAGCAGGGCCAGGGAGCCGAAGAAGTACCAGGAGTTGAAGTTCTTCGGCGCATAGTACTCGGACAGGTGTTCCTTCCACACCTTGGTGAGCGGGAACCGCTCGTCAATCCAGGTCATCAGACTGCTCATCAGGCGGCCTCCCCATCTTCACCGACCACAATCAGCGTGTCGGACAGATACTTGTGCGGCGGAATCACCAGGTTGGTGGGTGCGGGCACGCCCTTGTAGACCCGCGCGGCCAGATCGAACTTGGAACCGTGGCAGGGGCAGAAGAAGCCGCCCTTCCACTCCGCGCCCAGGTCCTCGGGCGCCACGTCCGGCCGGTAGGTGGGGGAACAGCCCAGATGGGTGCAGATGCCGATGGCCACCAGGATTTCCGGCTTGATGGAACGGGTGGCGTTCTTGCAGTAATCGGGCTGCTGCGGCATCTCGGAATCGGGATCCGCGAGCACATCGCGCAGCGTCTCCAGATCGCTCAGGTTCTGCTCGGTACGGTGGACGAGCCAGATCGGTTTGCCGCGCCACTCCACGGTGATGCGCTGGCCCGGTTCCAGCTTGCTGATGTCCGCCTCCACCGGAGCACCCGCCGCCCGTGCCTTGGCACTGGGCGACATGGATTTGATGAACGGTACCGCCACGTAGGCGGCGCCCACCGCGCCCATGGCCGTGGTCGCCCCGATGAGGAGGCGGCGCCGGCCTTTATCTACACCCTCGTTACTCATTACCCCAGGTCTCCGATGTGTGCACTTGAGGACTGCGCCCAAGCGATTAACAGTTCACCACTTTCTAATAGATAAAAACCTGCAATATGGTAGTGAAACGGGTCGGCACTGACAACCCGAAAGACTTCAATACAGTTTCTGACAATTCTCAGTCGGCAGCCTGCACTTAAGGCATATTAATTTCACAACCCAATGATATTAATAACATTAATAGCCTCCTGAGAGCGCCTCACCTTACGCCAACCAAAGGCCGGATTCCTTGCGCTTCGTCAATCGGGAGCCATATTGACCTGCTTATCGCAGGGTTATACGCAGCCGCATCCCCGTCGCCGGTCGCGTTCGGAAGGTGGCGCGGGAGTCGCCCATCCAGGCAGGCTCAACCCCCGGGTCCTCGTGCAACCGCCCTGCGGGCAGGCCTTCCGCACGGCCGTCATGCTGCTTACGATGCGCCCGCGGCGCGCGTCGGGAGGCCGGGCTCAGGATACCATCCGGGCCACCTCCACCCGGTTGTCGTGAAAGGCCGGCCCGCCCCGTGGCGCCACCGGATCCCCATGGGCGAGGTGGTTCAGATTCCCCGGGCCCGGAAAATCCCCGCTGCGGAAATTGGACTCGCACAAGGTGAGCCCGGGGCGCACATCCGTGGTCACCCGGGCGACCAGGTGCAGCCGCCCCAGGTCATTGTAGACGGCCACCCGGTCGCCATCGGCGATCCCGCGCGCAACGGCGTCCTCCGGGTGAATCCAGAGCCGCGGCGGCAGCCGCCGGGCGGCCGAAGGGGTGGCGCTGAAGGTGGTGTTGAGCACCTCGTGGGCCGGCGGTGTCATGAAATCGAGGGGATAGCGCGCCGCTTCCGGCAGGTCGCGGCGGTTGACCGGCCAGTGATCTGGCAGCGCCGGCATGGCCGGATCGGACCACGCCGGCCGGAACCTGAAGCGGCCGCCGGGCTGGGGGAATCCCGCGCGGAAGTGGGTATCCGCCTCCGGGGGCGCACAATCGATCCAGTGCCGCCGGGCCAGCTCCGCGCGCGGCGGCAGTCCCGACGCCGTCAGCACCCGGTCGATCATCGCCTCGCTGTCACCGCTGAAATCCGGCCCGTCGAGCCCCAGGCGCCGCGCCAGGGCGTTGACCACCTCGTGGTTGCAGCGCGCCGCGCCGGTCGGGGGCAGCACCGCCTCCGCCAACTGCAGGGTGTACTGGCCGTAGGACTTGTAGAGATCCGGATGCTCCAGGAAGGTGGTGGCCGGGAGAACCACGTCGGCAAACCGGGCGGTATCGCTCATCACCTGCTCGTGCACCAGGGTGAACAGATCCTCCCGCGCCAGCCCGGCATGGACCCGCCCCAGCTCCGGGCAGGAACCGGCCGGATTGGCGTTGAAGACCAGCAGGGCCGTCACCGGCGGTTCCAGCCCCGGGTCGGTGAGCCAGCGGCCCAGCCGGCTCATGTCCAGCTCCCGCACCGCGGGGTCGGCAAGGTCGGTGCGCCGCACCGGCCCGTCATCCACCCGGAACGCGGCGCCGGTGGCGAACAGGGCCCCAGCGCCGCGCCTGGGCCAGGCCCCGGTCACCGACGGCAGGCAGGAGACGGCATGGACGTTGACCGCACCGTTGCGCTGCCGGCTCATCCCCAGGCCGATGCGGATGAAGGGCCGCGCGGCACGCCCGTAGGCACGGGCGAACGCCCGGATCGTCTCCGCGTCCAGTCCGGTGACGGGCGCGGCCCACTCCGGCGTCCGGGTGGCGAGATGGGCCTCCACCCCGGCATCGAAATCGGTCTGGCGCGCCAGGTAGTCCCGGTCGGCGAACCCCTCCTCGAGCAGCACCTGCATCATCGCGCAGGCGAGCGCGGCGTCGGTGCCGGGACGGGGATTGAGATGGAGATCGGCAAGCCTGGCCGTGCGGGTGCGATAGGGGTCCACCACCACCAGCCGCGCTCCCCTGCGGCGCGCCGCCTTTACCAGCGTCATGAAGTTGACGTGGGTGGAGACGGCGTTGATGCCCCACAGCACCACCAGGTCGCTCTCCGCCGCCTCCTCGGGCGCAGGACCGATGGTGGCGCCCACCCCGGCCAGCCAGCCCGACTCCGCGATGGGGAAGCAGATAGTCCGCCCCAGGCGCGAGAATCCCGCATGATGGGCCAGGCGCTCCACGGCCTTCTGCTGCACCACGCCCATGGTGCCGCCATAGTAATAAGGCAGCACCGTCTGCGGCCCGTGGCGCGCCATGGCCGCCCGCAGGCGCCCTGCCGCAACCTCCAGGGCCTCGTCCCAGTCCGCCTCGCGGAACCGGCCGCTCCCCTTCGGCCCGTCCCGCAGCAGGGGTCTGAGGATGCGCGCCCCCTCCTGGACCTCGCGGTAGCGGTTCACCTTCCCGCAGATGACCCCGCGGGTGAAGGGGTGCGTCTTCCAGCCGCCGATATGGGCCAGGCGCCCGTTCTCAACCTCCACCGCGAGGGCGCAGGCACCGGGGCAGTCCAGGGGACAGGTGCTGTAGTGCGTTGTCATGGTCTTTCGATCCCGAAGCGGGCGCGGACCCGGGCGGCGGTGGCCGGCGCGAGGCCGAGCTCGGCGAGCACGCCGCCGAGGCGCTCCACCTGGGCACTGTTGCTGGCCAGGAGCTCCCCGGGGCGGCGCTCCAGGTTGTTCTCGAATCCCACCCGGCAGTGACCGCCCGCGAGCGCCGCCAGGGTATTGATCGCCAGCTCCTCCGGACCGAAGGCGCATACGCCCCAGGTCCATGCCGCGGGCAGCAGGGGCAGCCAGGCCAGCAGGTCGGCGCGGCTGCCGGGGGGACCGGCGTAGCGGCCGACGACCAGCAGCACGTAGGGATTCTGCTGGGGAATCCAGCCCTGGTCCCACCAGGCGCGCAGTCGCTGAAGCTGTTCCGGCGCGTAGGCGATGTACTGGGGTATCGTGCCGGCGGCATGGATCTCCACCAGGAAATCCCGCGCCGCGGCCTGTTCCGGTTCGCTGTCCCCGCCCAGCAGCTCCTGCAGGTTCAGCGAGATCATCTCCGGGGCGAGCGCCCGCTGGACCGCCATCATCTCCGCCGGCCCGAACCGGCCCGCGCGCTCGGTGGTGGGCTGCACCACGAGATCGCAGACCCCGGCCACCGCCGCCATGGCCTCGCGGTAACGCCCCGGATCGAGGGAATGGGCCCCGTCCCCGTCGCGTACGTGCAGGTGCAGGATGGCCGCCCCCGCCGCCTCGCAGGCACTCGCCTCGGCGGCGATCGCCTCCGGCGTCAGGGGAATCGCGGCGTGGTCAACCCGCCCCCGCCGCGCCCCGTTCGGCGCCACGGTGATCACCACCTCCCCGCCCGTCTCGATGGCCGTCATATTGATAGAACTCCTGGTTCACCACGAAGGCACGAAGGACACGAAGAAAAAACAAGAAAAGAAGTTAACCGCAGATTTGCGTTGATTGGCGTTGATTCGTACAGCGAATGACTGGATTGCACACCGAAAATCCAGGCCACGGTGTTTGAGCGCCAAAGCCATCGGGTAAAATCCGGCTGCCGGAGAACTGCCGCAAGACCATCATTCGCGCAAAAGAATCTGCGTCAATCAACGCAAATCTGCGGTTCATACATCCTCTCTTCGTGTCCTTCGTGCCTTCGTGGTGAAAATGTATTTTCCCGACTAACCCCTGCCCGCCACCTGTTTCGTCGCCCGCTCCAGGGCCCGGCCCAGGATCTCCACCAGGCGGTCGATCTGGCTGCGGGTGATGATGAACGGCGGGGCGATGAGGACGTGATCGCCGCGGCGGCCGTCGATGGTGCCGCCGGTGGGGTAGAGAATCAGGCCCAGCTCGAAGGCCGCGTCGCCCACCAGGTTGTGGAAGCCGGTCTCCGGCTCGAAGGGCGTCCGGCTCTCGCGATCCTTGACGAACTCCATGCCGACGAACAGTCCGCGGCCGCGGATCTCCCCCACGTGGGGATGATCCCCGCAGGCGGCCTGGAGCTGCTCGCGCAGGTACTTGCCCAGCTTGCGGCTGCGATCCACGAGCTTGTGCTCGCTCATGTAGCGGATGACCGCCACCCCGGCGGCCGCCGCCAGCGGGTGCCCCATGTAGGTGTGGCCGTGCTGGAAGACGTTGCGCCGGTTGTGGAAGGTGTCGTTGATGCGGTGGTGGACCATGGTGGCGCCCACGGGCACGTAACCCGCCGCCAGGCCCTTGGCCAGGCACATGAGATCGGGCACCACGCCCCAGTGCTTCATGGCGAACCAGGCCCCGGTGCGGCCGAGCCCGGTCATCACCTCGTCGGCGATGAACAGCACATCGTGGCGATCGCAGATTTCACGGATGCGCTGGAAGTAGCCCGCCGGCGGCGTCAGCGCCCCCGCGGTCGCCCCCACGATGGGCTCGGCGATGAACGCCGAGACCTTTTCCGGCCCCACCTCCTGGATGGCCCGCTCCAGATCGTCGGCGCACTCGAGCGAGCAGCTCTCCGGGTGCCTGCCGAAGGGACAGCGGTAACAGTAACAGGGGGCCACCCGCGGCCGCGGGTAGAGCATGGGTTCATAGATGGCCCGGCGCCACAGGTTGCCGCCGACCGCCAGCGCCCCCAGGGTGTTGCCGTGGTAGCTCTGCTCGCGGCCGATGACCATCCACTTCTCTGGCCGCCCCATCTGCACCCAGTAGGCGCGGGCCATCTTCAGCGCCGACTCCACCGCCTCGGAACCGCCGGAGACGAAGTAGGTGAAGTCGAGCCCGCCCGGCGCCCGTTCGGCCAGCAGCTCCGCCAGCTCCTCCTGGGGATCGTTGGTGAACTGGCTGGTGTGGGCGAACTCCACCGAGTCGAGTTGGGCCTTGATGGCCTCCACCACCTCCGGAACATGGTGGCCGATGGCGGAGACCACCGCCCCGCCGCAGCCGTCCAGGTAGCGCTTGCCCTGCCTGTCGTAGAGGTAGACGCCCTTGCCGCGGGCGACCACCGGGTACTTCTTGTACGGATTGCGATAGAAGACGTGGCTCATGGAAGCCTCGATTCAGCAGATCGGTGCGCACGGCGCACCCTACCCCGGCTTTCGAAGGATGCGGTCCATTTATCCTTCATCCGTTACCTAGTGTACTGCGTCACTCTTGGAGGTACTTTCAGAGCCCCCCGAAAGTGCCAGGACAAGGCGCAGTGCGCAGGCAATGGCTGTTCCCTTGTCAAGCGCTGCAACGCAGTCATGGCGCTTTCGGGGGGCTCCCTGCGGGCGAGCCGTTGGCCGGCCATCTGCGGCGTTGCGCTTGCTTGAAAGGGGGCCTGCCATTCCTGCGCAAGCGCGCCTTGCATCTGACCGGCCAACGACTCGCTGAATGTGCCTCCAAGAGTGACGCAGTACACTAGTTCCCCGGCCCCGTTCAGACCCGGACCACGGCCACCGAGCAGTGGGCATGACGCACGACCTTCGACGCGCAGGAGCCGAGCAGAACCTCATCGCCACCCCGCCTGGCATAGCTGGGCATGACGATCAGATCCGCCCCGATCTTTTTCGCCTGCTTCAGGATCTGCTCGTAGGGGTTGCCCTCGGCCACGGCTACCGCCACCTGGACATCCTCCGGGACATGCTGCTCGGCATAGGCCTTGAGCTTGGCGCGTATCTCCTTCTTCGCCTCGCGCATCGCCGCGGTGGGGAAGTAGGAGGCCACGATGGGCATCCCGAAGCCGGGCAGCACCGAGATCAGGTGCAGGCCGGTGTTCTCCTGGCGTGCCTGGTCAACCGCGATGGCCATGGCCTTGCGGGCCAGCGGGGTGTCCTTCAGATCCACCGGGACGAGTATGGTCTTGAACATGGCGATGATTCTTCCTTGCTCTGGAGTCCGTAGCGACCCGGCGCAATCCCGGCCATCCGCCCGCCGTGGAGGGCAACCAGCCGGCCGGGCCGCATGGTCACATGACTCAGTTGCGCACCACCAGCACCGAACGGCTGCAGTGGCGCACCACCCGGGTGGCATTGGGGCCGATGAGATAGTCCTCCAGCTCGGGACGGTGGGAGGCCATGACGATGAGATCCGCATCGACCTGCTCCGCCGCCTGGATGATCTCGTGGTAGATGGTGCCCTGGGCGACGATGTGCTGCACCTTCACCTCCTCCGGCACCTGCTCACGCACCAGCTCGTGCAGCCGCGCGCCGGCCTGCTCCAGGAGTTTCGCCTCGTAGTCCTCGGGGAAGTACTGGGACACCATGCTCAACCCGAAGTCCGGGATCACCGTGAGCACGTGCAGCCTCGAGCCGAAGGCCCGGCAATACTCGACCGCCGTGGGCAGGGCCTTGCGCCAGCTGCTCTCATCCTCCAGGTCCACGCACAACAGGATATCCCGGTACATGATTTCCGCCTCTGGACTGTTGCGTAAGAAAAAATTCCACCACGAAGGCACGAAGGGCACGAAGAAAAGACAAAAATGAGATTAGCGCAGATTTACGCTGATTGACGTTGATTCCTGTGGTCGATTACGGGATTGCTTACCGACAATCCCGGTTGCGGTGTTTAGAATGCAGCGTGCCATCGGCCGCAAGCGGGCAACCAGGGAACGACAGCGCAACCCTCATCCGGAAATAAAAATCAGCGTCAATCAACGTAAATCTGCGGTTAAATGGTTTTTTCTTCGTGTCCTCCGTGCCTTCGTGGTGAGCGCTTTCCGATCGGCCGCGCACTTCACTCCGCCGCCGGCACCGGCTGCAGGCGGGCGCGGCGGCTGCGCTGGCTGACGACGACCAGCCCCAGCAGGATGATCGCCGGCAGGTACATGATCTGCTTGGGCGGAATGTCGGCGGGCTCCTGCAGCCCCAGCACCTCCCAGTCGAAGTCCACCCGCGCCTCGGCGGCGGGACTGCCGAAGACGACATTGTCCACGAACACCTGGTCGCCCTCGATGCGGACCTCGATCCCGGCGCGGGCGAGCCGCTCGGCCCCGGGACCCGCGGGCCCCAGCGGCAGCTGGACCAGCTTGCTGACGAAATCCCCGTCGATGGTCTCGCCGGCCACGCTCAGATACAGCTTGCCGCCGGCCGGCATCGACGCGGCGACGGCCTCGATGCGCGTGGGTTCGACCTCGATCATCGGTGGGTAGATCATGTCCCACCAGAACCCGGGGCGGAACAGGGTGAAGGAGATGAGCAGCAGCGCCAGGGTCTCCCACAGCCGGTTTTTCACCAGCATGAAGCGCTGGGTGGCGGCGGCGAACACCAGCATGGCCACCACCGCGCTGGCGATGGTCAGCAGCAGGTGGAACCAGCCCTCGATGCCGATGAGCAGCAGCTCGGTGTTGAAGATGAACAGGAACGGCAGGATGGCGGTGCGGATGTCGTAGCTGAAGCCCTGCAGGCCGGTGCGGATGGGATCGCTCTGGGCGATGGCCGAGGCGGCGAAGGCCGCCAGCCCCACCGGCGGGGTGTCGTCGGCCAGGATGCCGAAGTAGAACACGAACATGTGCACGGCGATGAGCGGCACCAGCAGCCCGTTTTCCGCGCCCAGGGTCACGATGACCGGAGCCATCAGGGTGGAGACCACGATGTAGTTGGCGGTGGTGGGCAGCCCCATGCCCAGCAGCAGGCTGATCACCGCCGTGAAGAGCAGCATCAGCATGATGTTGCCGCCGGAGATGAACTCCACGAACTCGGTCATCACCAGCCCGATGCCGGTCAGGGTGACCGTACCCACCACGATGCCCGCCGCCGCGGTCGCCACGCCGATGCCGATCATGTTGCGGGCGCCGATGATGAGCCCCTGCACCAGGTCGTCGAAACCCTGCCGGGCCGCGGCCGCCAGCCGGCCGCGGCCACGGAAGAAGGACTGCAGGGGCCGGTGGGTGGCCACGATCAGGATCATGAACAGGGTCGCGTAGAAGGCCGACAGCCCCGGCGAGAAGCGCTCCACGGTCAGGCACCAGACCAGCACCACCACGGGCAGCAGGAAGTAGAGCCCCGACTTCACCGTGGGTCCGGGGTCGGGCAGTTCCAGGATCTCGGCATTGGGATCGTCCACCTCCAGCTCCGGGTACTTCGCGGCATGCCACACCAGCCCCACGTAGGCGGCCAGGGCCAGCACCGAGATGATCCAGATGGAGGCTTCGCCGAAGACATCCTTGAGCCAGCCGATGCCGTAGTAGACCACCGCGGTGAGGGCCATCAGGCCGATGAACACGGTGAGGAAACCGAGCAGGCTCTGGACCAGGGTGCGCCGGTGGCGGCGCGGCAATCCTTCCATGCCCGCCTTGAGCGACTCGAGATGGACGATGTAGACCAGGGCGATGTAGGAGATGATCGCCGGCAGGAAGGCGTGCTTGATCACCTCCAGGTAGGAGATGCCCACGTACTCCACCATCAGGAACGCCGCCGCGCCCATGATGGGCGGCGTCAACTGGCCATTGGTGCTGGAGGCCACCTCGACGGCGCCGGCCTTGTAGGCCGGGAATCCCACCCGCTTCATCAGTGGGATGGTGAAGGTGCCGGTGGTGACCACGTTGGCGATGGAGGAACCGGAGATGAGGCCGGTCATGGCCGAGGAGACCACCGCCGCCTTCGCCGGCCCGCCGCGCAGGTGGCCCAGCAGGGAGAAGGCCACCTTGATGAAGTAGTTGCCGGCGCCGGCCTTCTCCAGCAGGGCGCCGAACAGGACGAACAGGAACACGAAGCTGGTGGAGACGCCCAGCGCGACGCCGAACACACCCTCGGTGGTCAGCCACTGGTGGGACATGGCCTTCGTCAGGCTCGCGCCCTTGTGGGCGATCACGTCCGGCATGTAGGGACCGCCGAAGGTATAGAGCAGGAACACGCCGGCCACCACCATCAACGGCGGCCCCAGGGCCCTGCGGGTGGCCTCCAGCAGCAGGATCATGCCGCTCACCGCCACCACCAGGTCGAAGCCGGTGGGGGCGCCGGCCCGGTCCGCCAGTTCGCTGTAGAACAGGAATATGTAGCCGGCGCTGAATGCGCCCGCCAGCGCGAACACCCAGTCCTGGATCGGGATCCGGTCGCGCGGTGAGCGCTTCAATGCCGGATAGGCGGTGAACGCCAGGAACAGGGCGAAGGCCAGGTGAATGGCCCGTGCCTCGGTGTCGTTGAGGACGCCGAACCTGAAGATGAACGGCAGCGGCGAGGCATACCATAGCTGGAACAGGGACCAGGTCAGCGGAACGGCGACCAGGAGCCGTCCGGCGAAGCCGCCCGGCTGACGTGCGCCGGTATCGGCCTGGGCGACGAGATCCTGGAGCGAATCCTCATCGACAATGGGCTTGCGGGTATTCTCCGCGCTCATTGGCAGTCTCCCCAAGGCCGGTTTCGACAGCGGCCGGGCGGGCATGGCGACCGGCTTGCCGCCATGCGATCAATGGGGCGGAGTCGGCAGGGAGAGGAACAGCGCCCCGCAACCCGACCCCGCAGGCGATCAGGACCGGCCGGCGGAACAGGGCCCGCCGGCCGGGTTCCCCATGCCGGGTCAGAGCAGCCCGACTTCCTTGTAGTACTTCTCGGCGCCGGGGTGCAGGGGAGCGGACAGACCGTCCTTGATCATCTGCTCCTTCTTCAGATGCTCGAAGGCGGGATGGAGACGGCGGAAGTCGTCGAAGTTCTCGAACACCGCCTTGACCAGGTTGTAGACCACGTCATCCGCAACCTTGGTGGAGGTGACGAAGGTGGCGCCGACACCGAAGGTGACGGTGTCCTGGTCATTGCCGCGGTACATGCCGCCCGGGATGACGGCCTTGCGATAGTAGGCGTTGTCGGCCACCAGCTTGTCGATCACCGGGCCGTCCACCGTGACCAGCACGCTGTCACAGGCGGTGGTGGCCTCCTGGATGGAACCGCTGGGGTGACCCACAGTGTAGACCATGGCGTCGATCTTGTTGTCGCACAGGGCCTTGGACTGCTCGGCCGCCTTCAGCTCGGAGGCCAGCGTGAAGTCATCCATGGTCCAGCCCATGGCCTCCATCACCACCTCCATGGTGCCGCGCTGGCCGGAGCCGGGATTGCCCACGTTGACCCGCTTGCCCTTCAGATCGGTGAAGTTGGTGATGCCCGAGTCGGCGCGGGCCACCACGGTGAACGGCTCGGGGTGAACCGAGAAGACCGCCCGCAGCTCCTTGAACGGACCCTGCTCCTCGAACTTGCTGGTGCCGTGATAGGCATGGTACTGCCAGTCGGACTGGGCCACGCCGAAATCGAGCTCACCGGCACGGATGGTATTGATGTTGTAGACCGAACCGCCGGTGCTCTCCACCGAGCAGCGGATGCCGTGCTCCTTGCGGCCCTTGTTCACCAGCCGGCAGATGGCGCCGCCGGTGGGATAGTAGACGCCGGTCACGCCACCGGTGCCGATGGTGATGAAGGTTTCCGCCTGGGCCTGGGTGGCAGGCACCGCGAGTCCAAGGCTGAGAGCAGCCGCGGAGAGCAGCTTCAGGGCTTTGTTCATGAATCTCCTCCTGGTCCGTTGACCTTGTTGGTGGTCATTGCAGCGCCGGAAAGGACCCATGCGACGATCGGTGGGGATGCCCGGGGGCCGATACGGGCAACACCGGGCATTCGCACGAACGGTCACCACGGGCTCCGTCCCGGCGGGTCAGGAACACTGGCACTGGGTTCCAGCCCTTTCTTGTAGCCCATTGGGCATGGCATGACAAATCGGGCGGATAGGACGCTGTTGTCTTTTCTTCGCCCCCTCCATACTCGCGGGGCGGGAAATCGCCCCCGGGTCCACGCCTGCAGGGTGCGGGGCGGGAGCGGGGCACGGCGTACCCTTGCGCCCCCTTTGGCGTTGTTATAACTTCAATTTTCATTGCACGGCGGACCGGCTTACGGCCGCCGGGACTGCCACCACGGATTCGCCAACCATCCTCCGGGAGGAACAATAACCATGAAACCGTTGCAGAATACGCTGACCGCACTGGCACTGGGGACGGCGCTGCTGGGCGCCACCGCGGCCCAGGCGGAGGATCTCAGGATCGCCGTGGTCGGTCCCATCACCGGACCGGTCGCCCAGTATGGTGACATGCAGATGATCGGCGCGAAGATGGCGGTGGAGCGCATCAATGCCGCCGGCGGAGTCAACGGCATGCAGATCGACGCCGTGCTCATGGACGACGTCTGCGAGCCCAAGCAGGCCGTGGCCGTGGCCAACCAGGTGGTCAACCAGGGCATCAAGTTCGTGGTGGGGCACCTCTGCTCCGGGTCCACCCAGCCCGCCTCGGACATCTACGAGGACGAGGGCATCCTCATGATCTCCCCGGCCTCCACCAACCCCGACATCACCCTGCGCGGCTTCAAGATGATTTTCCGCACCATCGGCCTGGACAGCCAGCAGGGACCGGTGGCCGGCCACTTCATCGCCGACAGGATCAAGCCCAAGGCGCTGGCCATCCTGCATGACAAGCAGCAGTACGGGCAGGGTATCGCCGAGGAGGTCAAGAAGACCGTGGAGGCCGCGGGCATCACGCCGGTGCTGTTCGAGGGCGTGAACAAGGGCCAGAACGACTTCTCCGCCCTCATTACCAAGATGAAGAGCCTGGGCGTGGACTTCGTCTACTACGGCGGCTACCACCCGGAACTGGGCCTCATCCTGCGCCAGTCCCGGGAGCAGGGCTTCGATGCCCGCTACATGGGCCCCGAGGGCGTGGGCAACAAGGATATCTCCGCCATCGCCGGCCCCGCCTCGGAGGGGCTCTACGTGACCCTGCCCGCCGACTTCACCAAGGATCCGGCCAACGCCGACCTGGTGGCGGCCTTCGAAGCCAAGGGCGAGGACCCCAGCGGCCCGTTCGTCATGCCCTCCTACGCGGCGGTCCAGATCATCACCGACACCATTGCGGCCACCGGCTCCACCGATCCCGGGACCATTGCCGCGGCCATGCGCGAGACCACCTACGACACCCCCATCGGCAAGGTGGCCTTCGACGACAAGGGCGATCTGAAGGAGTTCAACTTCGTCATCTACGAGTGGCACGCCGACGCCACCAAGACCGAAGTCCAGTAACGCCGCCACCACCCACGACGCCCCGTTCCCGGCCGGAGCGGGGCGTCTTTTTGTGTTCGCCACGAAGGCACGGAGGACACGAAGAATAAAGACTGTTTGACCGCAGATTACGCAGATTTGCGCAGATTTTTCCGTCGATTACTGAATCCCCAAGCGACAATACGGGGGACTGTGCATGGTTGAGGGACCAACACCCCACCGGTTCTCGCCCATCCCGGCCTGGTTCAGCCGTGCAACCGATCTTCTTGTGCCGTTCAATCTGCGTTAATCAGCGTAATCTGCGGTCAAATGTTTTTCGCCTTTTTTTCGTGTCCTTCGTGCCTTCGTGGTAAAAATGCAGTCTTCGCCCAACATGACAGACCGGTACAGATGAGCGACTCCCTGCTCCAATTCTCCCAGCAGATCATCAACGGCCTGACGCTGGGCAGCATCTACGCCCTCATCGCCATCGGCTACACGATGGTCTACGGCATCATCGGGATGATCAACTTCGCCCACGGCGAGATCTACATGATCTCTGCCTACGTGGGGCTCATCGTGATCACCGCGCTGGGGATGCTCGGCATCACCCCGATCCCGCTGGTGCTGCTGATTGCATTGTTCATCAGCATCATCGTCACCAGCGCCTACGGCTGGACCGTCGAGCGGCTGGCCTACCGCCCCCTGCGCGGCAGCGAGCGCCTGGTGGCGCTCATCTCCGCCATCGGCATGTCCATCTTCCTGCAGAACTACATGCAGCTCTCCCAGGGCGCCCGCGACGTGGCGATGCAGCCCCTGATCACGGGCGGCTGGCGCTTCGGTGACGAGGCCGGATTCCAGGTCTACCTCTCCTACATGCAGATCATCATTGCCGTCGCCACCGTGGCGTCCATGGCGGCGCTCACCCTGTTCATCGGCCGCTCCCGCCTCGGCCGCGCCTGTCGCGCCACCTCCGAGGACCGGAACATGGCCAACCTGCTCGGCATCAACACCGATCGGGTCATCTCGCTGACCTTCGTCATCGGCGCGGCCCTGGCCGCCGTGGCGGGCGTCCTGGTGGGCCTCTACTACGGCGTGGTCAACCCCTTCATGGGCTTCATCGTCGGCCTGAAGGCCTTCACCGCCGCCGTGCTGGGCGGTATCGGCAGCATCCCCGGGGCCATGCTCGGCGGCGTTGTCCTCGGGCTCTCGGAAAGCTTCGCCTCCGCCTACCTCACCACCGAGTACAAGGACGTGGTCTCCTTCAGCCTGCTGGTGCTGGTGCTGCTGTTCCGCCCCACCGGCCTGCTGGGCAAGCCCGAGGTGGAAAAGGTCTGAGATGTTTTTTCAGATCCACCACGAAGGCACGAAGATCACGAAGAAAGGGCAAAAGATTTCTTAACCGCAGATTACGTTGATTGACGCTGATTGATGCAGGTTGAATTTCATGGAAAGTCCAGTGGTGGTTCCTGCTTGATATGTCGGGGCCTCAGCCAGTTGGACACATGCTTCCGGCTGGCCTCCATTCAACCCGGCAATCGACGGAAAATCTGCGTAAATCAACGTAATCTGCGGTTAAAGTCTTCATGTCCTTTCTTCGTGTCCTTCGTGCCTTCGTGGTGAAATGGTTTTTGCGCTCAACGAGCAAGCCAACAACATGCTGAGACACAAGCTGACTGACGCACTGCTGGCCGCCGGGCTGGCCGCCCTGCTGAGCATTCCCATCATGGGGATCCAGATCACCGTGGACGGTCCCCGCATCGATCTCGCCTGGGAGCCATGGCCGGTGGCCATCGCCATCGCCGTGGTATTCTTCGGCCGGCTGTTGCGCGGACCGGTGCTCGCGCGACTGCCCCGGCCGCGCCTGCCCGACCTGGGGCACCCCCTGCGCGACAACGCCACCTTCCGGCGGCTGGCCATCGGGCTGGTCATCGTGCTGGCCACCCTGTGGCCCTTCTTCGCCGCCCGCGGCCCGGTGGACGTGGCCACCCTCGCCCTCATCTACATCATGCTGGGGCTGGGACTGAACATCGTGGTGGGCTTCGCCGGCCTGCTCGACCTCGGCTACGTGGCCTTCTACGCCGTGGGCGCCTATACCTACGCCCTGCTGAACCAGTACTACGGCCTCGGCTTCTGGACCTGCCTGCCCATCGCCGTGCTCCTGGCCGCCACCTTCGGCTGCCTGCTCGGCTTCCCGGTACTGCGGCTGCGCGGCGACTACCTGGCCATCGTCACCCTGGGCTTCGGCGAGATCATCCGCCTGGTGCTCAACAACTGGGACGACCTCACCGGCGGGCCCGACGGCATCGGCGGCATTCCCAAGCCCACCCTGTTCGGACTGGAATTCTCCCGCCGCGCCAGCGAGGGCAACGTCCCCTTCCATGAGTTCTTCGGCATCGCCTACGACGGCGGCCAGAAGGTGATCTTCCTCTACCTGCTGGCCCTGTTGCTGGTGATGTTCACCCTCTATGTCATCAACCGCCTGCTGCGGATGCCGGTGGGCCGCGCCTGGGAGGCCCTGCGGGAGGATGAGATCGCCTGCCGCTCCCTGGGCCTCAATCCCACCACCATCAAGCTCTCCGCCTTCACCCTGGGGGCCTCCTTCGCCGGATTCGCCGGCGCCTTCTTCTCGGCCCGCCAGGGTTTCATCAATCCCGAGTCCTTCACCTTCATCGAATCGGCCATCGTGCTGGCCATCGTGGTGCTGGGCGGCATGGGATCGCAGTTGGGCGTCATCCTCGCCGCCGTCGCCCTGACGGTGCTGCCGGAAATCGCACGCGAATTCAACGAGTACCGGATGCTGATCTTCGGCCTGGTGATGGTCCTGATGATGGTCTGGCGCCCCCAGGGCCTGATGCCCAGCAGCCGCCCGCACATGGAGATCCCCTCATGAGCGCCCTGCTGGAGGTGGACAGCCTCAGCATGCGCTTCGGCGGACTGCTGGCGGTGGACAACGTCTCCTTCAGCGTCACCAGCGACGAGATTGTCGCGGTCATCGGCCCCAACGGGGCCGGCAAGACCACCGTGTTCAACTGCGTCAGCGGCTTCTACCATCCCACGGGCGGAAGCGTAAGCTTCAACAACCGGCCGATTCAGCGCCTGCCGGGGCACCGGATCGCCCGCCTCGGCCTGGTGCGGACATTCCAGAATATCCGCCTGTTCCGCAAGATGACCGTGGTGGAAAATCTGCTCGTGGCGCAACACACGCGGGTGAAGACCAACCTGCTGCACGGTCTGCTCAACAGCCGCGCCTACCGCCGCAGCGAGGAGGAGGCGCTGGATCGGGCCGTGGAATGGCTGCGCCGGGTCCGCCTGCTGGAGGTGGCCAACCAGCCCGCCGGCACCCTCTCCTACGGACAGCAGCGGCGCCTGGAGATCGCCCGCTGCATGGTCACCGCCCCGAAGCTCCTGCTCCTGGACGAACCGGCCGCCGGCCTCAACCCGCAGGAGACCCGGGCTCTCGATGACCTGCTGCTGGAGCTGCACCACGGACACGGGGTCGGCATCCTCCTCATCGAGCACGACATGCGCATGGTGATGGACATCTCCCACAAGATCGTCGTACTCGACCAGGGCCGCCCCCTGGCCACCGGCACCCCCGCCGAGATCCAGTCCGATCCCCGGGTTATCAAGGCCTACCTCGGAGAGGCTTGATAATATGGAACATTGCTTTCACCACGAAGGCACGAAGGACACGAAGAAGGATCTGAAGCTGAGCGTGGTTTCGTTGCACGGGACAGACGATGACTGGTGGACCAGGACCGCAGGAGGAGACCACGGAAATTCCTGCGTGAAACAAACGAGAGATCGAAACAATAACCGGGGGCGAAATGGAATTCGATGCCCTGTCCAGGCGCGTCATCGGCTGCGCCCTGGAAGTACACAAGGAGCTGGGTCCAGGGTTGTTGGAATCGGCTTATGAGCGGTGCCTTGCCTATGAGCTGGCCCAACGGGGATTGGCTTTCGCCCAGAAGCAGGAGGTCGCAATCCGTTACAAGTCGCTGTTGCTGGACTGCGCGTATCGGGTCGATCTCATCGTGGGAAGTAGCCTGATCGTGGAGCTGAAGAGCGTTGAACGGCTCATGCCCATCCATGAGGCGCAGTTGCTCAGCTACATGAAGGCGACAAGCATCGGCACTGGCCTGCTCATCAACTTCAACGTACCACTGTTGCGCCAAGGCATACGACGTCGCGTCCTTTGAAATCTTCGTGTCCTTCGTGCCTTCGTGGTGAGATGCTTTTGAGAACATGACACCCATACTCGAACTGCAGAACGTCCATACCCGCTACGGGCAGGTAGAGGCCCTGAAGGGGGTTTCGGTGGCGGTGAACGCCGGCGAGATCGTCACCCTGATCGGCGCCAACGGCGCGGGCAAGACCACGCTGTTGATGACCGCCTGCGGCGATCCCCGCGCCGCTTCGGGGAAGGTGCTGTTCGAGGGCCGTGAGATCACCTCCCTGCAGACCTGGGATGTAATCCGTCATGGCATCGCGGTGGTGCCCGAGGGCCGGCGCATCTTCCCCGGCCTCACGGTGGAGGAGAACCTGCACATGGGCGGCTTCTTCTCCCAGCCCGAGCAGCTGCGGGCGGACATGGAGCGGGTGTTCGAGCTGTTCCCCCGCCTGGCCGAGCGCCGGCGCCAGCGCGGCGGCACCCTCTCGGGCGGCGAGCAGCAGATGCTCGCCATCGGCCGGGCCCTCATGACCCGGCCGCGCCTGCTGCTTCTCGATGAACCCTCCCTCGGCCTGGCGCCGCAGATCATCAGCCAGATCTTCCGCATCATCGAGGAGATCCGGGACGAGGGAGTGACCATCTTCCTGGTGGAGCAGAACGCCCACCGGGCCCTGCAGCTGGCCGATCGCGGCTATGTCCTGGAGACGGGGCGCATCGTGCTGGAGGACAGCGGCGACAATCTGCTCAGCAACGACGCGGTGCGCCGGGCCTACCTGGGCGGGTAGACACTTCCGGGACAGTTTACTTATTTCCGTGGCTGGCTCCTTCCATGCCGCCCCCTCGACGACCCTGGAAATAAGTAAACTGTCCCCGAATTGCCGACGACGGAAAAGGTCTCACCACGAAGGCACGAAGGACACCAAGAAGGGACACAAAGACTTTTTCCGCAGATTACACAGAATACGCAGATTTAGCCGTCGATTACCGATACAGTCTTTACCGGGCAGATGCCCCTGCATATCTAGCTGACACCTCAACATGCCTTCGTACAAAGGGCCATCTGCGTTAATCAGCGTAATCTGCGGTTAAACTGCCTCTTCTTTCCACCTTCGTGGTGAACAACGAATCCGCCTCGCAACACGAAACCCGGGACTCGACACCATCCGCAAACGAAACGGGCGCCCGAAGGCGCCCGTCTCGAGTTTCCGACCGGGTCCGACTCAGAAGTCGTGGCGGATGCCGACCCCGAAGTACTGGCCGTCGGTGTAGCCCTTCAGCATGTCGGAGCTGGCCAGCTCGGTGTCCATGTACTCGGCGAACACCTTGGTGCGCTGGCTGAAGGCGTGGTCGGCGCCGATGATCCAGGAGGTCGCGTCGCCGTACATCCCGGCATCCACGTTGGCGTAAACGCCACGCAGGGTGTTGTTGCCGAAGTAGACTTCGCCGCCCAGCGCCCAGGAAGTGGCGTCGTCACCATAGTAATCCGAATCGGCGTCCTCGTACTGGCCGATAATGGAGAACATGCCGAAGTTGTAGCTGGCGGCCAGGCCCCAGAGGTCACCCTCGCCGTTGTTCTCGCGCAACCAGGAGCCGCCCACGGAGAGCGGGCCGTTGCTGTAGTCCACGGAAACGTTGGTCCAGTCGGCGAAGTCCTCGCCGGTGTCCTCGGCCCCGCCGTTGTCGACCACCAGCGCCACGGCGCCGGAGAGCCCGTTGAAGTTCGGGGTCACATAGGCGACGGCGTTGCCCACCCGGGACAGGCCCAGGTAGTAGTCGTTGGAGAAGCCCGACTCCATGATGTCGGTCTTGTCCACGGTGTTGTAGTAGGGAGTCCACTGGCGGCCCATGGCGAAGGTGCCGAAGCCGCCGGTGATGCCGGCGAAGGCCAGACGACCGCCCAGGTTGCCGGAATCGGAGGCGTCCACGGAGAACTCGAACTGGTAGATGGCGGACAGGCCGTTGCCCAGGTCCTCGGAACCCTTCACGCCAATGCGGGAGGCGTTGTCCTGCACGTTCCAGGCGGAATCCAGGCCATCGAGATCCTCGTGGGCCAGGCTGACGTTGACGCGCCCGTAGAGGGTGGGATTGGCGGTGGCGGCCAGCGGGGCGACCAGCGCCGCGGCAATGGCGACAGAGAGGATCTTCTTCATGAATGCAGCTCCAGTAGGTTAATCACAGAGAGTACGGCCAGGACCGCGTCCTAATGGTGGCAATAATACAACTGATGTCTTGTGACTACAACAAACGAATTCACATTTCTGGGTATTTCGGGGACAGTTTACTTATTTCCGACTCAGCGTCAGGTGAAACAAACTTATAGGTTCAGACTCGGTCCACCCCCAGGCCCGATATGAAATAAGTAAACTGTCCCCGAAATACCCCGCACCATGCTTCCCCATGGACTGACAAAAAACTGTGGGCGCCCGCAGGCGCCCACAGTCCACATCCGACTTTCCCGCAGGGAGATCAGAAGTCGTGGCGGATGCCCACGCCGAAGCGCTGCTGCTCGGCGCCAGCCCCCAACTCCGCACTCCAGAGGCCATTGAGCTCGCTGTCCTCGTACTCGGCGAAGACCCGGGTGCGCTTGCTGAAGTTGTGCTCCACGCCGATGGCCCAGCTGTCGTAGTCGGAACCGGCGTCCACGCTGCCGTACACGGCGCGCAGGGTGTTGCTGCCCAGGTAGACCTCGCCGCCCACACGCCAGGCATCGACATCCAGGTCATCCGCATTCTCGTACTGGCCGATCAGGGCGAAGTTGCCGATGGTGTACTTGCCGCCCAGACCCCAGATGGAGATGTCCCAGTCACCCTCCAGGCCGAGGTAGGAGACACCGGCGGAGATCGGGCCGTTGCTGTAGTCCACCGAGGCGTTGATCATGTCCACGCCATCGTCGCCGGTGTTGCCCAGGTTCAGCACTTCGGCCAGGTCACCCGCATCGCCATTATTGTCGATGACCAGCGCCAGGGTTCCGGTGAGGCCGTTGAAGGTCGGCGTGATGTAGGCCACGGCGTTGCCGATGCGGCTGGGACCGATGTAGGAGTCGTTCATGCCGTTGATCTGCATGATGTCGGTCTTGTCCACCGTGTTGTAATACGGGGTCCACTGCCGACCCATGGCGAAGACGCCGAAGCCACCGGCAATGCCGGCATAGGCCAGTCGGCCGCTCACATCGCCGGAATCGGACGCGTCCACCCCGAACTCGAACTGATAGACGGCGGTCAGGCCGTTGCCCAGATCCTCGGAGCCCTTCACCCCCACGCGGGAGGCGTTGTTCTGCACGTCCCAGGCCTCGCTGCTGCCATCCTCGAAAAAGTCGGTGTCCTCGTGGACCAGGTTCACGTTGACACGGCCATAGAGGGTGGGGTTGGCAGCAGCGGCCAGCGGTGCGGCAAGGGCGGCGGCAACTGCAATCGTGACAAGCTTCTTCATTGAACACTCTCCCTGAAAGTCAATCGAGTTGTGAACTGCGTCACAATTTATAACAACTTCGTCACATTCACACAATAGTTTTGTGGTTAATGCAACAGTGCTCGATCGCTATCCGGGATTCTTGTGGCCCCTGCCCACACCCGCCGACCGGCGGGCAGGCCGGTTCGGACCGGCGCAACGGGCGTTCACGCTCAATGGCGCAATAAAAAACGGGCGCCCGAAGGCGCCCGTCCTGTTAATCCGCCGCTCCCGGGGGAGATCAGAAGTCGTGACGGATACCGACGCCGAAACGCTGCTCGTCGGCATTCTCCTTCACATTCCCCGTCGTGAAGTAGTTCTTCTCGGCTTCAAGGTCCTGGTACTCGGCGAAGATGCGGGTCCTCTTGCTGAAGTTGTGCTCGACACCCAGACTCCAGCTGGTGGCCTCACCGGCATCACCCGCATCGAGATCGCCGTAGACGGCCCGGATGGTGTTGTTGCCGAGGTAGACCTCGGCACCGATGGCCCAGGCCTTGGCATCATCGGCGGGCACCACCGCGCCCGGCGCATACCAGTCGCCATAGCTGCTGGTGGTCACGGCGCCGGCGTACTCCTCGTCGGCGTCCTCGTACTGGCCGATGATGGAGAACATGCCGAAGTTGTACTTGCCGGCCAGACCCCACAGGGCGCCGTCCACGTCACCCTGGGCGGCCAGGTAGGAGAGGCCGACGCTCAGCGGGCCGTTGTCGTAATCCACGGAGGCGTTCCACCAGTCGGCGAAATCCTCGCCCACGTCCTCGGCGCCACCGTTGTCGATGACCAGCGCCAGCTTGCCGGACAGGCCGTTGAAGTTCGGGGTCACGTAGGCCACGGCGTTGCCGACGCGGGTCAGGCCGAGGTAGATGTCATTCATGCCGCCAATCTGCATGATGTCGGTCTTGTCCACGGAGCCGTAGTAGGGCGTCCACTGGCGGCCCATGGCGAAGGTGCCGAACCCGCCGGTCAGGCCGGCATAGGCCAGACGCCCGCTCAGGCCGCCGGAGTCGGAGGCATCGACGCCGAACTCGAACTGGTAGACGGCGGCCAGGCCGTTGCCCAGGTCCTCGGAGCCCTTCACGCCGATGCGGGAGGCGTTGTTCTGGGTGTCCCAGGCTTCGCTGCTGTCACTGACGCAGCGGGTCGTTCCCGCCTGGCAGAGCTTGCTGTCCATGTCCTCGTTGACCAGGTTGACGTTGACCCGGCCGTAGAGAATGGGGTTGGCGGACGCGACCAGCGGTGCGGCGCAGGCGGCGGCGACAGCCAGGGTGATGATCTGCTTTTTCATTTTGTGAATCTCCCGGGTCTTACCCAAGTGCAAAAATCAGGAATCGCGTAGTTGATTAGATAGCACATGAGTAACACATTCACAACATGAGTTGACAAATTACAACATTCCTGCGGAACGCCCCATGCAAAACGGGCGCCCGCAGGCGCCCGTCATGGTCAGCAGTCGATTCCGATGTCAGAAGTCGTGGCGAATACCGACGCCGAAGCGCTGCCCCTCGAGGTAGCAGGTGAAGTCGCCATCACCCGCACAGGTGGTCTTCTGGTAGTCGGAATCCTCGTACTCGGCGAAGATGCGGGTGCGCTTGCTGAAATTGTGCTCCACGCCCAGCGCCCAGTTGTTGCCGTCGCCCATGTAACCGGCATCGACACTGCCGTAGACGGCGCGGAGGGTGTTGTTGCCGAGATAGACCTCGCCGCCGAGGGCCCAGGAGGTGGTGTCATCATCACCGGTGTAATTGTCATCGGCGCTCTCGTACTGGCCGATGAGGGCGAACATGCCGAAGTTGTACTTGCCGGCCACGCCCCAGAGCGAACCGTCGGTATCGCCCTCGGCACCCAGGTAGGACACACCGATGGAGATCGGACCGTTGTCATAGTCCACCGACACGTTCCACCAGTCGGCGAAGTCCTCGCCCAGGTCCTCGGCACCCCCGTTGTCCACCACCAGGGCCAGCTTGCCGGACAGCCCGTTGAAGTTCGGGGTCACGTAGGCCACGGCGTTGCCCACCCGGGTCAGGCCCAGGTAGTGATCGTTCATGGCGCCGATCTGCATGATGTCGGTCTTGTCCACGGAGCCGTAGTAGGGCGTCCACTGGCGGCCCATCGCAAAGGTGCCGAAACCGCCGGTGAGACCGGCATAGGCCAGGCGGCCGCTCAGGTCGCCGGAGTCGGAGGCATCGACGCCGAACTCGAACTGGAAGATGGCGGCCAGGCCGTTGCCCAGGTCCTCGGAGCCCTTCACGCCGATGCGGGAGGCGTTGTTCTGCAGGTCCCAGGCATCGTCGTCGTTGGCCAGGCGGAAGTTCCCGCCGGTATCGAAGTCCTCATGCACCAGGTTGACGTTGACGCGACCGTACATGATGGCGTCTGCGGAAGCGGCCAGAGGCAGCGCACAGGCGGCGGCCACGGCCAGGGTAAGCAGGTTCTTCTTCATGGAATTCTGGCTCCGGTCCCTGTTGATGGATAATGATCGAGGCGCATTGATAGCACCTCATGTTGATGATGAATAGTATGTAGCACTTGATTGCCGAAATAGCAACAAACCGTCTCACTATTACAACATGCTTTGACAAAAAAACGGGCGCCCGCAGGCGCCCGTCTTCACTTCAACTCTCCGTCGGGAGATTAGAAGTCGTGGCGGATACCGACGCCGAAGCGCTTCAGCTCCGCCTTCGCGGATTCGTTGGCGAGATTTGCCTCGGCATCGAAATCCTGATACTCGGCAAAGATCCGGGTGCGCTTGCTGAAGTTGTGCTCCACACCGACGGCCCAGTTGGTGCCATCGCCGAACCCCCCGAAGTCCATGTCGCCATACACGGCGCGAAGGGTATTGTTGCCGAAGTAGACTTCACCGCCCAGCGCCCAGGAAGTGGTATCGTCACCGTAGTAATCCTCGTCGGCATTCTCGTACTGGCCGATCAGGGCGAACATGCCGAAGTTGTACTTGCCGGCCACGCCCCAGAGGTCACCCTCACCACTGTTCTCACGCAGCCAGGAAGCGCCAATCGACAGGGGGCCGTTGTCGTAGTCGACAGAGACGTTGGTCCAGTCGGCGAAATCCTCGCCGGTATCCTCGGCGCCGCCGTTGTCGATCACGAGCGCAACCTTGCCGGACAGGCCGTTGAAGCTCGGGGTCACGTAGGCCACGGCGTTGCCGACGCGGGTAAGCCCCAGGTAATGGCTGTTCATGCTGTTGACCTGCATGATGTCGGTCTTGTCGACGGAGCCGTAGTAGGGCGTCCACTGCCGGCCCACGGCAATGGTGCCGAAACCGCCGGTCAGGCCGGCATAGGCCAGGCGGCCACTGAGGTCGCCGGAGTCGGAGGCGTCGACGCCGAACTCGAACTGGAAGATGGCGGCCAGGCCGTTGCCCAGGTCCTCGGAACCCTTCACGCCGATGCGCGAGGCGTTGTTCTGCAGGTCCCAGGCATCGTCGCTTGCACTCAGGCAACCATCGGTGCACACGGTGAGCTTGGCATCCTCGTGCACCAGGTTGACGTTGACGCGTCCGTACATGATGGCGTCGGCCGAAGCCACCAGCGGTGAGGCACAGGCAACAGCCACAGCTACTGTGATAAGTCGTTTCTTCATTCTAATAATCCCCCCGAATAGCCGGCGGATAGGAGATCCGCTGGCAATCAACTCAATCGTTCGTAATGCGACTGTTTAATACAAGACCGACATAATTGCAACACTGGTTGTTCAGCAGCGACACGCGGAGAGGGATGATCATAAAAAACGGGCGCCCAAGGGCGCCCGTCTTCACTTCAGCTCTCCGTCGGGAGATTAGAAGTCGTGGCGGATACCGACGCCGAAGCGCTGACCCTCGATGTCGTGGTAGTCGGAGGTGCTGAAGGCGGTGTGCTTCACGCGGTTCAGCTCGGAATCCTCGTACTCGACGAAGACGCGGGTGCGCTTGCTGAAGTTGTGCTCGGCGCCCAGGGTCCAGGTGCTGCCGTCGTTCTCGTCGCTGTCCACGCTGCCATAGGTGGCACGCAGGGTGTTGTTGCCGAGGTAGACCTCGCCTCCCAGTGCCCAGGAAGTGGTATCACCTTCCACGGCGGTGCCGCCGAAGTTGCCGGGACGCGCAGCAGCGATGTAGTCCTCGTCAGCCTGCTCGAACTGGCCGATGAGAGCGAACATGCCGAAGTTGTACTTCGCGGCCAGACCCCACAGGGCGCCGTCCACGTCACCCTGGGCCGCCAGGTAGGAGGCGCCCACGGAGAGCGGACCATTGTCATAGTCCACGGAGACGTTCCACCAGTCGGCGAAGTCCTCGCCCACGTCCTCGGCGCCGCCGTTGTCGATGACCAGCGCCAGCTTGCCGGACAGGCCGTTGAAGTTCGGGGTCACGTAGGCCACGGCGTTGCCGACGCGGGTCAGGCCCAGGTAGGCGTCGTTCATGCCGCCGACCTGCATGATGTCGATCTTGTCCACGGAACCGTAGTAGGGAGTCCACTGGCGGCCCATGGCGAAGGTGCCGAAGCCGCCGGTGATGCCGGCGTAGGCCAGGCGGCCGCTCAGACCACCGGAGTCGGAGGCGTCGACGCCGAACTCGAACTGGTACACCGCGGCCAGGCCGTTGCCCAGATCCTCGGAGCCCTTCACGCCCACGCGGGAGGCGTTGTTCTCCACGTTCCAGGCCTCGGCGTCGCCGCCATCCCAGGTACCGAAGGGCACTTCGTAGTCGTAGTCCTGGTGGACCAGGTTCACGTTGACCCGACCGTAGACGACCGGGTTGGCAGAGGCGACGAGCGGCGCGGCGCAGGCGGCGGCAACGGCCAGAGTCAGCAGTTTCTTCACTAGAATTCCCTCCCAGGAATATGAGCCGGATTATGGTGTCACACGACAGACGCGATTGTTATAGCACCATACTGATAAACACACAACAACCGTTGCAATAACACAACATTGATCAAAAAAAACGGGCGCCCGGAGGCGCCCGTCTTCACTTCAGCTCTCCGCGGGGAGATCAGAAGTCGTGGCGGATGCCGACACCGAAGCGCTGGCCTTCCACCAAATCCTGGTGGTCGCCGTGCTTGACCCGGTTCAGGTCGGAGTCCTCGTACTCGGCGAAGATGCGGGTGCGCTTGCTGAAGTTGTGCTCCAGGCCCAGCGTCCAGGTGCTGCCGTCGTCGTCCCGGTCTTCCACATGACCGTAGACGGCACGGACGGTGTTGTTGCCGAAGTACACCTCGCCACCCAGGGAATAGGCGTTGATCTCGCCGTCCAGCGGCCAGACATAGAGCGCGCCATCATAGATGTTGTCGCCGTAATCCTCGTCGGCGTGCTCGTACTGGCCGATGAGGGAGAACATGCCGAAGTTGTACTTGGCGGCGATGCCGAACAGGCCGCCCTCGTAGTCACCGGCGGAAGCCAGGTAGGAGGCGCCGACACTCAGCGGGCCGTTGTCGTAGTCCACCGACACGTTCCACCAGTCGGCGAAGTCCTCGTTCAGATCCTCGGACCCGCCATTGTCGATGACCAGCGCGACCTTCCCGGACAGGCCGTTGAAGTTCGGGGTCACATAGGCCACGGCATTGCCGACGCGGGTCAGGCCCAGGTAGGCGTCGTTCATGCCGCCGACCTGCATGATGTCGGTCTTGTCCACGGAGCCGTAGTAGGGGGTCCACTGGCGGCCCATGGCGAAGGTGCCGAAGCCGCCGGTGATGCCGGCGTAGGCCAGGCGGCCGCTCAGGCCGCCGGAGTCGGAGGCGTCGACGCCGAACTCGAACTGGTACACCGCGGCCAGGCCGTTGCCCAGGTCCTCGGAGCCCTTCACGCCGATGCGGGAGGCGTTGTTCTCCACATTCCAGGCCTCGGCGTCATCGACGTCGATCCAGGGATAGTAGTCCATGTCCTGGTGGACCAGGTTGACGTTCACGCGGCCATACATGACGGCGTCGGCGGACGCGGCCAGCGGCGCGGCGCAGGCGGCCGCCACGGCCAGCGTAATGATGCGCTTCTTCATGATTCCCCTCCCAGGATTTCGGTTTCGACCAGCATCTGAAACGCGCAACAAAACCTTGTGGCGTTCTTGCGCACAGTTTTTGTTTATTTACTACACGATTGACATGATTGCAACAACGATTGCGCCGCAACGGAGTTCCGCCACGGATTGCTACAAAAAAAACGGGCGCCCGCAGGCGCCCGTCTTCACTTCAGCTCTCCGTCAGGAGATTAGAAGTCGTGGCGGATGCCGACGCCGAAGCGCTGGCCATCGGACTCGTGGTAGTGCCCGCTGTGCTTCATGCGGTTCAGCTCGGAATCCTCGTACTCGGCGAAGATCCGGGTGCGCTTGCTGAAGTTGTGCTCGGCGCCCAGGGTCCAGGTGCTGCCGTCGTCGCCGTCGTCGCTGTCCACGTGGCCGTAGGTGGCGCGCAGGGTGTTGTTGCCGAGGTACAGCTCGCCACCCAGCGCATAGGCGGTGGTGTCGCCGGACAGGTCGGAGTTGATCACGTTGGAGATGTAATCCTCGTCAGCCCGCTCGACCTGGCCGACCAGGGCGAACATGCCGAAGTTGTACTTCGCGGCCAGACCCCACAGGGAGCCGTCCACGTCACCCTGGGCGGCCAGGTAGGAGAGACCGACGCTCAGCGGGCCGTTGTCGTAGTCCACGGAGGCGTTCCACCAGTCGGCGAAATCCTCGCCCACGTCCTCGGCGCCGCCGTTGTCGATGACCAGCGCCAGCTTGCCGGACAGGCCGTTGAAGTTCGGGGTCACGTAGGCCACGGCGTTGCCGACGCGGGTCAGGCCCAGGTAGGCGTCGTTCATGCCGCCGACCTGCATGATGTCGATCTTGTCCACGGAGCCGTAGTAGGGGGTCCACTGGCGGCCCATGGCGAAGGTGCCGAAGCCGCCGGTGATGCCGGCGTAGGCCAGGCGGCCGCTCAGGTCGCCGGAGTCGGAGGCGTCGACGCCGAACTCGAACTGGTACACCGCGGCCAGGCCGTTGCCCAGGTCCTCGGAGCCCTTCACGCCCACGCGGGAGGCGTTGTTCTCCACATTCCAGGCCTCGGCGTCGCCGGAGACATCACCCATGTAGTCCATGTCCTGGTGGACCAGGTTGACGTTCACGCGGCCATAGACGGTCGGGTTGGCGGAGGCGGCCAGCGGCGCGGCGAAAGCGGCGGCGACAGCCAGGGTAAGCAGCTTCTTCATGGTAGTGCTCTCCTGAATGATGGTTGACAAAACCGGCAGACAAAAACTGTGCAGGGGTGAATATAGACAACACATCCTCGGAAAGCAACACATTGGCAATAAAAAAACAACAAGAAACAGATTGTGTCTTACATATACAACACCATAGCGATCCATCGGCTCTGCGACCAGGCGCCACGCGAACCCGCGCAGGCACGTGACCGCTCGACCCAAGGGAGCCCGGCTTGCTGCCGAAAAAGGCGGAGCACCACCCGCGGAGTGGCGCGAGGCAAAAAAAACGGGCGCCCGCAGGCGCCCGTCTTCACTTCGCCCAGCGCGGGGAGATCAGAAGTCGTGGCGGATGCCGATGCCGAAGCGCTGGTGCTCCGTCGCGGAGCTGTAGTCGCCGACCAGGTACTTGCCCAGACCGGTCAGCCCGTAGCTGCCCTCGGAATCCTCGTAGGAGACGAAGACCCGGGTGCGCTTGCTGAAGTTGTGCTCGGCCTCGATGACCCAGTTGGAGGGATCGTAGTCGCTGCCATAGATATCGAAGTCCTGCTTGCCGTACTTGGCGCGCAGGGTGTTGTTGCCGAGATAGAGCTCGCCGGCGATGGCGTAGGCGTCGGCATCGATCCCGTCCACGTCGGTCAGGGTCTCATACTGACCGATGAGAGCGAACATGCCGAAGTTGTACTTGCCGGCCAGCCCCCACAGGGAGCCGTTGACGATGTCCGCCGCACCGGTGCCCTGGGCGGTCAGGTAGGAGAAACCAACGCTCAGCGGACCGTTGTCGTAGTCCACCGAGAGGTTCCACCAGTCGGCGAAGTCGTCGCCCACGTCCTCGGCGCCGCCGTTGTCGATGACCAGGGCCAGCTTGCCGGACAGGCCGTTGAAGTTCGGGGTCACGTAGGCCACGGCGTTGCCGACGCGGGTCAGGCCGAGATACTCGTCGTTCATGCCGTTGGTCTGGAAGATGTCGGACTTGTCCACGGAGCCGTAGTAGGGGGTCCACTGCCGGCCCATGGCGAAAGTGCCGAAGCCGCCGGTCAGGCCGGCGTAGGCCAGGCGGCCGCTCAGGTCGCCGGAGTCGGAGGCGTCGACGCCGAACTCGAACTGGTACACCGCGGCCAGGCCGTTACCCAGGTCCTCGGAGCCCTTCACGCCCACGCGGGAGGCGTTGTTCTGCACGTCCCAGGCGTCGGAGGAGCCGTCATCGATGTCCTCGTGGACCATGTTGACGTTCACGCGACCATAGACGGTCGGGTTGGCGGAAGCGGCCAGCGGCGCGGCGAAGGCGGCGGCGACAGCCAGGGCAAGCAGCTTTTTCATGATTTGGCTCTCCATACGAGTCAGGAACCGGGCACCCGAGCGCCCCATGACCACGATATTAGCGCACGAATCGTTGTTCAGGCAACACAATCGCTGTTTTTTTACAACGCATGTGTGAATGTGGTCACATATTGTCTCAACAATAGACGTCGCCCCCACGCCCAACGGAGGGACCGGCCGCCGGCCCGGACACGGGACCGAACCGGGCCCGACCCGAAATGAAAAGGCCCGGTTATCAATGCCTGATAACCGGGCCTTCCGGAGTGGCTGGGGGACTAGGATTCGAACCTAGATTGACGGAGTCAGAGTCCGCTGTCCTGCCGTTAGACGATCCCCCAAATGCGGTGCGAAAGGATAGGGACACGCACGCGGTTTCGCAACCCCGTGGACGGCCCTGCCCATGCGCTTAGCGCTTGGAGTACTGCGGACGCTTGCGCGCCTTGTGCAGACCGACCTTCTTGCGCTCCACCTCGCGGGCGTCACGGGTGACGTAGCCGGCGGCGCGCAGGGTGCCACGCATGGACTCGTCGTACTCCATCAGGGCGCGGGTGAGACCCATGCGGATGGCGCCGGCCTGGCCGGTGGTGCCGCCGCCCGCCACCGAGACCATCACGTCGAACTTCTCGGTCGTCTCGGTGCGCTCGAGGGGCTGCCGGACCACCATGCGGGCGGTCTCGCGGCCGAAGTACTCATCGAGCACCTTGGAGTTGATGACGATGTTGCCGCTGCCCGGACGAAGATAGACGCGGGCGGTGGCGTTCTTGCGACGGCCGGTGCCGTAGTACTGTTCTGCCATGATGGGATTCCGTTACAGTTCCAGGGTCTGGGGCTGCTGGGCAGCGTGCTGGTGCTCGGGGCCCGCATAGATCTTGAGCTTGCGGAACATGGCCCGCCCCAGGGTGTTCTTGGGCAGCATACCCTTCACCGCCGAGGCGATCACACGCTCAGGCGCCTTGACCAGCTGCTTCTCCAGGGTGATGCCCTTGATTCCGCCGGGGAAGCCGGTGTGGTGATAGTAGACCTTGTCCTTGAGCTTGTTGCCGGTCACATGCACCTTTTCGGCGTTGACCACAACGATGTAATCACCCGTATCGACGTGCGGGGTGTATTCAGGCTTGTGCTTGCCGCGCAGGCGCCGGGCGATCTCGGTGGCAAGTCGTCCCAGCGTCTTGCCGCTGGCATCCACCACGTACCAGTCCCGCTTCACGGTCTCGGGTTTCGCGCTGTAGGTCTTCATTACTCGCGTCTCGCTGCAGATCATCAGCCACACGAAAGTGAGTGGCTCTGTCCAAAGACGGGGAATCTTACAGAAAGACAACCCGGGATACAAGCACCGCCACCACTCCAATCAACCGGGACCCCGGACCCTCGGGGCCGACCCAAGCGTGGCGCACAGTCCCGCGCCGGGCAGGGTCCACGACAACGGCAGCCGGACCCGGGGGAATGCGCCGGATCCCCGACAGGGAGTGAACCGCCCTCTCCGACGGGACCTGGCCGCCCACCCATTGGGGGCAGGCCACGAGCCCCGCTGCCGCGTACCCAGCCACGGCGCGCCAGCCTCGAATATAGTTGTTAAGACAAAAAAACGCGGCCTGGAAGGCCGCGTCAAACCACCAAAGGAGGATGGAGGAGTCGAGAGAGATGAAGCCTCGGAAGGCTTCGGTGCGCATTATCCGACCACCCCGCATATTAGTCAACCATGAAATAAGAAAAATTTTGGCAGAGAAAATATTTTTTTGGCTAGGGGAGCGCCGGTTGCCAGCCGGGAATCGACGTCATCACCCTGCGTTCGGCGAAGCGTTCAGGACACGCGCCTTGCCGGTTCGCGCAGACTCCCCGTATCGGCCACCACGAGCGGAAAGGGAGAGCCTCTACGCACCCCGCCCCTTCTCCCGGCGCCCTGCTGTCGGACATCCACCCCGGGGCGGCGGCCAACCGGGTACCCAGCGGCCCCGGAAGACCGCCCCCGTCGGCCCGGCCACCAATCCGGGAGCCATCCCCGCCCGTGTTCAAATCTTCAGCCGCTCCACCACCCGGCCAGCCACCAGGTGCCGGTCGATGATTTCGTCGATGTCCTCCCGGTCCACGAAGGTGTACCAGACCCCCTCGGGATAGACGACCGCCACCGGCCCCTCGGCACAGCGGTCGAGACAGCCCGCCGTATTGATGCGCACACCGCCGGGACCGGCGAGACCGAGCGCCTTGATCCGCTGCTTGGCGTGATCGCGCAGTGCCTTGGCATTGTGATCCTGGCAGCAGGCACGGCCGTCCGTGCGCTGGTTGGTACAGAAAAAGACGTGATGACGATAGTAGGACATGGCAACTCCACACTCCGGCCAAGGCGCGGCGACCCGGCCACCACCACCCGACGGAGACAGGCTCGCCGGTCGTGCCGGGGAACCGCCGACGGTACGGGACGCCGCCGATCGAATTGGGAACCCCGCCTCCAGACAGGGGCGGCACGCGCAAGGTCCGGTCGGCCACCGGCGAAGACGATGCAGCGGATCGACCACCCTGGACCCCGCCCCGGGACCCGCAGGCCGCCCCCCGGCGCAGCACCCGGATGGGGCGCGCAGGAGCGGACGCAGTCCCGCTCTCACACGACACCTGTACGCGTACGGCGGGCAAATAACGACGATGCTTGGCATTTTACACGCGATTTACCTAGTATCTTGCCTGCCATGTGCTATTTTCAGCGATAAGAAGCGCGTGCACACCACCTGTTGAGAGGAGGGAACATATGGCAGTCAAGAAGAAAGCGGCGGCCAAGGCCGCCCCGAAGAAGGCAGCTCCCAAGGCTTCCGCAAAGAAGGCTGCTCCCAAAGCCGCAGCCCCCGCCAAGAAACTCACCGCCGTCAAGGAAGCCTTCACCAAGACCCAGATCGTCAACACCCTCGCCGAGGAGACCGGTCTGTCCAAGAAGGAGGTCGGCGCGGTACTCGACGGCCTCGGCGGCCTTGTAGAGCGCCACGTGAAAAAGCGCGCGGTCGGCAGCTTCACCCTGCCCGGCCTGCTCAAGATCAAGACCGTGAAAAAACCCGCGACCAAGGCCCGCAAGGGAGTTCCCAATCCCTTCAAGCCCGGCGAGCTCATGGATGTTCCCGCCAAGCCCGCGAAGACGGTGGTCAAGGTCCTCCCGCTGAAGAAGCTGAAGGATATGGCCAGCAGCTGATCCGGGCCTGGTCTGCTGCGCCGCAGTCGCCGGCGCAGGATACCCGGACACTGGGCGGAGGTGTTGCGACACCTCCGCCCTTTTGTTTATGGACAGAACCATGCGCTACAACCGACTCGGCACCAGCGAACTCGAAGTCAGCCAGATCGGCCTCGGCACCATGACCTGGGGTCAGCAGAACAGCGAGAGCGAGGCCCACGCCCAGCTCGACGCGGCCCTCGCCGCTGGGATCAACTTCATCGACACCGCGGAGATGTACCCCATACCGCCGCGCCACGAGACCCAGGGCCTGACGGAGCGGTACATCGGCAGCTGGCTCAGGGCACGGGGCGGACGTGACCGGATCGTGCTGGCCACCAAGGTGCTGGGACCCGCACGGGCCATCGATTATGTACGCGACGGCGAAACCCGTCTCGATCGGAAGAACATCGAGGCGGCGGTCGACGCCAGCCTGCGCCGGCTGCAGACCGACTACATCGACCTCTACCAGCTGCACTGGCCCGAGCGCAGCACCAACTACTTCGGCAAGCTCGGCTACGTCCACAACCCCGGGGAGAAGGCCATCCCCATCGAGGAGACCCTCACCGTCCTGGGCGACCTGGTGGAAAGCGGGAAGATCCGCCACATCGGGGTATCCAACGAAACGCCCTGGGGCCTGATGACCTTCCTGCGCGCCGCCGAACGCCTCTCACTGCCGCGGGTGCTCAGCATCCAGAATCCCTACAGCCTGGTGAACCGCACCTTCGAGATCGGGCTGGCCGAAGTGGCCCACCGGGAGCAGGTGCCATTGCTGGCCTACTCGCCCCTGGCCTTCGGCGTGCTGTCGGGCAAGTACCTGGACGGCGCCAGGCCCGCCGGCGCGCGCCTGACCCTGTTCGGCGACATGGAGCGCTACACGCGCTACAGCAGTCCCGAGGGTGATGCCGCAATCCGGGGCTACGTGGGACTGGCCCGTGAACGGGGGCTGGACCCGGCACAGATGGCGCTGGCCTACGTCAACGGCCGACCCTTCTGCGCCAGCACCCTGGTGGGAGCCACCACGCTGGAACAGCTGGAGTCCGATATCGGCAGCATCGAACTGCAACTGGACGAGGGAACCCTGAAGGCCATCGAGGCCCTCCACACGGCCCACCCGAATCCCTGCCCGTAGCCTGCCGGTCTGCGGTTGGCGGCACGGTAGGCCAGGCTGCGCCGCGCACTCCTATACGCCACGCCACCCCCGCGCCCGCGCACCGGAGCGCCGGAAGAGCGGACGCAAAATAATGCGTGACATATTAATTAGGAATTGCTAATATAAGCGCAGACTGATTTAGGGTACCCGGAGGTACTGCCATGATCACGTTTGCCATCGACAGCCTGACGGTCACCGGCATTGTGTCGGCCGTCATCGCCATCGGACTGCTGGTGCGGTTCACCTGTTGCCGTGACGGTCGCTGAGCCCCGACACCCCGCCCCTGCAGGACCCTAGCCATCCCCGGTGCGCCCGCCCACGGGCGGGCGCACCCATCCACTTGCCCGCATGCTTCATGACCCCGGTTCCGGGCGGTACTGGCGCGGGATAACGGTTGTCAGTCTTCCTCGATCTCGTCCACGTCGATCTGGCCGGTGATGCGCCGACGCACGTGGGACCAGGAGACGCCCACCGCAAGCACGCCGCTGATGATCACCAGCACGATGTAGCTGACCGCGCGCACGCTGTCGGCGGGCAGGATCCCCGTGTCCACCAGCAGCCAGATGAGCGTGCCGAAGAAGGCGACGGCCAGAATCAGGCCGAAGGGGCCGAGGGAGCGTACCGTGGCGCGCAGGTAGATGGTCCAGCCGATGAGCAGCACCACACCCACGAACGCCTTCAGCACGCTGAAATCGGGCAGGTTCGCCAGCGCCCAGTGCCAGTAGGACCATGCCTCGGGATTGTAGCTGGCGAACACCAGCACCAGGCCCACCAGGAAACGCAGCAGCAGTCCCGTGCCGCCGAACTGTTTCATCGCCATCTCCACCTCTCCGCTCGTTCTCGCTTCGGGAGACACAGGATAACCGCCGGGTGCCGCTCCGGCGACTGCCTGTTGAAAAGCTTTATCTCACCACGAAGGCACGATGGACACGAAGAGAACAAGGACGAAAAGATTTGACCGCAGATTTCGCTGATTTACGTTGATTTTTATCGTCCACCACCGGATTGCACGCTGACAACCCTGGTTGCGGTGTTAAGGTTGAAAGTGCCATCGGCTGGGAACTGGCTGCCATGGTCATTCGCGCAACCATCATCCGGGCACAAAAAATCTGTGTTAATCAGCGAAATCTGCGGTCAATTGTCATTCCGCCTTTTCTTCGTGCCCTTCGTGCCTTCGTGGTGAGATCCTTTTCGTAGCAGTTCTTTCAGCGCCGCCGATCGCGGGGCGGGGCGAGGAGCGGGACGCCGCGGCGGCGGAACAGCGGCACCAGCGCCAGGCCCGTCAGAAACCCGCCGGCATGGGCCGCGAATGCCACGCCGCCCTGCCCCGGCTCGGCCGTCAGGGTGCTGATCAACTGCAGCAGGAACCAGAAGCCCAGCACCACCACCGCCGGCAGGCGCAGCACCTGCAGGATGAAACCGATGGGCACCAGCACCAGGATGCGGGCATGGGGAAAGAGCAGCAGGTAGGCCCCGAGGACACCGGCGATGGAACCGCTCGCCCCCACCATGGGAATCACCGATCCGGTATCGGGCAGGGCCTGGGCCAGGGCCGCCGCGGTACCGCAGATCAGATAGAAGGCGAGGAAGCGCCCGTGGCCCATGGCATCCTCCACGTTGTTGCCGAAGATCCAGAGGAAGAGCATGTTTCCGAGCAGGTGAAGCCAGCCGCCGTGGAGGAACAGCGAGGTGAACACCGTGGCGCCCGGGGGAACGAGGGCCAGTTCCGGCGGCAGGTGCCGCTCCCCGAACAGGGTCGCCGGTATCACGCCGAAGGCATAGATGATGGCCCGCTGGGCCTCCGGTCCATGGCTCCACTGCCAGAGGAAGGCCAGCGCGCAGGCCACGATGATCGCGACCGTGACGACCGGCCGGCTCCGGGTGGGATTGTCGTCGTGGAGGGGAATCATCGGGCATCGTAGGCCTGGACGCGAACCTGGAGCGGGAATCATCCCACACCCGGGCAACCGCACGGAAACCCGCCCTGCCGGACCGTGGGTCCGCGCGTCCGGACGGCGGCACGGGAACTCGCCCGGCGCAGTCAACTACACTTTGCTGCAATCGCCCCCGCCGACGGAGGTCCGGCATTTCCACTCCCGGACGGACAGCCGGACTGTCCCCGGCGGCAAGGGGCGCTATAATCGTTTATTGCAGCGCACAATCCAGACCTGCCCACACGTTCGCACAGACATTCCCAGGACCCCTGCCACCATGAGCGTCCGCAACCTCGACTCCCTCTTCAAGCCGCGCTCCGTCGCTGTCATCGGCGCATCCACCCGGGAGCACAGCATCGGCAACCTGGTCATGCAGAACCTGCTCATGGGCGGTTTCAAGGGGCCGGTGATGCCGGTGAATCCCAAGTACGAGGCGGTATCCGGCGTACTGGCCTATCCCGACGTGGCCGCCCTGCCGCTGGCCCCCGATCTCGCCATCATCGCCACCCCGGACCATACGGTGCCCGCGCTGATCGGCGAGCTGGGCGTGCGGGGCACCCGCGCCGCCGTGGTCCTCAGCGCCGGCATGGCCCAGCACCGCGACGAACAGGGCCGCACCCTCAGCCAGGCGGCGCTCGAGGCCGCGCGTCCCCACGGCCTGCGCATTCTCGGGCCCAACTGCCTGGGCATGCTGGTGCCCGGGGTGGGACTGAACGCCAGCTTCGCGCACGTGCAGCCGCCGCCGGGGAAGGTCGCCTTCGTCTCCCAGTCCGGCGCCCTGTGCACGGCGGTCCTGGACTGGTCCCAGGCCCACAACATCGGCTTCTCCCACTTCATCTCCCTGGGCGACGCGGCGGACGTGGACTTCGGCGACGTGCTCGACTACCTGGCCAGCGACCCCAGCACCCGGGCCATCCTGCTCTACATCGAATCGGTCCGCGACGCGCGCAAGTTCATCTCGGCGGCCCGGGCCGCGGCCCGCAACAAGCCGGTGTTGGCCATCAAGTCCGGTCGCGTCCCCGAGGGCGCCCGGGCGGCGGCCTCCCACACCGGCGCGCTGGCCGGGGCCGATCACGTCTACGACGCCGCCCTGCAGCGTGCGGGCATGCTGCGGGTGTACACGGTGGCGGAGTTGTTCGACGCGGTGGAGACCCTGGCCCGGATGCAGCCGCTGAAGGGGGATCGGCTCGCCATCCTCACCAATGGCGGCGGACCCGGCGTCATGGCCACCGACGCCCTCATCACCATGGGCGGCCGGATGGCCGAGCTGTCCCAGGAGACGCTGCAGTCGCTGGACGAACTGCTGCCCGAGACCTGGTCCCACGGCAATCCCGTGGACATCATCGGCGATGCCCCGCCCGAGCGTTTCCGCGAGGCCACCCGCATCCTGCTCCAGGATCCCAACGTGGATGCGCTGCTGGTGATGCATGTGCCCACCGCCGTGGCGGCCGGCGAGGAGTCGGCCCGCGCCGTGGCCCAGGTGGTGCGCGGCTCGCGCCGCAACGTCCTCACCAGCTGGCTGGGGCACAACACCGCCGAGAAGGCACGCCGGCTCTTCGCCCGCGCCGGGATACCCACCTATGAAACCCCCGACATGGCGGTGCGGGCCTTCATGCACATGGTGCGCTACAAGCGCAACCAGGAACTGCTGATGGAGACCCCCCCCTCCATCCCGGAGGGTTTCACCCCCGACACCGAGACCGCGCAGCACATCATCCGCGATGCCCTGGATGCCGGGCGCACCGTGCTCACCGAACCCGAGGCCAAGGAGGTCCTGGCCGCCTACGGCGTGCCGATCGTCGACACCCGCATTGCGAAGAACGTGGACGAGGCGGTCACCATCGCCGAGGCCATCGGCTTTCCCGTGGCGCTGAAGGTGCTGAACCACGAGATCGTCCACAAGTCGGACGTGGGCGGGGTGGTGCTGGACCTCGACACGCCGGGGGAGGTGCGCAAGGCCGCCGAGGGCATGATCAAGCGCGTGCGGGAGCTCTACCCCGAGCTCGCCATCGCCTTCACGGTGCAGAACATGGCGCGCCGTCCCGGGGCGCACGAGGTCATCATCGGCGCCACCGACGACAGCATCTTCGGCCCCGTCGTCCTGTTCGGCCACGGCGGCGTGGCGGTGGAGGTCATCGGCGACCGGGCGGTTGCGCTGCCCCCCCTGAACATGGGCCTGGCCGGCGAGCTCATCTCCCGCACCCGCATCTCCAAGCTGCTGGAGGGCTACCGCGGGCGCTCGGCCGCGGATCTCGACGCGGTGAAGATGACCATCATCAAGGTCTCCCAGCTCATCACCGATCTGCCCGAGGTGGTGGAGCTGGACATCAACCCGCTGTTCGCCGATCACCAGGGGGTACTGGCGCTGGATGCGCGCATGCGCATCGCTCCGGCCACCGTCACCGGCGCGGCCCGGCTCGCCATCCGCCCCTATCCCCAGGAGCTCGAGGAGTGCACCACCCTGCGCTCCGGGCGCCAGGTGACCCTGCGCCCCATCCGTCCGGAGGACGAGCCGGCCCACTACGCCTTCTTCGGCCAGCTCACCCCCGAGGACATCTACTTCCGCTTCTTCCGCTCCATCCGCAGCCTGCCCCACACGGAGATGGCGCGCCTGACCCAGATCGACTACGACCGCGAAATGGCCTTCATCGCCACCGCAACCGACGCGAACGGCAAACCGGAAACCCTGGGCGTGGTGCGCACCATCACCGATCCCGACAACCAGAGCGCGGAATTCGGCATCATGGTCCGTTCGGATCAGAAGGGGGAGGGGCTGGGACACAGCCTGCTGGAGAAGATGGTGCGCTACTGCCGGGAGCGGGGCACGGGCGAAATCATGGCCCAGGTGCTGCCCCAGAACCGCGCCATGCTCAACCTGAGCCGGCGCCTGGGGTTCAGGACCCGCTACAACGAGGCCGAGGAGGTGGTGGAAGTGGTCCTGCCCCTCAACCCGCCGCGTGAATGACTGATTGTTTTCACCACGAAGGCACGAAGGAAAAACAAAAGACAGTTAACCGCAGATTTCGCTGATTAACACAGATTTTTTGTGCCCGGATGATGGTTGCGCGAATGACCACGGCTGCCAGTTTCCAGCCGATGGCACTTTCGACCTTAAACACCGCAACCAGGGTTGTCAGCGTGCAATCCGGTGGTGGACGATAAAAATCAACGTAAATCAGCGAAATCTGCGGTCAAATCTTTTCGTCCTCGTTCTCTTCGTGTCCTTCGTGCCTTCGTGGTGAAGAACGAACGGTGAAGACCCGGATCAGACCGCCGCGGCGCGCAGCGTGGAGGCGTTCATCACCATCTCCAGCTCGGCGAAGCTCTGCACCAGGCCCGTGGGCTGGATCTCCACCCCGAGCTGGCGGCCGATGCGGGTGACGGAGAAGATCCCCCGAATGGCCATCTGGCCGGCGATCCCGGCCTTTTCCACCACCACCGCGTGCTGGCGGCCGGCGAGACGGAGCGTCTCCACCAGGTCGCCCACCCGGCTGCGCTCCACATCATCCATGCACAGCACTTCCATCTGCTCGCGGGGGGTCATGATGTCGCCCACCCGGATCGATTCCCGGGCCACGCGCTCACGGGACGCATACTCCACCGGGCGCTCGCCGCTGAGGTCACGGGAGGTCAGCACCCCCATCACCGCGTCGTCGCGGTCCACCACCAGCAGCATGCGCACGCCGGCACAGACCATGCGGTTGATGGCATCGTCCAGGTTGGCGTCGGCGGTGATGGTCACCACCTTGACCCGCTTCAGGTCGGTCATCACGTCCAGCGCCGGACTCTCCAGGGTCACCGTCCCGGACAGCACCCGATCGGCGCGGTAGACCGGCGTACCCGCCGGCAGGGGCTTCGACACGAGCCGCTTGTAGAACTCCACCATCGTACAACCCTCCATCTCTATATCGTTATGTACCGCTTATGGATTGCGCCTGCAGGTGCGCGTGGGTCCAATAGGTAGCACAACCGGAGAGCGGGTGGAAATAAACGGATTATTCGTAAGGATAGAGCGGCTGAATGAGGCGACCGCCCTCAGGCTCCCAGGGCGGACTTGAGCTGCTCGCGCAACTCGATGAGACGGCCATGGAAGAAATGGCCGGCGCCTTCCATGCGGATCACCTCGGGCGCGGGCTGGAGCCCCTCCAGCCAGCCGAACACCGCGCCGGGGTCCACCACCTCGTCGGCGTCCCCCTGCACCACCAGCCACGGGCAGTCGGGGCGGGGAAACTCGCTGAAATCGAAACGCGCCACGGGCGGGGCGATGCTGATGAGCCGTTCGGTGGCCCACCGCGATACGGCCCGGGCCGCGACATAGGAGCCGAAGGAGAAGCCGGCCAGCCAGAAACGGTCGCCCGGGCGCCGCCCGGCCGCCCAGCGCAGGACCGCCAGCAGGTCCTCGGTCTCCCCCCGGCCGGCGTCGAAGACCCCGGTGCTGGCGCCCACCCCGCGGAAGTTGAACCGCACCGTATACAGGCCCAGATCCTCCAGGGCCCGCGCCACGGTGTAGACCACCTTGTTGTGCATGGTGCCGCCGTGGAGCGGGTGCGGATGGCAGATCACCGCGGTGGCGCCGGCCGGCTCCCGCGGGCAGCCGCACAGCGCCTCCAGCTCACCGGCCGGACCCGGAATCATGACCGGGGTCTTGCCGCAGGGAAAGTCGGATGGTTCCACCATTCATCACCTCGCAATGAATCAAGGCACGGCCACAGAGATCACAGGGCTCGCCGAGAAGACGACAGGCCGCAACATCGTTTACGTCGTTCACAAGGCCCTGTGCGCCCGGCGTCCTCCGTGGCAGCAATCCACAGCCGCATCAGCCGCCGGGACGGTCGCCGCCACTGTCGCGCCAGCGGCGGTAGTCGGGAAAGTCGCGGTAGGCGCCGCTGGTGATGTACTCGAGCACGTTGCCGAGGCGGTAGAACTGCACCACCGAGTCGACGCGCAGAATCTCGGCGCCCTGCTCATCGAAGAACAGCAGCGTGGGGGTGTAGAACAGGCCGAGCCGCCGCGACCACTCGCGGGCGGTCAGGCGCTCACCCGCGGGGGTGATGACCGGCGTTTCGGCCGACCGGTCGAGCTGCACCGCCTCCAGCTCCCGCAGCCTGGCGGTGATCGCCGGGTCCTGCAGGGGTCCGGCATGGAGGACGTCGCAGGGGTGGCAGCGGGGCTGCTCGAAGAACACCACCAGCGGCGTCTGCGCGGGTCTCCGGGAGCGGTCGAGCATGTAGGGCCCGGACGAGAAGAAGGGCTCTTCGGTGAGCAGGTCCGGATCGGAGCTGAACACGCCCGCGCCCCGTTCCAGGTAGTCGGCGAAGCTCTCCACCAGGTAGTGGCCGTCGGCCACGTACTCCAGGGCGGCGCGGAACTGGTAGGGAGGGTAGTAGCCGCGCAGCCGCAGCGCCTCGCCGCCGCTGCTGTCGTACCACACCAGGGTGGGCGTGAAATTGGCCTTCTGCGCCTCCGCGAACGCCCCTTCGTCCCACTCCCGCCCGGCGAGGTCGGTCACCGTGCCCGAGCCGTGGATATCGATGGCAACCACGTCGAAATGGGCACGGGTGTAGGCCACGATATCCTCCTGGCGGAAGTTGATTTCCATCAGGTTGCGGCAGTAGGGACAGAACTTCTGGCCGAAATAGACGATGAGCCCCCGCTTGCCCGCCTGCACGCTCTCGCGCAGATCCTCGCGCAGGTCCAGGAAGCTCAGCTTGAACCAGGCCGGGTGCCGGACCTCCTGGGACAGGGGGCGGTCGTCGAAATCGAGCGGATCGAGCGACTCCTCCGGCGCGGCCAGCAGCGGCGCGGAAACCGGCGGCGACAGACAGAGCAGAAGAAGGAGCAGCAGCGCACCCATGACCGGCGACTCATTGGCGGAATCTAGCCCATCCATACCAGTGATCCGTTCCATCATCAACGGCCTGGTCCCGGACCACTGGCGACGGGCACATGTGCTAGTGTAGTGCGTCACTCTTGGAGGCACTTTCAGAGCCCCCCGAAAGTGCCAGGACAAGGCGCAGTGCGCAGGCAATGGTTGTTCCCTTGTCAAGCGCTGCAACGCCGTCATGGCGCTTTCGGGGGGCTCCCTCCGGGCGAGCCGCCGGCCGGCCATCTGCGGCGTTGCGCTTGCTTGAAAGGGGGCCTGCCATTCCTGCGCAAGCGCGCCTTGCATCTGACCGGCCGGCGACTCGCTGAATGCGCCTCCAAGAGTGACGCACTACACTACAATTCATAACAGCGGGACATATAAGCAACCTATAAAACACGAGCCGGGCAACACCGGCGTGTCGCAGGGGGAGCCTCCATGGAGATCAGGAACCGCATCACCGGATCGATCATCGCCACCTTCGCGGGCGACAGCCTCGCGGGCGCCGACCTCACGGACATGAACCTCGAGCATGCCGACCTGCACGAGGCGAACCTGGAGGGCGCCCACCTGGTCTATGCCAACCTCCGCGACGCCAACCTCGTCGGCGCCCGCCTGATCAATGCCGACCTGCGCGGCGCCCACCTCAATCGCGCCAACCTGAGCGGCGCCGATCTCACCGGCGCGAAATTCGGCGACGGGACCCATGGCGGCGCGGCGGTCCTGGTGGAGTGCAACTTCTCCGGGGCGGATCTGCGGCGCGTCGATCTGCGCCTGGCGGATCTGCACCAGGCCAACCTGGAACACGCACGGCTGAACGAGGCGGACCTGCGCGGTGCCACGCTGTGCATGACCAACATGCGGTTCACCGATCTCACCGGGAGCCTCCTGATCGACGCCGATTTGCGCGAGGCCGAGTTGTGCGACGCCATGCTCTCCGGGGCGCACCTGAACAGCGCCAACCTGATCCATGCCGATCTCAGCCGCGCCCATCTCGGCGCCACCACGGGAAGCAAGGCGGCGGTGCTCAACCTGGCCAACCTGCGCGGAGCGATACTGCACGGGGCCCGGCTCGATCACACCGTCATCCAGGAGGCCAACCTGCGCGACGCCGACCTCACCGATTCCGACCTGAGCCACGCCAGCCTGACCGGCTCGATCCTGCGCAACGCCAACCTGACCGGCGCCGATCTGAGCGGCGTGGAACTGTTCCTGGTCACGCTCGACTACGCCCACCTCTCGGGTGCGCGCAACGCGGTCATCCCACCCACCAAGACCGGCTGGCGCTGAAGCGGCGATTGCCGATTCGGGCGTCAAAGCCGGTATACTTGCCCCTGGAGCGCGACAACGCCACTAGAACCCATTGGGAAGGACTGGAGAGACGGGGTGGAAGGACAGAGCATCGCCTGGCTGCCAGGCATCTTGATTTTCGTCATCGGCCTGGCCGTGGGCGGCGCCCTGACTTACCTGTTCATCCCCGGACGCAGGCGCCAGCAGCAACTGCTGGCCCAAATCGCGGAACTGCAGGAAAAGCACAAGCACTACCGCGAGGAGGTCACCGACCACTTCAGCCGCACCGCCGATCTGGTCAACGCCATGACCCAGAGCTACAAGGCGGTCTACCAGCACCTGGCCCAGGGCGCCGAGAGTCTCTGCGGTGACGAGGCCGTCAACCCGGCCCTGCAGTTCGCCGAACCCCGGCTGATCGGCGAGCAGAGCACCGCGGAGGGCCCGCCGCCGCGGCCCGCGCCGCATCCGACCCACCAGCCGCACCCGCCGCAACCCAAGCCGGAAGCGACCGAGCCTCCCCCGGAGCCGCCGCCCCATGGCTACGCACCGGGCATCCGGGACAAGGAGGAGCCGGCCGGGAAACAGGCGACCACCCGCCCCGGCGAGCCCGAACCCCCCAAGGACTATGCCCCGGACGCCTGAGCAACAGGCAACCGGCGCATCCCGGACACCGCCATGCGACACGCATTCCAGGCCTGGATGCACAGCCTGCGGGCCGCGGCCGGCACTGGCCCGCTGCTGGCCAGCGCCCTGCTCTGGGCCATCCTCGCAAGCCTGCTCACCGCCCTTGTCTACGTTGCCGCCGCAGGGGCCCCCTGGCAGAACGCCGCCCTGATCCCGGGCATGGCCGCCGCCCTGCTCTGGCTGGCGGTGTTCATCAAGGTGGCCCTCTCCAGCGCCGAGGATCTCCTGGCCTTCGTGGGCGGCCTGTTCATCCTCGGCCTGTTCATCGAACTCGTTTTCCGCATTTTCCTGCACTGATCCCATGCTCGTGTTCGCGGAGTTGCTGATCCTGGCCCTCATCGTCGGCGCCGTGGTGCTGGCCATCGTCACCGCCCGCCCACGGGATTGAACCGGCTGCTGGCAACCGGCACATCACCCTGTCCCCCCATGCCCTGCATTCATTCCCCTTCGCGTCCTTGGCGGTGATCTATTCCACTTGACTCCGCAAGAATATTAGCTATTACTTATCTTGCAGGAAGCGGGGAAGATTCCGCCTCCCATGGCGGGCCCCTCTTCCGGTTTCTTCGTTCAAGCTGGAATGGAGGTACATGCCATGAAGAGCGTGAAGAATGTTCTGGCTGCGGCTGCCGTCTGTGTTGCGCTCGCCCTCCCGATGCAGTCCGCTAATGCCTGGTGGGGGCCCTGGGGCGGCTGGGGCCCCTGGGACGGCTGGGGTGATGGCTGGGGTGACTTCAGCTTCCACATGGGTGCCGGTGGCTGGGGAGATGGCTACGGCGCCCCGTGGTACGGCTACCCCTACTACGGCTATCCCTACGGCGGCTATCCGTACTGGGGCGGCTACCCCTACTGGGGCGTCCCCTACTGAGCTCTGCAGCTTGCACCCGTGACGGCGCAGACGGGGCAGAGGGCGGATTCGTCTCCTGCCTCCCCACTGGAGGCACGGTACGCATGCCCCCCAGGGGTCGTCGCCTGCGCCTTGTCCTGACGTCCCCGGAGGGCTCTGGAAGCACCACCAGGAGTGGCGCAGTACACTAGGTGCCGCCGGCCTCGCGCCGGCGGCACATCCCTCGCACACACCCCCGCCCGGGAAGCCTCCGGTCCCGGGCCGTCGGCCGGGGGGCGTCGCCCATCGCCACGGGCACTGCCGGGCGATGACCGCAGGGCAGGCATATGACCACGCCGCTTCGTTTCCCCACTGAAAAAAATTGCTTCAGTCCCCGGAAATGGCTACCGGATCACGCCGCCAGGTGACCCGGCCGGGTGGATTATCGAGGCGTTTTTTCCTTAACTTAGGGAATCGCTGAGCAATCAGGAGAGCATGCGCTGCTTTGTGCCCTCCCGGCGGCCGGGTGGGAGAGCGCCATGGTTTCAATCTCAACATCCTGACTTGGAAACAACAACGGCCTGTTGGACAACCGACCGGAGCTGCGATGATGGAACGAGTGGAACACGCCGAACCGGCCCATACCCGCACCGGGGTGGCCTCCGCCCCGACCACAGCCAGCCGGACCGTCAGCGGTCCCTCCTCCGCCCTTGAGCGCTGGCTGGCAGGACACATGCTGGCCGCCATGGGCGATCCCGCCATCACCCTGGCGCTGTGGGATGGTCACGAGGTCAACAGAGGCGGTGGAACACCCCGGGGACGGATCCGGGTGCTGGACCGTACCGCCCTGTGGGGGCTGCTGCGCAACCCGGAAGTCGAGTTCGGTGAGGCCTACAGCCGTGGGACCATCGTGGTGGAAGGCGATCTGCCGGCCTTCCTGGAGTGTGTCTACCGCACCTGGTACCGCCCCGCCGAAAGCGCGGCTGACCGACTGCTGCGCCGCCTGTACCGCCCGAATCACCCGCCGCGCAACACCCTGGCCCGCTCCCGCCACAACATCCATCACCACTACGACCTCGGCAATGACTTCTACCGGCTGTGGCTGGACGAGCAGATGATCTATACCTGCGCCTACTTCCCCACCCGGGAGATGGGACTGGAGCAGGCCCAGGTGGCGAAGCTCGATCACGTCTGCCGCAAGCTGCGCCTGCAGCCAGGCGACCGGGTGGTGGAGGCGGGCTGCGGCTGGGGTGCGCTGGCCCTGCACATGGCGCGCCACTACGGCGCCCGGGTCCGCGCCTTCAACATCTCCACCGAGCAGCTGGCCCATGCCCGTGAACGGGCCCGGGCCGAGGGCCTCGCCGACCGGGTCGAATTCATCGAGGACGACTACCGCAACATCGGCGGCGAGTGCGACGCCTTCGTCTCCGTGGGCATGCTGGAACACGTTGGGACGGAGAACTACGCCGAGTTCGGGCGGGTGATAGACCGCATCCTGACCGCCGAGGGGCGCGGCCTCATCCACACCATCGGCCGCGACCGGCCGGGCCTGATGAACGGCTGGATCGAGCGGCGCATCTTTCCCGGCGCCCACCCACCGAGCCTGAAGGAGATGCTGGACCTGTTCGAGCCGTGGGGCCTCTCGGTGCTCGACGTGGAGAACCTGCGCCTGCACTACGCCCTCACCCTGAAGCACTGGCTGGAGCGGTTCGAGCAGGTGGCCGACCAGGTCGAGAAGCGCTTCGACGCCAACTTCGTGCGCGCCTGGCGGCTCTACCTGGCCGGCTCCATGGCGGCCTTCAACGCGGGCAACCTGCAGCTGTTCCAGGTCACCTTCGCCCGGACCGGAGGCAACGCCATCCCCTGGACCCGCAGCCACCTCTACGAATGAGCGGCACGGAACACTGCCGCGCCATCATCGTCGGCGGCGGGCCGGCGGGCTCCAGCTGCGCCTGGCGGCTGCGCCGCCACGGCGTGGAGTGCCTGGTCCTGGACCAGGCCGTCTTCCCCCGGGAAAAACTGTGCGCCGGCTGGATCACCCCCGAGTGCCTGCGGGACCTGGAACTGGACCCGGAGAGCTATCCCCACAGCTTTCTCACCTTCGAGCGCATCCGCGTCCACCTGGGGCCGCTCGGCTTCGCCATGGCGGCGACCCAGCATTCCATCCGCCGGGTGGAGTTCGACGCCTGGCTGCTGGAACGCTCCGGGGCCCCGGTGGTGCAGCACCAGGTGAAGAGCATCCGTGCCGAGGGCGGGGGCTATGTCATCGACGATCGCTTCAGCTGCGACTACGTCGTGGGCGCCGGCGGCACCCGTTGCCCGGTCCACCGCAACCTGTTCCGTGAGGCCAACCCCCGCGCCAGGGAGCTCCAGGCCCTGGCCCTGGAGCAGGAGCTGCCCTACGAGTGGTCCGACGCCGACTGCCACCTGTGGTTCTTCCACAAGCGGCTGCCGGGCTACAGCTGGTACGTGCCCAAGGCCGGTGGCCACCTCAACCTGGGCGTGGGCGCCATGGCCGCCCGGCTCAAGCGGCGCGGCGAGTCCATCCATGACCACTGGAACAACTTCACCGGCCAACTGGCCCGGGGCGGGCTGGTGGAGCGGGAGGACTACGACCCGGCCGGCTACAGCTACTACCTGCGCCACGGCGTGGAGACCCTGCGCCTGGACAACGCCTTCCTGGCCGGCGACGCCGCCGGGCTGGCCACCCGGGATCTGTGCGAGGGCATCGGCCCCGCCGTGCGCAGCGGCCTGCTGGCCGCCGACGCCATCGCCCTCGGCCGCCCCTACTCCCTGGCATCCGTCTCCCCCTGGAGCCTGGAGAACCGCCTCGCCCGCAACTGGCTCGACCGCCGCCTCACCGGGGGATAACGGGGTTACGCCTTGAGGATTCACCGCCAAGGCGTGAGTGCGTTTGGAGTGATGGGTGTTCAGTGTTCAGTGTTCAGTGTTCAGTGTTCAGTGTTCAGTGTTCAGTGTTCAGTGTTCAGTGTTCAGTGTTCAGTGTTCAGTGTTCAGTGTAGAGCGTCCCTGGAAATCGAGAGCCCGCGCAACCGCATCACGCATTCACGCATTCACGCATTCACGCATTCACGCACTCACGCATTCACGCATTCACGCACTCACGCACTCACGCACTCACGCACTCACGCACTCACGCACTCACGCAACCATACCTTGGCGTTCTTGGCGCCTTGGCGCCGATTTTTCAAGCTGCCTCAGCGCCCGCCGATGCGGTCGGAGAGCACGCCCACGGCGGTGGCGAAGTAGGTGGAGCGGTTCCAGCGCATCAGCACGCGGTAGTTGTCGTAGACGGCGTAGACCGGGCCGGTGTCGCCGCCGGGCCGGACCAGGGAGGCGGGCAGGTCACGGGTGGGCAGGTCGCGGCCGTCGGCCCGGCGCACACCCAGGGCCTGCCACTCGCTCAGCCGTTTCCCCGTCTCCAGGCCGAGCAGTGAGCGGTCGAAGCCCCGCGGCAGGCGCACCTCGCGGCCCCAGGTCTGGTCGTCGCGCCAGCCGCTGCGGGCCAGGTAGTTGGCGGCGGAGGCGAAGACGTCGGCCCGGGTACCCCAGATGTCGCGTCGGCCGTCACCGTCGAAATCCTCGGCGAAACGCCGGAAGCTGGAGGGCATGAACTGGGGCTGTCCCATGGCGCCCGCCCAGGAGCCCTGCATGGCCGCCGGCGTCACGTGCCCCTCCTCCAGGATCTGCAGGGCATCCAGCAGCTCGCCGCGGAAGAACGCCCGGCGCCGTCCCTCCCAGGCCAGCGTGGCGAGGGCCCCCACCACCGGGAACCCCCCGGTCAGGCGCCCGAAGTCGGTCTCGATGCCCCACAGCGCGACAATGAAGCGCGGCTGGACATGGTAGCGGGCGGCCACCGACTCCAGCAGGTCACGGTGCTGCGCCAGCAGCCGCTGCCCCTGGCGCACCCGCCGGTCCGGCACCACGCGCTCCAGGTACTCCGCGAAGGAGAGGGTGAACTCCGGCTGCTTGCGGTCCAGCTCCAGCACCCGCGGGATGGGCGCCACATCCGCCAGCGCCGCATCCAGGACCGGCGCGGAGATCCCCCGCCCGGCCGCCTCGGCGCGCAGCGCGGACAGCCAGGCATCGAACGCAACCGACTCCGCCGCGGCGGCGGGAAGCGCCAGGGTCAGCAGGAGGGACGGCAGGCTGAGGAGCGGGCGCATCCGGCGTACTCAGCCGAGCCGGTAGTGCTTGCGCACGGGCTTCAGGATCTCCCAGGTGCAGCTCATGCCCGCGGGAAATACCGCCACGTCCCCGCGCCCGAGGCGCACGGGCTCACCGCCCTCCGGTGTCACCACCACCTCGCCCGCCAGGAAGTAACAGGTCTCCTGCCGATCGTAGGTCCAGGGGAAGGTGGACACCTCCTTTTCCCAGACGGGCCACGCCTCGACGCCCATGATCTCGAGTTTCGCCGGGCTGACGCGATGCTCCCAGGTGATGGCTGACATGGCTGTACTCCGCGGATGAGGATCTGGCGCACAATGCTGCCCGAGGCTCCACGGCGGCGCAAGGGATGCATGGAAGGGACGCAGCCGGGGGTTGCGGGTGACCCCGTGCAGGCATGGGGGGATAATATCAACCGGTCGGTTGACGCATCCGCATTCCATAAATCGAAAAACCAGAAGGAACCACCACGTGTCCGGTTTTCACAAGGTCGGCGTCTTCGTCGATGCCGAGAACATCAAGATCAACGGCGGCTACCAGCTCCGCTACGACGTGCTGCGGCGTTTCGCCGCCCGCGACGGCGGCGCCCTGCTGCGGCTCAACACCTACCTCGCCTACGATCCGGAACGGGCCGAGCACGACCCGGAGTATGCCCGCAAGGCCCGATCCTACCAGCAGATGGTGCGGGACTACGGCTGGAAGGTGATCGAGAAGCAGGTGCGCCGCTACACCGACGAGGACGGCAACGTCACCACCAAGGCCAACGCCGATCTCGACATGGCGGTGGACGCCATGCTCCAGGCGGAGAACCTGGACACGGTGCTGCTGGTTACCGGCGACGGGGATTTCCTGCAGGTGGTCAGCGCCCTGCAGAACCGCGGCTGCCGGGTCGAGCTGCTGGCCTTCCGCAACGTCTCGCGGGAGCTGCAGCGCCGGGTGGACGCCTACCACAACGGCTTCCTGGTCCCCGACCTGCTGCCGGTCAGCTACGAACCGCGCAACGACTGGGGCCAGGCCGGCGCGGTGGTGCGCGGCGTGTGCATCAAGTGGTTTCCGGACAAGGGCTACGGCTTCCTGCGCTTCATGAAGCGCATCGATCCCAACATCTGGATCACCGACACCCGGGAGCCGGGCTCGCCCTACGAGAGCGTCTTCTGCCATGCCAACGAGCTGGCCGAGGGCATCGGCCCCGATCAGCTCCTCAACCGCGAGAACATCTTCGAGTTCTACCTCCGGGAGAGCGATCGCGACGAGGGCGGGTTCGCCGCCAGCAACGTGCGCCAGATCCACACCACCGGCCGCACCAGCTGGACCTGAAGGGCAGGACAGACCGCGCCACAGAGGGCACGGAGAACACAGTGACAGATCGACCGGGAGGATGACTGCCCCAGCCATGCGCCCCGGTTGCCTTTATCGCTCCCGGGCACGAAATCCCAACCTCCGTGCTCTCCGCGCCCTCCGTGGCAAAGAATCACCCCGCCCCGCCGAAGAGGTAGCTGCAGGCGGCCACCGCCCCGGCGATTCCCGCCACGTCGGCGGTCAGGGCCGTGGCCAGACCGTGGCGGAGGCGTCGCACCTGCACCGCGCCGAAGTAGACCGCCAGCACGTAGAAGGTGGTCTCGGTGGAGCCCTGCAGGGTGCTGACCAGGTAGCCCACGTAGCTGTCGGGGCCGATGGCCGGGTCGTTGATGATGGCGGCCATGATGCCGTAGGCGCCGGAGCCGGACAGGGGCCGCAGCAGGGCCATGGGCAGCGCCTCGGCCGGCAGGCCCACCCCCGAGGTCACGCCGCCGATGGCCGAGACCAGGGCATCCATGGCGCCGCTGGCGCGGAACATGCCCACCGCGACCAGGATGGCCACCAGGTAGGGAATGATGCGCACCGCCACCTGGAAACCCTCCTTCGCCCCCTCCACGAACACCTCGTAGATGCGCACCCGACGCGCCACGCCGAAGGCCAGGAAGCCCAGCATCAGCCCCGGCAGGATCCAGGGCGAGATGACCTCGCCATAGGCCACCGTCACCGGAATCAGCGCCACCAGCGTCGCCAGGGCCAGGTACGAGATCCACACGGGATAGGCCTGGCCGGCCTCTTCCGGCAGGGGCTCGGCCGCCCCGTCGCCGACCGCCACCGGGGCCTCCGGCCCCGCCTCCCGGGGCGGCGCGGCGGTGAGCGGCGGCAGGGGGAAGAAGCGCCGGTAGATCCGCGCGCCGATGATGGCCACGGCGGTGGAGCAGAGGGTGGCGAACAGCGTAGTGGGGAGAATCGCCGCCGGGTCGGCGGATCCGGCCGCCGCGCGCAGGGCGATCACCCCCGTGGGCAGCAGGGTGACGCTGGAGGTGTTGATGGCCAGGAACAGCACCATGGAATCGGTGGCCACGCCGGGCCGGTCGTTGAGCCGGTCGAGCTCCTGCATGGCGCGGATGCCGAACGGCGTGGCGGCGTTGCCGAGTCCGAGGGCGTTGGCGGAGAGGTTGAGGATCATCGCCCCCATGGCCGGATGCTCGGCCGGGACGTCCGGGAACAGGCGGGTCATCAGGGGCCGGATGAGGCGGGCGATGAAGGTGAGCATGCCGCCCGCCTCCGCCACCTTCATCAGCCCGAGGAAGAGGGTCATCACGCCGACGAGGCCAATGGCCAGGTCCACCGCCCCGGCGGCGCTGTCCACCATCGCCGTGGACAGCGCCTCCATGGGCGCCGTGCCGCCGCCGGCCGGATCCCAGGCCAGCTGGCTCCAGCCGGCGGCCAGGAACGCCGTCAGCACGATGGCGAAGAAAACCACGTTCATGGGTGGAAAGTCTCCAGGTCCAGGGCCAGGGCCAGTTCCCGCGGGCCCCGCTCGGGATCCGGATCGGGGATTGCAGCCACCGACTCGATGCGGCGCAGGTAGGCGGACGGCAGGCCATGGTAGCGCGCCCCGCGCAGGACGTACTCGCGGTACCAGTCGTAGGGCCGCACCGAGGCATCGATATGGCTGGCCTGGGCCCGGTAGGTGAAGGCGCGCCGGGGCGCGCCGTCCACCAGCACCTCCACCACCTCCCGCAGGTAGCCGCTGCCCACGCCCTCGAAGCGGTCGAGCGTTTCCACCTCGCCGGGATGCAGGTGGTAGATCGCCCCCAGCACGCGGTCCCCCGCCCGGCCGGTGCGCCAGGCGTCGCACTTGGCCGATCCGTCCCGATCGCTGCGCTTGTGGAAGCGCAGCAGGTGTCCCTCCAGCACCGCCAGCCCCGCCAGGCGGGCCGAAGGCGTCCGGCGCTGCAGCCGCAGCGGGTGGAGGTTGGAGCCGTAGGCGAAGTAAAGCAGCGGGGCGTTCACCGCTCGGCGCCTCAGCGGATCAGTCCAATCACCCCGATGGCGATGAGATAGGCGGCCACGATGTAGTTCAGCAGCCGCGGCACCACCAGGATGGCGATGCCGGCCGCCAGTGCGAGCACCGGCATCAGTTGCAGATGGATGGTCATGGAGCATCTTCCCCAGTCAGCTGTCAAAGAGCCATACCATACCCGAAACCGCCCCCGTGGTGGATGTGTGCAACGGGACGGGATTCGATGGGCGGCAGGTCAGACTGATTGTCGCCGCCCATGTCGCGACGGGGGCCGCGTCCGACCATACTGGTGATTGCGCAACCGGTCGAAACCCATGGGGACCCGGGAGCGAGCACCAGGGGATAGATCCCATTGCCGAACCGGTGAAAAATCCGCGCAAATCAGCGTAATCTGCGGTTATTCGGTCCCTTGCCGCCTGCACCCGCGGCAAAGCGCGACCGCAAGGAGGTTGACCATGATCCGGCGCATGTTCGTCCTGGCCGCAGCCCTGGCGCTGGCCGCCTGCCAGCCGCTGGCGGTCCGCGACCCCGCCTCGCCCTGGTATGTCCCGCCCACCGGCTCGCGGCTGATCCTGCACCGGACCCTCACCATCCCGCCGAACGGGGTGAGCGTCTGGCTGCAGGCGGGCGAGGTCCTGCCCCACGGCGGGGTGAACCAGTTCGAGCCCTGGTGCAAGTTCGAGCACCGGCTGCGGGTGGCGCGTCCCCTGGAGGTGGTCCCGGACACCTTCACCGTCACCCGGGTGGAGCGGCGCATCGACCTGGTGCTCGGCATGCCGGCGCCGGTGCGGCTGGCCGCCCTGGACTGGAGCGAGGACGGCCAGCCCAGCCACGTCACCTACGCCACCCGTTTCCATCTCGGTTCGGCGCTGCAACCCGATGTGCTGCGCCTCACCTGCGGCCATCTGCAGGACCCGGTGGGCAACGCCCGGCACCTCACCCTGGCCGAGATCCGCCAGGCCCTGGGCGAGGTCTTCACCCTGGAGCCGGCGCCCTCCAGCCGCCAGTGAGCCACAGGGGGCACAGGAAAAGGGCTTTCCTCTCGCCAAGACGCCAAGAACGCCAAGGGAGCCGCGATTCTCTTCCAGCCGATTGACGATGCGGGTGATCCCGTACCTCATGCGCGCCGCGCCGAAATGAAACATCTACCCACAGGTCCTGCGGACGAACCCCCAATGGATCACTCCGGCACTTCGACCCGGCGGCCGAGGAAGGGGGAGTAGTAGCGCACCGTGGCCGGGGCGTGGGAGAAGACCCCGGAGATGCCGATCACCGCGGCCAGCAGCCAGGGGGCGGCGGCCGGCGCCAGCCAGGGAGCGAGGGCCAGCAGAGCGAGCTTCACCAGTACCGCCACCCCACGCAGCTGGATGAGCCATACGCCGTGGGACCAGACCTCCAGCAGCGCCAGCGCCCCGCCGCTGGCCACGGTGAGCCAGAGGTAGGGCAGCCATGCCTCCCGCGGCGCGGCGTAGAGGAACAGCCCGCCCAGGCCCGCCACGCCCAGCAGGTGGAGCGAGCGCAGGGTGATGGCCACCCAGCGCCGGCCCGCGAACCCCCGGTAGCCTGGGGGAAAGAGCCAGCGGGGCGACTGGGGAGCCGGTGCGCGGGTGCGACGGCCGGCGGCCTCGGTCCGCATGAAGAACCCCTCCTCGGCTGGTGGAAACTCCGCCGAGGATAGGGCATGGCGCCACGCGCCACAATCATCGCCCCCCGTTCCGGGTGACGGGCGCGCGGATGTTTTCGGGCCTCACTCCCGCAGCTGAAGGCGGATGAAGCGGGCGGCCCGCTGCACCGCGTCCTTCGCCGCCAGGTCGTCGGCGAAGGTCCGGACCGCCGGGGGACGGAAGTCGAAACCCCGTCCCACCCCGGGGTAGATGAACAGCTGCACCGGCCGGCCCTTGTCCTGCAGTGCGCGGACCGCCGTCTCGATGCTGCGCCGGCGCTGGTACTGCTCGTTCTCGCCGATGAAGATGAGCGCCGGGATCTCCAGCGCATCCGCCTCCGGCGCGTAACGGTAGACCTGCATGGGCTCCGGCGCGTTGGGATCCTGCAGGTGGGGGTAGTAGGAGACGTAGCAGGCCACGTCGCGGTGCTGGCGATCGCGGCTCACCGCCACCTTCAGGCTCATGTAGCCGCCCCGGGTATGGGAGTAGAGGCAGGCCTTGCGCGTGCCGGCATCGGGCAGTGCGAGCAGGAAGTCGAGCCCCGCCTCCACGTCCCCTTCCAGGGCGTAGTCGTGCTCGATGGGCAGCTTCTCGATGAAGCGGCCGGAGAAGACGTCCGGGGCCGCCACCACGAATCCCCGTGCGGCCAGGCGCCGCACGTGCCGCTGCACCAGGTCGTCCAGGCCGCGGCGGCCGTGCACGAACAGCACGGCGGGATAGCGGTCCCCGCCTTCCGGCCTGGCGATGAGGACGGGCACCTCCACCTCGCCGCTGGCATAGGCGCTCCAGCGGGTGGTCACGGCATGGTTCTCCGGGACTTCCAGCCGGCCCGTCTCCCACCAGCCGTCGTCCCACCACTGCTCGGCGGGGAACCGGGCGGGGAACTCCTCCTGGGCCGCTGCGGGCAGGCTCACCGCGAGCAGGCACAGCAGCATCCATCTGGACGTCATCTCGCGCTCCTCCATCCGCGCCCCGGGTGCGTTGCCCGGGGTGTCGACAGCTAGTGTACTGCGCCTTGTCCTGGCGCTTTCGGGGGGCTCTGAAAGCACCTCCAGGAGTGAAGCAGCACACCGGGAGGATAACGGAAGCCGCACCCGCTGCGGCGTTCCGTGACAAGGTTTTACCGTTTGCGCCGGCTGGCGTAGATCTCCCTGGGATCGCTGCAGCACGCTCCCCCGCCACCCTGCGCGCTGTCACGGAGATTGCGGTCCAGGTAGCGGAACCAGGCGGTGCGCCAGCGGCCGGACCAGCCCGGTTCGGCCGCGCAGCCCGCCGCCCGCAGCGCCGTCACCAGCGCCCCGAAGTCGCAGCGGGCGCGATCGTAGCGGATGCGCAGGCCGCCGTTCCCGGTGCGGGCCTCGACGACGCCCTCCAGTTCCCCGGCCACCGCCGCGGCCTCGGGGCCGGCCGTGCCCCCGAGCCGCAGCCGGCGCTCCACCACGAGCGGTCCGGCCTGCTCCACGGCGCCGCTCACGGCCGCGGCATCGGTCCGCCCAACTGGCCGCCCAAACCGCCGAGCGCCGCCTCGATACGGGCCAGGCGGGCATCGATGCGCTCCAGCAGCTCCACCACCCGCGCATCGCTCCCGAGGGCGGAGGAACCCATCCCGGGCCCCATCATGCCCCGCTGCATGCCCGGCCCCATCATGCCCCGCTGCATGCCCGGGCCCATCATGCCCTGCTGCATGCCCGGGCCCATCATGCCCCGCTGCATGCCCGGGCCCATCATGCCCCGCTGCATGCCCGGCCCCGCCATGCCCCGCTGCATGCCCGGGCCCATCATGCCCTGCTGCATCCCCGGCCCCGCCATGCCCCGCTGCATGCATGGCCCCATCATGCCCCGCTGCATGCCCGGGCCCATGGCCCCGGGACCCGACATACAGGGCAGGGCATTCCCAGCGCCGGCCAGGGGGGCGGATGGCGTCTGGCCTGCATCGGCCGCGGCGTCCCCTGCAGCACCCGCCGCTCCGGGCGTCATCGCACCGGGTCCCGTCATGCCCGGCCCCATCATTCCAGGCCCCATCATTCCGGGTCCCATCACCCCGGCGGTGACCGGCGGCTCACCCGCCGCCTGAGCCGGTGCGGAAGCCTCTGCGGCCAGAACCGACGCCACCGGGGCCATGAAGCCGGCGCACAGCAGCGTTGCAAGCAGATTCTTTCTCAACATCGGGAAACCTCCCTCATCAGAATCCCCAGGCGGACACCCGCGGTGCGCGCCCAACGGTTATCGACCACCACCGGCGGCCAATGCCTTCTCCACCAGAATGGCCAATGCAACGACCAGAATCCAGAACGGCAATCCAAACAGGCCGTGACCGAAGAACGGTCCGAACCCGCCATCAGGCCGGCGTGCAGACATCATGCCGGACTCACCCGCGCCCGACCCGAGCTACGGATAGCGGTGATGGCCGGCAACGGAAGGGCGCGGGGGGTTGACTCAAAGACGCGGCCGGCGCATCGAGAGACAGAGCTGCGAGCCGGTGCGGTGTGCGGTGAAAGGACTCGGTAAGAGACGGCTCCCTTCCGGCACCGATCGACGGCTGCGGGGACCGGCGCGGCCACCACCGTGGGCGGATCCCTTCTCCATCCGGGCCGTTCCGGACCGGCATGCTGCCGGTCCGGACAACATGTTCATTGGACTCGGCCCGCCGGCAAGGGTTCCGGAGCAGTGCTCACCAGCGGCCGCCCAGCAGCCAGTCGGCGGTCTGCCGCTGCGCCGGGGTCAGGTCGCCGTAGAGATCGAGGGCCGCCTTGTCGGTCTTGTCGCGGGACTCGAAGCGGCTGCGCATCATCTGGTCGCGGAACTTGATGCGCTCCTCCAGGGGCATGGCCCGGGCGGCCTGCATGCGCTGGATGCGGTTCTCGAAGAACGACTGCTGCTCGGCGGCCTGCTCCCTGACCACGGCGGCATAGCGCTCCCACGCCGCCTCCTGCTCCGGACCGATCTGCAGCTGCGACTTCACGTAGTCGAGCCGCGCCTGGGCCTGGTCGGGCGTGAGGCCCATGGCGCCCATCCCGCCGCGGGAGCCGGTCATGCCGCGGCCATAGCCGGGACCCATCATGCCGGGGCCGCGCATGCCGCGTCCCCCGTAGCCGGGACCCATCATGCCCGGGCCGCGGCCGTAGCCGGGACCCATCATGCCGGGCCCCATGCCCTGCTGGTTCCAGCACGGTCCATAACCGGGTCCGGCCGGCGCCTGCTGGCCGGTGCCCTGGCCCCAGGCCTGGCCGGCGCCGCAGGGTCCATAGCCATAACCCGGTCCCTGGGCCTGGAGGGCGGTGGCGGCCGCGAGGCCGATGCCCAGTGCCGCGGCGACGGCGGCGTACTTGGTGGTGCGTTTCATGGTGGCTCTCCTCGTGGTTGTCGAAGGCACTCCGCCTTCCACTGAGTACAGGAGACCACTTGCGTGTAACCCGCGGATGTCCCGGACCCGGCTTTTTGTAACCCAATGTAACCGGAGCCGCTCCCGTTACGCGCCGTTACCCGATGCACCTTTGCAAACGGCCGTGAACGGGTTTCAATGCACCCATGGAACGCAGCGAACAGATCCTGGTGGTGGACGACGACCCGGAGATCCGCAGCCTGCTGGCGGACTACCTGGGCCGCAACGGTTACCGCGTGGCGACCGCCGCCGACGGCCGCGCCATGTGGCCGCTGCTGGAGCAGAGCCGGGTGGACCTGGTGATCCTGGACATCATGCTGCCGGGTGACGACGGGCTGGTGCTGTGCCGCAACCTGCGGGCCCGCTCCGAGGTGCCCATCATCATGCTCACCGCCCGCGGCGAGGACATGGATCGCATCATCGGCCTGGAGATGGGGGCCGACGACTACCTGCCGAAGCCCTTCAATCCACGCGAGTTGCTGGCACGCATCAAGGGCGTCCTGCGCCGGGCGCGCGCCGCCCGGATGGAAGGCTTCCCCGCCGACACCCGCCGGGTGCGCTTCGCCGACTGGACCCTGGATGTGACCGGCCGCCAGCTGGTCTCCCCGGCGGGCGTGGTGGTGCCGCTCAGCGGCGGCGAGTACCGGCTGCTGACGGTGTTCCTCGAGCACCCCCGGCGGGTGCTCAGCCGCGACCAGATCCTGGACCTCTGCCAGGGCCGGGACTGGGACCCCTTCGACCGCAGCATCGATGTGCAGGTCAGCCGGCTGCGGCGGCGCCTGGGCGAGGACGCCAGGGAGCCGGAGCTGATCAAGACCGTGCGCGGCGAGGGCTATATCCTCGCCGCCGAGGTCCACCCGGAGCACTGAGATGACCCCGCTGCTGCCCCGCTCCCTGTCCGGCCGCCTGATCCTGCTCATCGCGGGCGTGCTGCTGCTCGCCCAGCTGCTCAGCGCCGCGGTGCTGCTCGCCGACCGGGGCACGGTGCTCTACCAGGCCACCGGCCTGGCCTCGGCCCAGCGCATCGCCGGCATCGTCCGGCTGCTCGATCCCATGGGCCCGGATGAGCGCCGGCGCGCGGTGCAGGCCCTGGATGTTGCGCCCCTGCGCCTGACCCTGGCACCGGTCGCCTGGCCCCCGGCGGGCGCGGAGGCCGGCGACAGCCGCGGCGTGTTTCTCTCGGGCGTGCTGGGCCGCCTGCTGGAGGGGCGCCCGCTGCGGGTCGCCGTGGGCGAGCCCGCCCTGGCCGCCCTCCCGCCCGGCCGCCCGGGCTGGGGCCCCGGCCGGGGAATGGGGGGGATGATGTACCGGCACATGACCGCCGCGGGGCTGGCGCCGCCGGGGCGGGCCGCCTTCCTGGCCCAGGTGCAGCTGGGCGACGGCACCTGGGTGACCTTCGATCACCGTCTGCCCGAGGAGATCTTCACCTGGCCATGGAAGCTGCTGGCGAGCCTGGCCATCCTGCTGGGCGCCACTGTCCTCACGGCGCTGCTGGCAGTACGCTGGCTGACCCGCCCGCTGACCACCCTGGCCACGGCCGCCGACGAGCTGGGGCGGGACATGCAGCGCCAGCCGCTGCCCGAGGACGGTCCCGCCGAGGTGGCCCGGGCCGCCCGTGCCTTCAACCGCATGCAGCAGCGGCTGGTGCGCTTCATCGGCGACCGGTCCCGGGTCCTGGCCGCCGTCTCCCACGATCTCAAGACCCCCATCACCCGCCTGCGCCTGCGCACCGAGCTGCTCGCCGACGAGGCGCTGCAGGAGAAGTACCGCGGCGACCTGGACGAGATGGAGGCCATGGTCCGCGACACGCTCGATTTCATGCGCGGCACCGACACCGCCGAGGCGACCCGGCCGGTGGACATCAATGCCCTGGTGGAGACCCTGCAGGCGGACGCCGAGGCGGCCGGCGCCACGGTGGCGGTGCGCGGCAGCGCCGCCGCCCCCTACCCGGGACGACCGCTGGCGCTCAAACGCTGCCTGGGCAACCTGCTGGAGAACGGCCGCAAGTACGGCGACGCGGTGGAGGTGGAGCTGGAGGAGGCGGGACCGGAGCTCTCCATCCGCGTGCTGGACCGTGGACCCGGCATCCCGGAGGCGGAGCTGGAACGGGTCTTCGACCCCTTCTACCGCCTGGAGGGCTCGCGCAGCCGCAGCACCGGCGGCAGCGGCCTCGGCCTGGGCATCGCCCGCAACATCGCCCGCGCCCACGGCGGCGAACTCACCCTCCGCAACCGCCCCGGCGGCGGCCTCGAGGCGCGCCTCACCCTCCCCCGCCCCGCCGCCTGAGGGCAGGCGTCGCTGCCGGCCGGTGGAAAAGCTTTCACCACGAAGGCACGAAGGACACGAAGAAAAGATTTTTTTACCGCAGATTACGTTGATTTACGCAGATTTTTTGTGTGTTATCCGGATGTGTACGCGACTGGGGCGCGCAGCGTGTCCGATCGGGCTTGCCAGAAGCCGGCCGAATCACGTCAGCCCGGCTCCCCCGGTGACGTCACCAAATATTGATTTAAACGTAAATCAACGTAATCTGCGGTAGATTGCCTTTAGCTTTTTCTTCGTGTCCTTCGTGCCTTCGTGGTGAACATCCATACTGCGACCAGCAGGGCTCAGCGGCGGGCGTATTCCCGCACGCGGCCCTGGTCGTCGAAGCTGACCACGGTGTAGGGCCGGGCCGGCTGGCCGGGGACTTCCATGCCCGGGGAGCCGACGGGCATGCCGGGGGCCGCGATGCCGGTCACGGCGGGGCGCTCGCTGAGAAGCTTCTCCACCACGTCGGCGGGAACGTGCCCCTCCACCACGTAGCCGTCCACCACCGCGGTATGGCAGCTGGCCACCTGGGGACTCACGCCGAGGCGCTGCTTCAGGGGCGCGAGGTCCTCCACGTTGCGGGTGACCACGTTGAAGCCGTTGGCGCGCATGTGCTCCACCCAGGCGCCGCAGCAGCCGCAGGTGGGGCTCTTGTAGACCAGCACATCGGCCGCGGCCGCAAGGCCCGGCCCGCCCAGCAGCAGGGCTGTCAGCAGCCCCGCCAGTGTCTTTCTGCCGTTCATCCGCCACCCTCCTCCATCGTTGTCGTTTGTATGGCCGCCGGGATCAGGCGCCGAGCCGGTCGCGGACCCGCTCCAGTCGGCCGCGCACTTCGCCGGCCAGCTCGTCCACGCCCGGCTGCTCCACCAGGTTGAGCACCGCCGCCGGGTCCATGAAGCCGACCCTTACCTGGCCGTCCTCCTGTTCCTGGACCACCACGTTGCAGGGCAGCAGCAGGCCGATGTCGGGATCCGCCTCCAGCGCCCGGTTGGCCAGTGCCGGGTTGCAGGCGCCGAGAATCCGGTAGGGGCGGCGCTCGACGCCGAGCTTGGCCTTCAGGGTGGCCTGGACATCGATCTCGGTGAGCACCCCGAAACCCTCCTCCTTGAGCGCCTCCACCACGCGGCCCTGCACGGCCTCCAGGGGGCCCGGGAGCGTCACATAGAATCCGTACATCGCAAATCCTCCGTTGTGTCGGTCATGGCGGCGGCGCCACAGGCGCCACTCCTGCTCTGACCCCGGGACGGTGGCGATGTTCCACGCTGCCGGATCAGGCCGCCGGGAGAAACTTCCGCCAGGGATAGTCCGGGTCGCCCACCACCAGGAAGTGGGGGTTCAGCAGGGACTCCTTGGTGTTGTAGCGCAACGGCCGCATCCCGGTGTCCACCAGGGCGCCGCCGGCCTCCTCCACCACGCACTGGGCCGCGGCGGTGTCCCACTCGGAGGTCAGCCCCAGCCGCGGATAGATATCGGCCCTGCCCTCGGCCACGAGGCAGGACTTGAGCGAGCTGCCCATGGAGATCACCTCGTGCTCGCCGATGGCCCGCAGGAAGTGCTGGAACGCCTCGCTGGGATGGGAACGGCTGCCGACCACCACCGGCGTCCCGCCGCGGCGGGGCCGGGCATGGATGGGCACCGGTTCGCCGCCGCCCTCGATCTTGAACGCGCCCTGGCCACGGCAGGCGTAGTAGGTCAGGCCGCTGACCGGCGTGTAGACCACCCCGAGAACCGACCGGTGGCCGTCGATCAGGGCGATATTCACGGTGAACTCCCCGTTGCGCTTGATGAACTCCTTGGTGCCGTCCAGCGGGTCCACCAGCCAGTAGCGGCTCCAGGCCGCACGCTCGGCGAACGGGATCGCGGCGGACTCCTCGGAGAGCACGGGCAGCTCCGGCGTCAGCAGGCCGAGACCGGCCACGATGGCGTGATGGGCGGCCATGTCCGCCTCGGTGAGGGGGGAGCGGTCGTCCTTCTGCTGCACGTCGAGCTCCCCGCCGCGGTTGTAGACGGCGAGGATGCGGGCCCCCGCGTCACGGGCGAGCGAGACCACGGAATCGAGCAGCTCGGCACAGTTGTCGGGGGAGGTGCGGTCTTCAGCCGCCATGATTGAGTTTCTCCTTGACCAGCAGGAGGGCCGCGATGCTGCGGGCCTCGGTGAAATCCTCGCGCATGAGCAGCTCGGCGGCCTGGCTGAGGCGCCAGGGCACCACCTCGATGGTCTCGGGCTCGTCGCCCGGGCAGCGCTGCTCATACAGCTCCCGGGCCAGCACCACGTCGGTGCTGAATTCGAGGTAACCCGGTGCAACGGTGAACGAAGTGAGGTACTCCAGGGCCCGGGAACCGTAGCCCACCTCCTCCATCATTTCGCGGTTGGCGGCTTCGAGCGGGGACTCGCCCGGCTCCACCAGCCCCTTGGGGAAGCCCAGCTCGTAGCGGTGCACGCCGGCGGCGTACTCCCGCACCAGCAGGAGATTGTCCGCATCCAGCATGGGTACCACCAGCACCGAACCCCGGCCGGCGCCCCGGAGCCGCTCGTAGCTCACCTCCGTCCCGTTGGCGAAACGGAGGTCGAGCTCCTCGACCTGGAACAGCCGGCTGCGGGCCACGATGCGGGATCCGAGTATCTGCGGCTTGTCGCGCATCCGCTCCTCGCTGGCGGCCGGTCGCCCCGGACCGCTCTCGTGTGACAACCAGAGGCGGCGATCTTACCCCGGCCGGGGCGGCGGAGGATACCGCCGCGCGCGACCCGGCCCGCGGTGGGTAAAGATATTGAAATGGACAGGATTCACAGGATTGACGGGATTAATTGGTGGGCCTGCTCAAAGGGTGTGCTGAAGATTCGGGCATCGGCACACCCGTTCCCAAGGCTGGCCTCTTACCTGTCTCAATCCTGTAAATCCTGTCTATTCAGAAACCTTTTACCACCCTTGCCCGGTCGCCACGGGCGGGTTACCGTAGCCGCCATGATCGACTGGAACCCCATCCGCACCGTGCTCCTGGACATGGACGGCACGCTGCTCGACCTGCACTTCGACAACCACTTCTTCCTCGAGCACATGCCCCGGCGCTACGCCGAGCACACCGGCCTCTCCCTGGAGGAGGCGCGGGAGACGCTGCTGGCCCGCTACCGCCAGGTGGAGGGCACCATGGACTGGTACTGCCTGGACTACTGGACCCGGGAGCTGGGCATGGACGTGGCGGTGCTGAAGCAGGAGGTGGAGCACCTGATCCAGGTCCACCCCCACGTGGAGAGCTTCCTGCGCGCGGTGCGCGCCGGTGGACGCCGGACGGTGCTGGTGACCAACGCCCATACCAAGAGCCTGACCCTGAAGATGGAGCGCACCCGCCTGGGGGAGGATTTCGATCGCATCGTCTGCGCCCACGATTTCGGCGTGCCGAAGGAGAATCCCGACTTCTGGCCCCACCTGCAGACGGTGGAGCCCTTCGAACCCGGGAGCACGATACTGGTGGACGACAGCCTGGCGGTACTGCGCTCGGCGCGCCGCTACGGCATCGGCCAGCTGCTGGCGGTGCGGCGCCCGGACTCGCGCCAGCCCCTGCGGGAGATCACCGAGTTCGACGCCATCACCAGCTTCCGCGACATCATGCCCCCCAGCGCCTGAAGCGTTTGCGGCAGTAGGCGAGCAGCGCCTCGTAGCCGTCGAAGAAGAGCTCGAACCCCTCCTCCGCCGGCGCGTCGTACTCGCAGAAATCGTTGGAGTAGTCGCGGCAGATCTGCGGACGGCTGGCGTAGATGCCGCAGCGCCCGTCCGGCTCCAGGTGGGTGCAGGGGGTGTTGATGAGCAGGTACCAGCCGTCCTCGTCCTTGTAGGCCTGCACGCCCCGGTGGGAGATCTGCCAGAGCAGGAACTCGAAGTCCTTCTTCGAGCGCGGCGTCTCCATGTGCTGGGTGATGTAGGTGCAGCACTTGCTGCCGTGGCAGAAGCCGCACTTGTTCTCCGCGGTCATCTCCCCGGCCGGCACCAGCGGGCTGGTTCTGGTCTGTTTCCGGTTCATCGGCGCTCCCGTTCCTCTTCCGCCCACGCTGACACATCCCGCCGCCGCTGCCAAGCCCCGGCCGCCGCCGGCCGGGCGCGGGCGTGAAGCCGCCAGGACGGCAACGGGGAACCGACGGGGGTAGAATGGGCCCACACGCCCACCGCAGCCGGAACGAAACCTTGGAGACCACCCGCGCCGACATCCGCCCCTTCCCCGCCCCGCCGCCCGTACCGGCCGCGACGGAGGGAACGCCCTATTCGTGGGCGCGGATCCGCGAGCTGGTGCTGTCCCACCGGCGCGAGCTGATACTGGCCAACCTCATCGCCGTTCTCGGCACCCTGGCGAGCGTTCCCATCCCGCTGCTGATGCCGCTGCTGGTGGACGAGGTCCTGCTGGGAAAACCGGGGGCGGCGGTGGCGTTCATGGACCGTCTCTTTCCCGCCGCCTGGCACGGACCGCTGCTCTATATCGGCGCCGTCCTCGCCCTCACGCTGGTCCTGCGCGTCGCCGCCCTGGGGCTGGGCGTGTGGCAGATGCGCCAGTTCGCGGTGATGGCCAAGGACATCACCTACCGCATCCGCCGCGACCTGCTCGGCCGACTCCAGCGGGTCTCCATGGCGGAGTACGAGATCCTCGGCAGCGGCACCGTCGCCTCCCACTTCGTCACCGACGTGGAGGCCATCGACCAGTTTCTCGGCACCGGCCTGAGCAAGTTCCTGGTGGCGGTCCTGACCCTGACCGGCACCGCCGCCATCCTGCTGTGGATGCACTGGCAGCTGGCGCTGTTCATCCTGTTCCTGAACCCGCTGGTGATCTACCTGACCACCCTCATGGGCCGGCGGGTGAAGCAGCTCAAGAAGCGCGAGAACAGCGCCTTCGAGCTGTTCCAGGAGTGCCTCACCGAGACCCTCGACGCCATCCAGCAGGTGCGCGCGGCCAACCGGGAGCGCTACTACCTGGGGCTGGTGGACCGCCGCGCCCGCGCCATCCGCGACCGCGCGGCGGCCTACACCTGGAAGAGCGAGGCGGCGACCCGCCTCTCCTTCGTGGTGTTCCTGTTCGGCTTCGACGTGTTCCGGGCGCTGTCGATGCTGATGGTGCTGTTCTCGGGCCTCAGCGTGGGCGAGATGATGGCGGTGTTCGGCTACCTCTGGTTCATGATGGGGCCGGTGCAGGAGGTGCTCGGCATCCAGTACGCCCACAGCGCCGCTTCCGGGGCCCTGGGGCGCATCAACCGCCTGTTCGACCTCCACGAGGAGCCCCACTATCCCCACCTGCGCGACCCCTTCAGCGGCAAGCTCACCACCGCGGTGCGGCTGGAGAACGTCAGCTTCGCCTACGGCGACGGCCCGCCGGTGCTGGACGGCGTCACGCTCGCCATCGCCCCGGGCGAGAAGGTGGCGCTGGTGGGCGCCAGCGGTGGCGGCAAGACCACCCTGGTGCAGGTGCTGCTGGGGCTCTACACCCCCACCGCCGGGCGGGTCTGCTTCGACGGCGTGCCGGTGACCGAGATCGGGCTGGAGGTGGTGCGCGAGAACGTGGCCACGGTCCTGCAGCACCCGGCCATCTTCAACGACACGGTGCGCATGAACCTCACCCTCGGGCGCGAGGCGTCCGACGCCGCCCTGTGGCGGGCGCTGGAGGTGGCGCAGCTCAGGGCGCTCGTGGAGCGGCTGCCGGCCGGGCTCGACACCCAGGTGGGGCGCCAGGGCGTGCGCCTCTCCGGCGGCCAGCGCCAGCGCCTGGCGGTGGCGCGGATGGTGCTCACCGATCCGAAGGTGGTGATCCTGGACGAGGCCACCTCGGCGCTCGACACCGAGACCGAAACGCGTCTGCATGCGGCCCTGCGGGAGTACCTGGCCGGGCGCACCACCCTCATCATCGCCCACCGCCTGAGCGCGGTGAGGCAGGCCGACCGGGTCTATGTCTTCGACGCCGGACACATCATCGAGGAGGGCCACCACGACGAGCTCATCCGCGCCGACGGCCTCTACGCCCGCCTCTACGGCAAGGTCCAGGAGTAGCGGGGCCGATCGAAACCCGCCTGGAGAACGAACGCCGGGGCGGGAAAGCCCCACCACCACGTCGCATTCACGCATTCACGCATTCACGCATTCACGAAACCATGCCCCGCCAGAAGATCCACCAGAGGAAACACGACCATGCCCCCGCCGGCCCGGCGCCGGAGAGGGTGCGCCTGGACAAGTGGCTGTGGGCGGCCCGCTTCTTCAAGACCCGGGCCCTGGCCCAGGAAGCCATCGAGGGCGGCAAGGTCCACTACAACGGCGAGCGCAGCAAGCCGGGCCGGCTGGTGCAGGAGGGCGCCACCATCGAGGTGACCCAGGACCCCTGCCGGCGGACGCTGGTGGTGCGCGGGCTGGACGAGCGCCGCGGCCCGGCCAGCCGCGCCCGGCAGCTCTACGAGGAGACCCCGGAGAGCATCGCCGCCCGCGAGGCGCTGGCCGAGCAGCGCCGCTTCCTGGCGGCCTCGGCGCCGGCACCGGCACACCGCCCGAGCAAGAAGGACCGCCGCCGCATCGTCCGCTTCACCGGCAAGGGCGAGTAAGGGACACTTCCGGGATCGAACGTGGATTGCGTCGGGACCGGACCGTGCCCGGTCATGGGGCAACGTCACCAGGCCCGGGCCCGGGGCGGCGCCGGCGGCGATCCCCGGTTCCGGACGCAGCCACCCTCAGCGCGAGCCCGGCGTCCCGATCACGTCGGCGCCCTCTCCCCAAGCAGGGCCAGCAGGGCGTTCCAGGATTTCACGAAGGCCCGGGCGCCCTCCCGCTGCAGCCGTTCGGACAGTGCGGCGGCGTCGATGCCGGTGCGCGCGAATTCGGCCAGCACCGCCTCGGCATCGCCACCGTCCTCCGGCAGTACGGCATTCACCGCCCCCCCTTCGGCGAAGGCGAGCAGGGTCTTTTCGGGCAGGGTGTTGATGGTGTCCGGTGCCGCTAGCGCCTCCACGTAAAGGGTCTCCGGGGCCCCGGGGTCCTTGGTGCCGGTGCTGGCCCAGAGCAGGCGCTGGGGTCGGGCGCCGGCCGCGGCCAGCCGGTCCCAGCGCGGTGAGGCGAGCAGTTCGCGGTAGGCCCCGTAGGTGCGCCTGGCGACGGCGATGCCGAGGCGGTTGCGCAGACCGGCGGGCGCCTCCTCCTGCACCGCCACGTCCCAGCGGCTGACGAACAGCGAGGCGACGGAACCCACCCGCGGATCGAGACCGGCATCGATGCGCCGCTCGATCCCGCGCAGGTAGGCCTCGGCCGCCGCCAGGTAGTGCTCGCGGGAGAAGAGCAGCGTGACGTTCACCGGCACTCCGGCGAAGATCGCCTCCTCGATGGCGGGAATGCCGGCGGGAGTGCCTGGAATCTTGATGAAGAGATTGGGCCGCCCGCCCCGGGCATGGAGCGCGGCCGCCGCGGCAACGGTCCCGGCGGTATCGTCCGCCAGCAGCGGCGAGACCTCCAGCGATACCCAGCCGTCCACCCCGCCGGTGGCGTCATGCACCGGGCGGAAAAGGTCCGCGGCCCGCCCCAGATCCTCCAGGGCCAGGGCGAAGAACAGCGCCTCGCCGGACCTGCCGGCGGCGCGCTCCCGGCCGATGGCCTCGTCATAGAAGTCGGCGTTGCGGATTGCGTGGTCGAAAATCGTGGGATTGGAGGTCAGGCCCGTCACCCCGAGTTCGTCGCGGTAGCGCCGCAGGGTGCCGCGGGTCAGCAGCCCGCGGGTGATGTTGTCGAGCCATAGGCTCTGCCCGATCTCGCGCAGCTTCTGGGTGGCGCCCATGCGGTCTCCCTGGAGTTGTGGTCGTCCTGCCGGCGCAAGGCCCTGGGAATGCCCCCGGGCCTTGCGCCGGACCCGCCCCTGCGCACTGGAAAATGGCGAGGGCCCTGGCTGGATCGACAACAGCGGACCGCCGCCGGTTCAATCCGGCCCGGCGCTGGATCTCCGCGCGACCGCCTCGTGCAACCGAACCTCACCCGCCGCCTGGGGGAGTGCCGGTTCATCCGGATGTCCCGGCCTGGCAGGCGCCGATTGCCTGTGCGGCCTGCCCCCGAGGGCCCGGCAGGTCAGCCGGTGCTCCAGGCGCGCGGGCGCTTCATCCCGGCGATCCTGCAGGCCTGCTTCACGTAGCCGTAGGGGAAGAGCTTGAACAGGTAGTTCTGCGCCTTGCGGCCGTAACCCAGCTCATCGGCCAGGAAGCGCATGACGAAACGGGCGTCCGGTATAATCCGGTGTTCCTCGTAGTAGCCGCGCATGAAGCGGAGCACCTGCCAGTGCTCGTCCGTCAGATCCACCCGCTCCTGGTCCGCAAGCTGCCTGGCCACCGTCTCGTCCCAGGCGGCCGGGTCCACCAGGTAGCCCTCGTCGTCGGTGACGACCGTGTTTCCGCTGGTATCCGCAATCATCTTCAACCCTCCTCGCTCTGTCCGACCGGCAACCATCCGCCGGTGATTCATTGGGCACAGGGTAGGATCGGCACTTTCATCGGACAAACGATATCTTTTGTATTTTAATATCGGAATATACGATACAAGTGAGAAGCCGCCATGGACATCGAGTTCGCCCGCACCTTCCTCGCCGTGGCTGCCGCCGGCAACTTCGTCGGCGCCGCCGCCCGCCTGCACGTCACCCAGTCCACGGTCAGCGCGCGCATCCAGGCGCTGGAAAACCGGTTCGGGGCACGGCTGTTCCAGCGTGGCCGGGGCGGCGCCGAGCTCACCCCCGCCGGGCAGCGTTTCCTGCGCCACGCCAAGGCCCTGGTGCAGACCCTCGAGCAGGCCTGTCACGAAGTGGGCCTCCCGGCGGGCTTCCGCGGCAGCCTGACCCTGGCGGGACGCATCGCCCTGTGGGAGGGCTTCCTGCCGCGCTGGGCGCAGTGGATGCGGCGCATGGCGCCGGACATCTCCCTGCGCATGGAGATCGGCATGGAGGAGGAGATGATCCAGGGGCTGGTGCAGGGCACCGTCGACATCGGAGTCATGTACACCCCCGAGAGCCGGCCGGGGCTCGGCACCGAGCGGCTGTTCGACGAATCGCTGCTGCTGGTGGGCACCGCGCCCGAACGCGGCTGGCCGGATGCGGACTACGTCCATATCGACTGGGGCCAGGAGTTCCACGCCCAGTTCACCACCCGCTACCCGGATACCCCGCCCCCGGCACTCACCGCCAACATCGGCTGGCTCGCCATGCAGTACCTGCTGCGCAACGGCGGCTCCGCCTACTTCCCGGCCCGCATGGTCCGCCCCCTGCTGGAACAGGGGCGGCTGTGGCAGGTGGCGAACAGCCCGGTATTCACCATGCCGGCCTACGTGGTCTACCCCCTCCACAACCGGGCGGAGGCCCTGGACACGGCGCTGCGGGGACTGCGGGAGATGGCGGCGGAGGAGCCGCCGCCGGCGTGACCGCACCGCGCGTGAGCCTCCCTCCCGCCCTGGACCGCCGCCGCAACGGCTGCCGGCATCACCCCGCGCGCGATGACGCCCGTATCGCCTCCACCTCGCCGGCATCCAGGCCCAGGGACTCGAGGAAATCGGCATGGGCCTCCGGCGCCGCGCGCTCGAACTCCACGTGCCAGCGCCGCATCTGCGCCTCGCCCATGCCGGCGGCCCGCAGGAGGGCCACCCAGCGCCCCTTGTCCATGGCCCGCGCCGGGGGGGTGGCGCCGCCACCGCGCAGGAGTCCGAGCAGAACCCGCTGCTGGCGACGCAGGGACTGCATCTCTGCATTCAGCTGCAACAGCCGCCGTTCCAGCACGCCGCGGTGAGCGCCACCCGGCGCGTCGAGGAGCCGGCGAATCTCCTGCAGGGCCAGCCCCGTCTCCCGGTAGAGGCGGATCTGCTCCAGGCGCCGGCAGTCGGCCGCGGTGTAGAGCCGATAGCCGGCACTCGAGCGCGCACCGGGACGCAGCAATCCGATCCGGTCGTAGTAGAGCAGCGTGGCACGGGACAGCCCGAACCGCCGCGCCAGCCGGCCAATGGTGAACATGAGTCGTCTCCCGAGGACGGCGGGGCGGCACCGGGCGGCACCGCCCCGCTTCTTTCAGCCGATGTCGCTGCGGATTGCGGCCACCTCGGCGGCTGGCAGGCCCAGCCACTCGAGGAAATCCCGGTGGCCGGCCGGGTAGCGCCGCTCGAACTCGGCGTGCCAGCGCCGCATCTGCGGCTCGTCCAGCCCCGCGGCCACGAAGACCTCGACCCAGCGCTCCTTGTTCATCACCTCCTCACTCATGCTCATCACCTCGTCGTGTGGTTGTCGGAAGCGGGCACGGTAAAGGGTGCAGCGGTAGACGGGTCAAGGTACAGGGCATTTCAGGTACCGACCACCAGCGGGTTGTCCAGATCCGAAAGCAGGGCGAGGACGGACAGCGCCGCGAGCCTGCTGGTGGCGGGATTGTCGGGGCTCGGCAAATTGTGCACGGTGATTACGACCGCGCCGAACTCGCCCTCGAGCACCACCTCGTGAGTGTTGCGCTCCACCGCCGGATCCACCCACAGCTCCACTTCCGCCTCCCGGCCGGTGGCCAGCGACAGGGCCACGGCCACGTTGACGTTCTTCGGATAGCGGCGGATGCATTCGCCCGCCGCGCCCCGGAACAGCAGTTGCCGCGCGCCGGCTTCCAGGCCCAGCGCGCGCGGCGGCTTGGTGGTGCGCAGCAGGACCCGCGTGAGCCGCGAGATCCGCCCCACCTTGGCGTTGTCGAGGCCGAACAGGGCGCCGCTCGGCACCCGCAGCACCCGTCCCGCACGCCGAGCCGCCGCCACCAGCCGCTCCCGCGGGGCGGTATCGGCCAGGGCCCCGACGCTCAGGCACACCAGGTCGCGACCCGAGTCGAGCAGGGCCTCGCCGTGGTCGACCACCGCGCCGATGGAGGCGGCCTCCACCGCCACCCGGTAGTCGGCGGCCATGAATTCATTGAAATCGTGACAGGCGAGTGCGCCGAGGCGCCCGGCGAGATCGTCGGCACGCTCGACGTGACGGTCGTAGACCGCGGCGATGCGGATGTTCCCCGGCCGGTGGGCGGCGATGAGGCCGGCGATGTTGCCGCAGCCGAGCAGGCCAACGGTGATCATGGCGGGGCGTGCCGGTCGAATCCGGGTTTCTCCACGGCGGATGGCATCCTCACTCCGCCGGAATCACGGCAACGGAGGAGAGTTCCACGGGCACCCGGGCCTCGATGCGCAGGTAATGCGCCTGGGGACGCTCCACGTCGAAGGCGAGCACACCGGTGGTGCCGGCGCGCAGGTAGAGATACTCGTCATCGATGAAGTCGAAATCGGCAGCGATGATCTCGGCGCGCATGATGGCATTGGTGGCCACGGTGACTTCCACCCGCCATGACCCACATCCCAGGGGGCCGAGCGGGACGAAGTGCCACAGCCCGTCGGGCAGCGCCAGCTGGTCGAGGGCCCTGGCCTCCCAGCGCTGCCCCGGGGGGGTGGCCACGGGCATGGGATAGAAGCGACAGGTCGTCTTCATCTGCTCCAGCAGATACTGGAGCTGACGCACCACGGGGCCTTTCACCTTGCCGGCATAGCGGCGGATATGGTTGTCCGCCGACTCCTTGGGCAGGTCATAGAAGCTCAACCGCCCGCTGCACTCCCCCTCGTGGCAGTTGGCGCACTTGGTGTTGAAGATGACCGTGGCGCCGAGGGTCACCCCGGGCGGTTCATCGGCGGCGGCAATACCGGCGCACAGCAGGATAGCCGCTGCCAGCGGGCCCCGACGGCAACATCTGTCCATACCTGACCCCGCTTGCGGAGAAATCTCATCTGAAAGTCTAGTGCACCGTGTTGCACCCCGGGGCCGGAAGCCCGTCGGACTCGAGCGATGGCAGGAAATTGTTTGGGCCGCGCAACGGCCTCGACTGCGACAGGCGCCTAGTGGCTGGTGCCCTCGGTGTAGCGGGTCTTGTTCCAGACGTTGTACTTGCCCGATGGCTTCACCATGGGGATGCGCTTCACCTCCTCGAGGGTCCGCGCGTCGTAGACCACCACCGCGCCGTCCATGTCCCAGATGCTGAGCAGGGCGTAGCGGCCGTCGCGGGTGAACTCCACGTGGGCGGCGGTCTTGCCCGGCGCCGGACGCAGCGTCTTGACAATCTCCAGGGTCTGCTTGTCGATGACGTGGACCGCGTCGCGGTTGGGCCCGAAGAAGACGTCGGTCCAGGCATAGGGGCTGTTCTCGTGGCTGCGCAGGAAGAAGCCGGGGCCGAGGGTCTCCAGCCGCTTGATCACCTTCCAGCTCCCCATGTCGATGAAGCTGAGCGAGCCCTCCTTGAGATTGGGGGTGGCCATCACGGTGTGCCCGTCCCGCTCCCAGGTGATGCCCGAACCCAGGTGGGGCATGCCCGGGATGTCGAGGGTGGCGATCTTCCGCGCCGTGTCCAGATCCACCACCTGCCCCCGCCCGCCGTCGCGGGAGGCGCCGATGACCATCAGGTAGTCCTGATCGAAAAAGAAGTCGTCCAGGTAATCGTCGAGCGGAATGCGGCGCACGGGGAACCGCTCCGCCGGCGCACCATCGCCGGAGTCGGCCCGGTGGTCATGGATCCAGCCGCCGGCGAAGCCCGCGCGCGGCTCGTCGGCGTAGGAGATCTCCCAGATCTCGGGCAGGTCCTTGAGGGCGGCCACGAAGCTGTTGCGGGGCGGAGCGGTGTAGACGCCGCTGACCCGTGAGCTCTTGCCGTCCGCGCCCGTGACCGGGATTACCTTCAGCGGCGCGAGGTCCGTGGCATCGAGAATGGTGAGGGTGTGGGGCAGGTAGTTGGCGGCGATGACGTAGCGGCCGTCGGCGGAGACGGCGATGTTGCGCAGGTTGACCCCGGCCCGCACCTCCGCCACCAGCTGGAGGTTGTAGAGATCGAACTTGCTCACCCAGCCGTCGCGGGAGCCGGTGAAGACATAGCGGCCGTCCGGGGTGTACTTGGGCCCGCCGTGGAGGGCGAAGCGGGTGGGGAAGCGGTGGATAGGCTCGAAACGGTCGCCATCGAGCAGGGTCATGTGGTGATCCCCCAGCTCCACCACCACGAACAGGTTGAGGGGATCGGCGTCGAACAGCGGGCGGTCGGGCAGGCTCCCGGGCGGGACGTGCACCACCTGGCTGGCGCGGACCTGATCCATGCCCCACTCCGGGACGGCGGGCAGCGGGCTGTAGATGTATGCCACCAGCGCCTCGATCTCCGCCGCGTCGAGCACCTTGCCCAGGCCCTGCATCTGGGTGGCGGGGCGTCCCTCGGCGATGACCCTGGCCGCCTCCTGCGGCCGCAGCCGGCCGAGGTTCTCCGGCAGCAGCGCCGGGCCGATGGCGCCCAGGCGATCACCGCCATGGCAGGCGGCGCAGTGCTGCAGGAACAGGGTGTGGGCGTCGGGGGTGCTCCAGGCCGGCGCCGCGGCCAGGAGCCCGCCCAGGAGGATCAGGATACGCATCAGTGGAAACCTCATAACCCTCTCTCAGTGCGTGGACCGGGGGCGGCTCGATGGGCCCTCACCGGCGCCGGAAACGGCAGAAAATGAACGACTGGAGCGCCCCGGCCGGCGTGCGGTGCCGCTCGGCGCGCGTCTCCAGCAGCTCGCAGCCGGGACCGAGCTCCGCCGCCAGCTCCTCCGGGGTGTAGCGCGCCACCGGCAGGCCGCTGCAGCGCTCCGGCCCATCGTGGGCGAAGGTGGCGATGATGACCTGGCCGCCCGGTGGAACCTCCGCCTCCAGGACCTCCCGATAGCGGGCCCGCTGCTCCGCAGCGGTCAGGAAGTGGAATACCGCCCGGTCGTGCCAGAGCGCGAAGGGACCGCCCAGGCCGCCGGCCAGGACATCGGCCGCGCGCCAGGCGACCGCCGCCGCCCGCGCGCCCAGGCGGGCGCGGGCCTGGGCCAGGGCCGTCCCGGCGATATCGACCACGGTGATGTCCCGGTAGCCTTCCTCCAGCAGGGCATCCACCAACCGCGAAGCGCCGCCGCCCACGTCCACCAGCCGCTCCGCCGGGCCCAGGCCGGTGGCCCGGATCAGCTCCAGGGAGCAGGTGGGCCGCTCCTGGAACCAGCTCACCTGGTCCTCGGCCTTCGCCGTGTAGACCTCCTCCCAGTGCTCCCGGCCGGCCACCTTCAGCCCTCCCCGGGTTCGCGCAGGGGCGCCCGCGCCGCTGCCGGCGCATTCCCGGAGCGGCTGCCGCCTTGGGTGGCTCTTCGCGGCATGGGCCTCATCCCGCCCGCACCCGCGGTTCGGGCTGCTCCGGCGCCACCTCCGCATCGGTGAGGTAGCAGCCGGGATCCTCGGCCCAGTAGTCGCCGGTGAGCTGGTGGGCGCGCACGCGGGTGTTGCCGTTGCAGATCGCCAGCCAGCGGCAGCGGCCGCAGCGGCCCGTGACCGGGCGCGGGTGCTGCTTGAGACCGGCCATCAGCGGGTCGCGGGTGTCCATCCAGATGTCGGAGAACGGACGCTCGCGCACGCTGCCGAGATCGTGGTGCCACCACATGGTGTCGGGATGCACGTGGCCGAGATTGTCGATGTTGGCCACGTTCACTCCCGAGGCGTTGCCGCCCCAGCGGCGCAGGCGCTCCTCGAGCCCCGCCACCACCCGCGCCGGGAAGCGGCTGCGCGCCCACTGCAGCAGGTAGACGCCGTCGGCGTCGTTGTTGCCGGTGACGTACTCCCGCGGCCGCCCCGCCTGGATCTGGCGCCAGGCGGTGTCGAACAGCAGATCCATGGCCTCGCGGGTCATGCGGTGGACCGCATCGTCGCCGCGGTTCTTGTTGCCGCGGCCGGCATAGTTGAGGTGGGAGAGGTAGAACTTGTCCACCCCCTCGGCCTCCATCAGGTCGAGCAGCGCCGGAAGATCGTGGGCATTGTCGCGGGTGAGGGTGAAGCGCAGCCCCACCTTCAGCCCGCGCTCCCGGCACAGCCGCACCCCGCGCAGGGCCTCCCGGAACGCGCCCTCCTTGCGCCGGAACCGGTCGTGGGTCTGCTCGAGACCGTCGATGCTGATGCCCACGTAGTCGTAGCCCACCGCGGCGATGGCGTCGATGGCGCCGGCGTCGATGAGGGTGCCGTTGCTGGACAGCCCCACGTAGAACCCCATGGCCTTGGCGCGGCGGGAGATGTCGAAGATGTCCGGGCGCAGCAGCGGCTCGCCGCCGGAGAGGATCAGCACCGGCACGCCGAAGGCCTTGAGGTCGTCCATCACCCGGTAGACCTCGTCGGTGGAGAGCTCGCCGGGGAAATCGGTGTCGGCGGAGATGGAGTAGCAGTGCTTGCAGGTGAGATTGCAGCGCCGCACCAGGTTCCAGATCACCACCGGCCCCGGCGGGGCGCGCAGCGGCCCCGGCGGGGTGGGATTCTCCAGATACTGCAGATACTGTGTGACCCGGAACATGGTCCCTCCGGCCTGTTCGCCCGTGTATGGTGATCTAGTGTACTGCGGCGCTATCCGCCTTTACCCAGGTCAAGTCGTGGGGTGAAAGCCTCAGCCGCCCAGCCGCAGGCTGGTCTTCTTCAGGATGCGGCTGCTGTAGAGCAGCTGGTGGCCGCGGTCGGCCTCGCCCAGCATCGCGGCGATCATGCCCACCTTGGCTTCGGTCTCCTCCCGGCTGCGCCCGTGCACCATGGTGAAGAGGTTGTAGGGCCACTCGGGCGGATGGCGCGGGCGGTGGTAGCAGTGGCTGACGAACTCCAGCGCCCCGATGCGCCGCCCCAGCTCGGCGATGCGCGCGTCCGGGAGATCCCAGACCACCATGGCGTTGGCGCGGTAGCCCAGGGCGTAGTGGTTCGGCACCACGCCGATGCGGCGGATGACACCGCTCTCCAGCATGCGCCGCAGGCGTGCCATCACCTCTTCCGCCTCCACCCCGAGCGCCTCGGCCACCTGGCGGTAGGGCTCCGGCACCAGCGGCAGCCCCGCCTGGGTGGCGGCGACGATGGCCCGGTCCAGCGCGTCTATGGCGCGATCATCCTGCGCTTCGCTCAACGCCATTTGGCCGATACCCGCGGGTTGGGCCATGCTGTGCCACCGAGGGCACAGAGTGCACGGAGGAAATCCGCGGCATCCGCACCCATGACGCCGCAGCCCATCCCCGGCGCCTCCCCCCGGTGGGGCGGCCCCATCCGGGACCCCCATCCTCCGTCTTCCCGCTGCTCTCTGTGCATTATGTGCCCTCTGTGGCCAGGCATTTCTCAGACCTCGAACCGGAGCCCGACGAAGAACTCCTCCAGCTTGGGCAGGTTGAACACCCGGCAGCCGGTTTCCGCCTCGATCGCCGCGATCACCTCGGCGATGCGCTCCGGAGTCTCGGTGGCCAGCACGAACCACATGTCGAGGTGGTGCTCGCGGGCATAGTTGTGGGCCACCTCGGGGTGGGCGTTGACCTGTTCGGCCACCCGCTCGTAGGCCTCCGGCCCGGCATGCAGGGCGGCCAGGGTCAGCCCGCCGCCCATGCGCTCAGCGTGGTACATGGGGCCGAAACGGCTCAGCAGTCCCGCTTCGAGCAGCCGCTCCAGCCGTTCGATCAGCTCCGCCTCGGTGGTGCCGAGCCGCGCGGCGGCCGCGGCGTAGGGCCGCTCGCAGACGGGGAATCCGCCCTGCAGACCGTTGATGATGGCCCGGTCGAGGGCGTCCAGCTTCATGCGCTGCGCGCCTGCGGCCGCGCGCCGTTGCCGAAGCCCTGGTAGCGCGCGCCGCACTGCTTGAAGCGGCGGACGCTGAACAGCACCTCGTGGGGTGCGGCTTCGAGCCCGCAGCCCCGCTCCAGCTCCGCCACCTGTTCCAGGACCTCCTCGCGGTCACGGCCGTGGATCATGCAGAAGAGGTTGTAGCGCCACCGGGGCAGCCGCCGCGGCCGCTGGTAGCAGAGGGTGACGAAGTCGAAGCCCGCCATGCACCAGCCGGTCTCGCTCACCCGTGCGTCCGGTATGTCCCACACCACCATGGCGTTGGCGCGGAAACCCAGCTCGTGGTGACGGACCACCACGCCGATGCGGCTGATGACACCGCCCGCATGCCAGGCCCGCAGCCGTTCGATGACCTCCGCCTCCGCCAGCCCGGCCTGGGCGCCCACGGCCGCGAAGGGGCGCGGCACCAGGGGCAGCCCCTGCTGCACGGCCGCCACCAGGGCGAGATCGGCCGGATCCCGCAGGCGGGTCCGCGCCGGTGCGGCGTGCCCGGGCGGCGGCTGCCGGCGGCGACGCTTGCCGTGGAGGTCGAAGCCCAGGTCCAGGTGATAGGCCTCCAGCAGGGGCAGCGAGAGCACCTCCAGGCCCGTCTCCCGGGTGATGTCCCGGAGACAGCGTTCGAGCTGCGCCTCATCGGCCGCGGCCACGACGAACCAGAGGTTGAGCCGGTGCTCGCGCTCGTAGTTGTGATTCACCTGCGCACAGGCGCTGACCTGCCTGGCCACCGCCTCCAGCCGCTCGGGCGGCACCGCCATGGCGGCCAGCGTGCTGGTGCCGACGCTGTGGGGCCGGAACACCGGGCCGACGCGGCTCACCATGCCCTGGCCGCGCAGCTGCCACAGCGCCTCGGTGACCACGGCGGCCTCCGTTCCCAGGGTCCGGGCCAGCTCCGCCCAGGGCTCGGGCACCAGGGGGAAGTCGCGCTGGAAATCGTTGAGCAGGCGGCGCTCCAGCTCGCTCAGCCCGGCCCAGGCCGCGGGCGTCTCCCGCGGTTCCGGTGTTCTGCTGCCGGCATGTCCCATTCCGCTCTCCCTCCGTACCGGGCCCGCTGCGCGGTCCCCGGACTGTGAAGCCTCGGCTACAGGCCGATCCGGTGCGCCCGGGGGGTGAAGAAGATCCCGCTGGGCTTGTCGGCCTCGATCTCGGTGAGCTGCTCGAAGGTCTGCGTGTCGTAGACCTTCACCCGGTCCAGGTCGCGCACGGAGACCCACACCTCCTCGCCGCGGGGGGTGAACTCCATGTGCAGCACGCCCTTGCCCGGCCTGAAGGTATGGATCACCTCCAGCGTGGCCACGTCGATGACCTGGACGGTGTCGTTGTCCGGGAAGGCGAAGTTGACCCACACGTGGCGGCCGTCGGGGCGGCCCATGACGAACACCGGCTGGCTGTGGACGGGAATGCGCCGCACCTGGGTCCAGGTGTCGCGGTCTATCACCAGCACTTCGTGATGACCGACCCCCGGCAGGAAGGCATAGCCGCCCGCCATGGCCCAGCCTTCGAGGTGGGGCATCTTGTAGACGGGCAGCTTCTCGTTGCCGCGGCCGTAGTCGGCCAGGATGCGCCGCACGCCGGCATCGGGATTCCAGAGATCGAGCAGCGCCAGGCCGTCCTCGCCGAACAGGCCGGCGATGTAGTACCTGCCGTCGGGGGTCACCAGCCCGTCGTAGGGCAGCCGCCCGATATCCCGGAAGCGGCGCACCTCGGGCTGCGCCGGGTCGGACAGGTCGGCGATCCAGATCTCGCCGGCGTCATAGAGGCTGAAGACGAAACGCCGCCCGGGGGCGTCCACCAGCCCCACCACCTTGGAGCGCTTGCCCTCGCTGCCGTAGGTGGCCGGGATGTCGAGCTTCAGCTCCAGGGTGTCGGCATCGAAGATCTTCACCCCGCCCGGCTCGTAGTTGGAGACCGCCACCAGCCGGCCGTCCTGGGAAATGGCCCCGCCGATGCTGTTGCCCGACTGGATGATCCGGCGCACGATGCCCGGGCGCAGGAGATCCACCTTGGTCAGGCCGCCGTCGCGGCCGAAGACGTAGGCGTAGCGCTCGTCGCGGGAGTAGACGATGGAGGCGTGGGAGAGATCCCCCAGCCCCTCGATCTCGGCGAGCTTCGTGCGCCCGGTGGTCTCCACCAGTGCCACGCGGCCCGCGGCGCGCTCGATGACCAGGCCCAGGTCGCCGGTGGCGCGCAGGCCCGGCGCTTCGGAGACCGGGTGGGTGGCACAGCCGCCGGCCAACAGGGCCAGGAGCAACAGTAGGGCCAGTCCGGACAGGTTACGGGGCATCGGGAACTCCTTCGCGCAGAATCTTCACCAGCCAGGCCGCCTCGTCGGCGGTCAGGATGCCGCGCCAGGGCGGCATGGGTGTGCCCAGCCGGCCATGGAGGACCGTGGCGGTGAGCGTGTCGGGGTCCTTCGGACCGAGGGTTTCGGGCAGCAGCGGCGGTCCCAGCCCGCCGCGCAGGGTCATGCCGTGGCAGGAGCCGCAGTCGTGGCGCAGCATGTGCAGCAGCTCCGCCTGCCGGGCCGGCGCCGGCCCGGCCACGCCGGCGGCCGCGATGCCGAGCAGCAGCAGGGCGACGCCCGGGCGGGCAAGTCGCAACGGGATCATGCCGGGCACCCGCTCACTCGCTCACCGTTACCATGCCGCGCATCTCCGGATGGGGTCCGCAGCGGTAGGGAAATTCGCCCGGCGAGTCGAAGCTGCGCTCGTAGGACTCCTCCGGGAAGATGTAGTCGGGCTCCGGCTCGCCCAGCGCCTCGAACCAGACGCTGTGATACTGGCGCTTCTCCCGGTTGACCCAGCGCACCGTGGTGCCGGCCGGCACGGTGATCGCCGCGGGCTGGAACGCGTAGTCGCGAATGGTGATCTCCACCGGCTCACCACCGGCCCGGACCCCGGTGGCGAGTACCAGCAGCATCCCGCACAGCAGTGTCGGAGACATTCTGATCATCTGGCTGTACCTCCTGTGGTGTTCGGGCGGTTCGTTCCGCCTCTCCTGCCGGTGGTCCCGGCGATCCGCGGGGAGCGGATCGCCGGACCGGACACGGTTACTGGGCCGTGACATTGATCTCGGCGTCGGGGTTGTCGAGCCCCAGCTTGTAGCCCACCGACACGTGGTGCCAGCGGGCGGCGCTGTAATCATCATGGATGGCGAAGCCGATGTTGTAGAGCCTGCCCGGCTCCAGC